>CAYWTI010000292.1:0-2546 GCA_964461175.1 uncultured Actinomycetes bacterium | reverse complement strand
CGCCGGCTTCACCGGTGCGTCTGCCGGCAGCTATGCGAAGAAGCACGATCCGTTCCTCTACTTCCGCAACGTGCTTGCGCGACCGTCGTGGCTCGACCGGGTCGTGCCGTTCGAGCAGCTGGCGCGCGACGTCGCCGCGCGACGCCTGCCGGACTTCGCCCTCGTCGTCCCGAACCTCTGCAACGACATGCACGACTGCTCTGTGGCCACCGGCGATGCCTGGCTCAAGCGGAACATCGCGCCGCTGCTCTCTTCGCCCGCGCTCGCCGGCGGCGTCGTCTTTGTCGTCTTCGACGAAGGCCAAAGCGACGTAGGCGGCGGCGGCAACGTCGAGGCGCTCGCGCTCGGACCGACGGTCGTCCCGGGCTCGGTTTCGCACGAGCCGACGAGCCACTACGGCCTGCTGCGAACGATCGAGCAGGCGTGGGGGCTGCCGCAGCTCGGTCGCTCGGCGCATGCACGCCCGATCACCGGCATCTGGCGCTAGAGACATTGGCCTGCCTCGACCGGTACGGTCTGTCCCGGATCGATGTGAAGCAATGAGCGTCGCCTCGTTTCGGGAGCGCTGGGAGATCGTCCTCGCCGCAGGGCTTGGAGCGGCGGCATCGACGATGGTCGTCGGCGCGGTCCCTCCGGGAGGCGATGCCGCCGCGCACCTGTATCGCACGGTGCTCGTCCGGGGCGGCTCGCTGGTCTGGGACAACCTCTGGTTCAGCGGGCAGTACCCACTGACGTCCTACAGCGTCCTCTACTACTTCGTCGCAGGCTGGGTGGGGAACGTCCCGTTGGGCTTTGCGGCGATCGTGTTGTCAGCGGCGCTGTTCAGCGTCCTGGTCAGACGCGAGTGGGGCGCGGCAGGTCGCTGGCCTGCACGGATCTTCGCCGTCATCGCGGCCGGACAGCTGTTCACCGGCAGCTACGACTACATCGCGGGCTTCGCCGTGCTGCTCAGCAGCCTGTTCTTCTTTCAACGCGGGCGACTCGTCTTCGGCGTCGCGTTAGCGGCGCTCACGCTGGCCCTCAGCCCGCTTGCGTACATCTTCCTGGGCGTCGTCCTCGTCGCCGTCTGGCTCCCCACGCATCGAGTTGGTCGCGCGGAGGTTCTCGTCGCCGGCGCATTGCTCGCGTTTGGATGTGCCGAGTTGATGCTTCTCTCGGGCTTCCCGGTGCGGGGTCTCTACTACCCCTACGGCCTGTGGCGCCTGCTCGCCGGCGTCGGTGTGAGCTCTTTGGGAATCGCGCTCGGCTGGCGCGGGCGGACGCGCGGAGGGACGACCGTCGCAAGCCTCTTCTTCGTTTGGCTGCTGGCGAGTCTCGTGGCCTTTTTCGTTCCGTCGCCGGTCGGTCACAACATGACCCGGCTCGCGGGGCTCGTATTGCCGCTGATGCTTCTCGCGACAGTGCTCGTTCGTTTTCGGCCGCGCTGGTTGAGCGCACTTGCGCTCGCAGTGGCAGCTGCCGCAAGCCTCGGTCCCTACCTGGTCATGATCCCGCAGCGCACGACGAGCCAGGGCGCGCAGCCGTCGTTCTGGGCGCCGCTGATCGCCTACCTCGACGCACACCGCTCGCCGGGATTCCGGATCGAGGTCGTCCCTTCCGCGAATCACTGGGAGACCTACTACCTCCCGCGCGCCGGGCTCCAGCTCGCCCGCGGCTGGTACCGCCAGCTCGATATCGCCGACAACCCCGTCCTATACCGCTCCCGGCTCACAGCACGCGAATACGACACCTGGCTGCGCAGCGAGGGCGTCAAGTACGTGGTGGTGCCGAACCTTCAGCCGGCGGCGATGGGGGCGACGCGTGAAGCCCAACTGGTGCTCGCACCGAGGGGCGGCTTCCATGAAGTCTTCTCATCGCCCTCCGGCAGCGTCTTCGAGTTGCGGCACCCGACGCCGATCTTGACGGGGCCCGACCCGGCGCGGATCACCGCAGTCAGCCATGTCGGGGTCGGCGGCTGGGCAGCCGCAGCCGGCACGTACCTCCTGCGTGTCCACTTCACGCCGTACTGGCACATCACCGGTCCACCGGCCTGCGTCACCGCGAGTCGAGGCGGCATGACCCAACTCGACCTGAAACGCGGCGGCCGCTTCACCCTGACGATGCAACCCACGTTCACCGCAGTCGGAGCGCGCATCTTCGACGACGATCCGCCCAGCGGCTGCTAGATGAGCGTCGGGGGTATCGCTCCGGTCGCGCTACTTGAACGGCACGGTGACCGGCCCGGGCAGGCGTCGGTAGACGGCGAAGAAGTCGCGGTCGTCCGGGACGAGATACCGGGTCGCGGATTGCATGACGTTGGGCACGACCTTGGTCGGGCCGAGACTGCCGTGGTGGCTGTAGGTGATCAGGCTCGGCCACTCGGGGTTGATGTCGAACTGCATCGCCTGGACCGCGCCGGCCCGCTGGAGGATCTGCGCCAGCGTGGTCACCGTCTGGTAGTCGGCGGCCGCGTAGATCAGGTTGCCGTGACGGTCGATCCCGACGCCGGTGCGCCAGACGCGGACCGCGTTCCCCAGCGTCTGGCCCCACTGCGAGCTGTCGTTCAA
>CAYWTI010000291.1:0-9133 GCA_964461175.1 uncultured Actinomycetes bacterium | reverse complement strand
GGTCCCCCCGCAGCTCGAGCAGCCGCGAACCGTCGAAGAACACGTCGGTCGCGTCGCCTTCGGCGTGGCCGCCCTTGACCACCGCCGCGCGCGCCCCCATCGCCACGATGTCTCGGGCGGCCTGGCGCCGCTCCTCGAGCGTGTGGATCGTGCGCCCGAGCAGAACCTCGGCCTCCGGCATGTTCGGCGTGACGACCGCGGCGAGCGGGATCAGCCTCGAGCGCAGCGCGTCGACGGCGTCCTCGCGCAGCAGCTTCGCGCCACCTTTGGCGACCATGACCGGGTCGACGACGAGCAGCTCGATGTGGTGACGTTCGAGCGCGTCGGCGACCGTGGCGATGATCTCGGCGCTGGAAAGCATCCCGGTCTTTGCAGCCTGCACGCCGATGTCGTCGACCACCGCGTCGATCTGCTGCGCAATCAGCGCCACCGGCAGCTCGAGGATGCCGATCACGCCAGTCGTGTTCTGCGCGGTGATCGCTGTGATGGCCGATGTGCCATGCACGCCCAGGAACGCGAACGTCTTCAGGTCGGCCTGGATGCCCGCGCCTCCGCCTGAGTCTGAGCCGGCGATGGTCAGCGCGACCGGCAGCCTCACGCGCGCCTCAGCGTGCGGCCTGACCAGTACACCGCGGCCGCGACGGCGACGCTGACGAGCCCCGACAGGTCGGCTCCGTGCAGCGAGCCGATGAGCGGGTCGTTGAAGAACGCGCGCCCGGCGGCGACGTTGCCGAAGAGGTTGGTGTAGTTCACGAACGCGAGGCTCGCCAGCGTGCCGGCGGCCCACGCGAGGACCGCGAGACCAGGACGCGCGCCCGTGTCGAAGACGAAGAACGCGAGCAGCACGACGGCCGCCCACGCCGGTGCCCAGAGGTACGTGAGGATGAGGAAGTCCTCGTACGCGACGTGGAAGTCGGTGACGAGGACGGCGTAGGCGGCGAGCGCCGTCCCGAGCACGCCGCAGCCGAGCGCGGTCTGCCACCGCTTCAGGCGCACGCCCATCGCCAGGGTCACGAGGCCGGCCGTGTACACGTCGAGGTAGTTGGCCCAGATCTCGCCGACGACGATGAAGATGAAGAACGGCGCGGCGACCCACGCGGGCGCGTGCGCGCTGATGACGGCGAGCACGCCCTGGGTGGAGGCGAGGTGCTGGTCGATGGTCGGCAGTAGCAGCCCGAAGAGGCCGAGCAGCGCCATCGGCGCAACCACGCCGGCGACGGGCCACAGCGACACCGCGCGTGTCGAGCTCGTGCGCGGCAGGTAGCGCGAGTAATCGCTGGCGAACGGGTACCACGACGCGACGAGCGCGAAGCAGGTCATGAACCCGAGCACGAACGCGCCCGCGTAGTCGGGCCCTGACACGGACGCACCAAGCGTCCAGCGGAACTGCGGTGCCAGGATGGCGAAGAGCGCGAGCGAGAGCGCCGCGAACAGGACCGCGCCGTACGTCTCGAGGACCTTGATGGTCTGGTGGCCGAAGATCGCGACCGCCACGCTAACGGCCGCGACGGCGATCACGAGGGCGAACGTCGCACCGGTGCCCGCTCCACCGAAGAGCTGCGCGCCGGCCTGCGCCGCGATGACGCAATCGACGGCAAACCAGCCGACGGCGAGGAAGAGGGTCAGCGCCGCGCCGGCGTAGGAGCCGCGAACGCCGAAGATGCGGCGCGTGAAGATGATCTGCGGCTCACCGGAGCGCGGACCGGTGTTGCTGAGAAGGCCGAGGATGACCGCGGCCGACACCGTGCCCAGGATGGTGGCGGCGAGGCCGTCCCAGACCCCGAGCCCGTAGTAGGTGGTGAGCAGGCTCGCGGTGAAGAGGCTCGCGTAGTTGACGAAGGCGCCGGCCCACAGAAACGCGAGCTCGCGAGGACGGCCGTGACGCTCACGCTCCGGGATCGCCTCGATCCCGCTGGTCTCGACCTTGCCGAACGCGTCGCGCTCGGCAGGGCGAGCAGCCAATTCGCTCATCGATCTCCCTCCGCTGGCATTACCCAGTTCAGGTTCTTGCGGTCGGCGCGAGGGCCCTCTCAGCCCGCCGCCCGGCGACGAGCTCCCGCTGGGTCGATGTTACTTACGTCTGCCGCCAGGGCGCGGGCAGGAGGTGCGCGAGGATGCGGTACACCTCCGGGTTGAGCGCGAGGCCGACGTGGCTGCCGTGCACCTCAACCGCGTTGACGTCCGAGCGGAGGCAGGCCCTCCAGTTGACGACGCCGTCCGAGCGCGAGTAGATCGATGTCGTCGGTACGCGCGGCTCGGCGCGAAGGTCGCGGAGAAAGCGCATCTCGACCGACGCGTCGTGGCGGTAGCGCACCTGGTTCAGCAGGTGCGCGGCGTGCACGCCGGCCATCGTCAGCGGATGCACATCGAACGGATCGCTGAGTGGCGAGCCGAGCGTGATCACCTGCTCGACGAGGTCGGGTCTTCGGTGCGAAAGCACCTTCGCGAGCACCCCGCCGCGGCTGTGGCCGACGATCGAGACCCTCGCGGTCGTCTTGCGGTGCAGCTCCAGGAGCGCGTCGAGCAGCGGGCGGAGCGTCACCTCGGAGTACCTGACGTTGAACGCGATGCCAGCCATGCGCGGCCGGTAGCCGGCGCGGCGGAGCCAGTCGTGCTGCGTGCGCAGGGTCCAGTCTCCGGCGAGAAAGCCGGGGATCAAGAGCACCGGCCTGCGCAGGCCAGGCGGGACGTCGATGCCTCGGAAGACAGGGTCGCGGACGAGGCGGAGGAACTCGAGATAGAAGCGGCCCTCGAGCCACATCGGCGGGATGGGATCCCACCGGCCGAGGCGCCGGAGGTTCAGATGGCCGCTATGGGGTGGTTCGCTGACGGTTGCCAATTCGTCCTGCTTGTTGTGTTGTGGCGTCGATCACGAGGCGGCGGCGTGCGGGATTCTATACGGGGTCCACGCGCTCAAGAGCCCCAAGAACTCGTCCGGCGCCTCCAGCATCGGCACGTGCCCGATGCCGTCGAGCACCTCGAGCCGCCAGTCGGGCCTGCGCCGCACGAGCTCACGCGCCGCCGCTACCGGGATGAGGCGGTCGAGGGAGCCATGGACGACCAGCGTCGGTGCGGTCACCGCGGCAACGTGGGACCAGAAGCGCGGGCTCGCCATGCGCAGGCCGATGGAGCGCGTCGCCTGCACCAGGGCGCGGACGTTCTGCGGACCGAGGTGGCCGCGCTCGCGCGTCAGCCTGACGTGCGCCTCGACGGCGGCGGGATCGACGCGACGCGGATCCGCGCAGACGAGCGCAAGCGCCTGCTCGACGAGCCGCTCCGGCCCGAGCGCACGCACTCGCCGGTCGAGCAGGTTCTGGGCGAGGCCGGGAATCGACAGCGCCGCCATGGTGCCGAGCATCGCGGGCTCTGGCCTGCGCACGTGAGGGCCCGGGATCGCTGGATCGACGAGGACGAGCGACGACACCCACGCCGGCTTGGCGGCCCCCTCGAGGACCGCGATGTGGCCGCCCATCGAGTTGCCGACGAGCATCACCGGCTCGCCGATCACGCGCTCGACGAAATGGTGCACGAGGGCGGCGTTGGCGCCCACCGTCGCGCTGCGGCCGAACAGCGGCGTCTCCCCAAAGCCGGCGAGATCGAGGGCGACGGCCCGGCGGCCCGACTCGGCGATCCCCGGCCCGACCGACATCCAGTTCAGCGCGCTGCCGGCAAGCCCGTGGACCATGACGGCGGCCGGTCCGTCGCCGCCGAAGTCGAGGTAGTGGACGGGGCCGTCGATGTCGGCGACTTTATGCCGCAACGCGTCATAAATCCTACGCCAGGATCCCGCCGGCCAACCTCACCAGGACATCCGCGACGGCGCTCGGCGTCCGGCGCCCGCCGCGGTGGAGGCGGTCGAAGATGGGGAAGGAGAGGAGCGCGGCGATGACGTCCTCGGCTTCGCGGATCGAGCAGCCCGGCCGCAATGCGTCCGCGGCCGCCAGGTGCTCGGCCAGTTGGCGCGCCTGCTCGCCGTCCGCCTCCACCTGGAGGCGCCTGTAGAGCGCCGGCTCAGCGGCCCAGGCCGCCGCCGACCTGCCGAAGGCGAGGCGCAGCATCTCCATCGGGTCGCCGCCCGGGGTCTGGGGGGCCGGGGGCGGCGCCGGCGCGATGGCGGTGAGGAGGCCTGCGCGGCCGCCGAAGCGGTTGTAGACCGTCGCCCGGCTGACGCCGGCCCGCCGGGCGACGGTGGTCACGGCAGCGGGGTCGCCGGCCGCGATCAGCTCCCGTGCCGCCGCGACGATCGAGGCGGACGTCCGGTCGATGGCGGCCCGGCGCCGGCCGAGACGGTAGCCACGCGGCATTGACAATATTTAAACAGACAGTCTGTCCAAATCCGCAAGAAAGGAGCAGGCTGGGCTCTCAGCGAACGCTCAGGAACCGGTGACACTATGGGAAGCCCGAGATGAGCAAGAAACGAGTTGCGCCGGCGCCTCCGCCTCCGCCGGCGTCAGACCGCTGGCTGCGCTACGCCACCCTGCCGCTGCGCTACTTCCTGGGCCTGACCTTCCTCTACGCCGGCATCCAGAAGATCGCGGACCCCGGTTTCCTTCAGCCCGGCTCTAGCACCTACATCGGGACGCAGCTGCAGGGCTTCGCCGCCCAGTCGCCCATCGGCTTTCTGATCGACGCGTTCGCCCTCCCGACCCCGCAGCTGACCGGCCTTGCCGTCATCGCAACCGAGCTCGTCGTGGGGGCGCTCGTGATCGCCGGCATCGCGACGCGGTGGGCGGCGGTGGTCGGCGCCGCGGTCAACTTCGTCTTCTTCCTCACCGCCAGCTGGAACGTGACGCCCTACTTCCTCGGCTCCGACAGCATCTACGTCGTCGCCTGGGTCACCCTCGCGCTGGTCGGCGACCAGGGGCTGTGGACCGCCCGGCCGCTGATCTTCGGCTCGCCGTCTCCCGCCGCCACGGCCCGGCGCGCGCCGGTAGACCAGGGCAGGCGCCGGCTTCTGATTCAGCTCGGCAGCGCCACGGTCGCGGCGGTGTGGATCCTCGCGGTCCTGCCGCGGTCTCGCCGCATCACCGCCGCTCCGCCCGCCACGACGCCGACCACCGAGCCGGCCGCAACCGGGACCCCGACCGCCGCGGCTACGCCCGCACCTTCCGGGACGAAGGTCGGCTCGGCCGCGGATCTCCATGCGAACGGGTTTCTCGACTTCAACGATCCGAAGACCGGCGACCCCGCGGTCGCCGTCGAGCTGGCGCCCGGCAACGTGGTCGCGTACGACGCCGTCTGCACACACGCCGGCTGCACGGTCCAGTACGACGGCGGCCAGAAGGTGCTCGTATGTCCGTGCCACGGCGCCGTCTTCGACCCCGCGCACGGGGCTGCCGTCCTCCAGGGGCCGGCGCCGACGCCGCTCGGCGCGATCAAGGTCCTGGTCGCGTCGGACGGCAACGTGTACGCGACCTGACGAGCCCGACCTACCATCCGACGCGATGAGGTTGTGGGACCCGCTCGCGGTGCGCGAGCTCACCTCCCTTTTGCGCGATCCCGTGTTCCGTGGTCGCGGCGTGCCCCACGGCGACGGCCGGCCGGTGCTGCTCATCCCCGGCTTCCTTGCCGGCGACTGGACCATGCGCATCATGGATGGCTGGCTCGGCCGGGTCGGCTACCGGGTCAATCTCTCGGGCATCCTGCTGAACGTCCAGCACTCCGAGCGCATGCTGTCCGGGCTGCGCCGCGTGCTGGGCGAGATCGTGGATGCGACCGGCTCGCGGGTGAGCCTTGTCGGCCACAGCCGCGGCGGCCTGCTGGCGAAGGTCCTGTCCCAGCGCAACCCCGACGCCGTCGAGCAGGTGATCGCGCTCGGCTCGCCGCTCGCCGACTGGACCGACCTCGCCGCGATCACGCACCACGCCGTCGGGGTCGTGCGGACCGCGAACGAGCTCGCCTTCGGTCGCAAGCTCAACGCCGAAGGACGGTTCACGTACGACCTCAAGCTCGCGCCGCTCGTGCCCACGACATCGATCTACACGAAGGCCGACGACGTCGTTAACTTCCGCTCGTGCCTCCGGCCCGACGTCCCTGCGATCCCGGTCTGGGGCACGCACAACGGCCTGGTCGTCAATCCTGAGGTGTACCGCCTCCTCGGCCGCCTGCTGGCCCGGCCGCGGCGGTGATCGGCCTCGCCGTCGCGATGGCCCTCGTGGCCGCCGTCTTCCACGGCACGTGGAACGTGCTCGTCAAGGTCAGCGGCGATCCCATCACGACCTTCCGGCGCGCGACCGCGATGGCCGCGGTCGTCGCCACGGCAAGCCTCGTTCCGTTGTGGCTGATCTTCGGCCGGCCGTCGCTGAGCCTGGCGGCCCTCGGACTGTGCGTGGTGTCGTCCATCCTCGAAACCGCCTACCTGTGGCTGCTGTCCACCGCCTACCGGCACGGCGACCTCTCCACCGTCTATCCGATCGCGCGCGGCTCGGCTCCGCTGCTGAGCGTGGTCGTCGGCCTGGTCGTCCTGGGCGAACGCCTGACCGGACCGCAGCTCGCCGGCGTCGCGCTGCTGCTGATCGGAATCCTCGCCGTGACCATCTCCCAGGCGCGCGGACGCGCGACGCTGCCCGCGCTGATGACCGGCGTGGCCATCGCGACCTACAGCTCCGTCGACCGCATCGGCGTCCGGCTCGCGACGCCGTGGCTGTACGCGTGGCTTCTGTTCACGCTGATGGCGATCCTTCTTCCTCTATCTGTCCGGTTCGCGACGGCGATGAACCTGTACCGGCCGGCGGCGTCTGTGCAGCAGCCGACGTGGCGCCAGGCGCTCGTCATCGGCGCGTTCTTCTGGGCGGGCTACTTCCTCGTCCTGTGGGCGCTGAGCCTGGCGCCGCTGGCGGTCGTCGCGCCCGTGCGCGAGATCGCCATCGTGGCCGTGGCGGTGTGGGGAGTGTGGCGCCTACGCGAGCGAGACCGTGCCGCGGTGAAGCTTTCCGGCGCCGTGGCGACGCTCGCCGGCGTCGCGCTGCTGGCCGCTTGATCGGGTGGTAAGGTAAATCCGTCCCCGGAGTCGGGGGACGATCGCCGTGGTCACTCTTCTCGAAGGACCCGTGCGTTCGCGGCTTGCTTTCGAGAAGGGGGGTTTCGACGATGCCGACAGGGACCATCAAGAAGCTCGTCTCCGACCGGGGGTTCGGCTTCATCGCAGCGGAGGACGGCAAGGAGTACTTCTTCCACCGCACGGGTCTCGACTCGAACGTGAACTTCGACTCGCTCGCCGGCGGCGAGCGCGTGTCGTTCGAGATCGAGCCGAGCCAGAAAGGGCCGCGGGCGAACCGGATCAAGCTCGCGTAGGTCTGAGGATCTCTCGGGCCGGTCGCGCTTGCGCGGCCGGCCTTTTTTTGCGCGGTCGGCTCCGTCGATACGCGCATAGTCGCGCTTGATGTTCGAGCTCGAGCCGCGTGGTGAGTACTCGCTGCGCGAGAGCGCGCGGTTCATCGACGCGTGGCATGAGGCGCCGTCCGACGGTGACGCGGACGCCGGTCATCTGCACCTTGCGTTCCTGACCGATGGCGCGTGGATTCCCGCCGGCGTGTGTCTCACGCAGGAGAGCGGCGGCCGCGTGCGCGGCGAGCAGTTCGGCGCTGCGCCGGAGGCGGCGGTGCGCGACCAGGTCGCGAGGATTCTCAGCCTCGACGTCGACGGGCGGTCGTGGCCCGAGGTCGCCAGGCGCGACGAGGTCGTCGCCCGGCTGCAGAGGATGTTTCCGGGGTTTCGGCCCGTCAACTGGTCGAACGCCTACGAGGCGGCGGCCTGGAGTCTGATCTCGACCCGCATCGCGATGCGCCAGGCGCAGGCCGTCAAGGAGCGCATGTGCCGCGAGCTCGGCGCAGTGGTCGACGTGCACGGACACCGCCTTTGGTGTTTCCCCTCACCAGAGGCGCTCACACAGCTGCGCTCGTTCCGCGGCCTGTTCGGGCGCAAGGTCGAGTACCTGAACGAGCTAGGTGCGGCCGCGATCCGCGGCGAGCTCGACACGGAGACGCTGCGGCGTTTGCCTTCGGGCGAGGCGCTCGAGCGGCTTCGCCGGCTCAAAGGCATCGGCGAGTTCGGTTCCCAGCTCGTCCGACTGCGAGCGCTCAGTGCCGTCGACGAGCTGCCGACCGCGGAGCCGAGGCTCCTCGAGGCCGTGCGGACTCAGTACGCGCTGCGGGAGACGCCCGGGATCGAAGAGCTGGGTCGCATCGCGGAAGCGTGGAGGCCTTATCGGATGTGGGTCGCGGTCTGTCTTCGGCGCACGCTCGCCGGCGGCGCCGGCATGATGCATTCCCGCGCCGCGGGCTGAGGTACCGCGGGCGTCAGTGCGACTGCGCTCGGACCAGGACCATCGCGCCGGTCCAGAGCACCGCCCCGCTGACCAGCAGGATCCACATCGTCCACGGGATGAGCGTGAACTGCACCAGGGCGCCGAAGAGGCACATCGCCGCCGCGCCGGCGAGCAGGAACGAGCCGGGCATCAGCAGCCAGGCCGAGTACCACGGCGGCTGCAGCGCGTCGCCGCGGTTGATCATGCGTCCGGCGCCGAACACGAGCGCCGCGGTCAGGACCGCCGGCACGGTCAGCCCGAACGCCCACCCGACCGTGATGCCGCCGGCAAGCGCGGCAACCAGCGGTTGCACGCCGGCCATGGCAAGCCCGGCGGCGACGGCGAAGGCGACGAGGCGGAGCATCACGCTCGGTTGCGGCACGTGCAGCACGCTAGTTTGAGACCGCACGCGCGATCTCGGATACCCGTTCAAGCGGTCGCGTGCAGGACCAGGTTGCGGCCGGTCGTCTCGATCCGGCCGGGATGATCGCGGCGCAGCACCTGCGTCGCCTCGCCGATGAAGCGCCGGCGCTGTTCCGCGTCGAGATTTTCGAGGCGCGCGGCGCAGTCCCACCAGCTCGCGAGCATCGCGACCAGCTGCTCCGCAGACTCCCACACCACCTTCTCGTCCACCGCCTCCACGCGGGCCGTGGCGAAGCCGGCTCGCCGGGCGGCCTCGGCGAACGCCTCGGGATCCGAAACCGTCTTGCGCGTCGCGTCCTGGTCGACGGCCCTCGGCGGCGGCGGCAGCAGCCGGTCGACGACCGAGTCGAGCAGGTCCTGCACGCCCTGGCTCGGGCTGCCGACGGGCACGCTCGCCGCAAAAGG
>CAYWTI010000290.1:0-13142 GCA_964461175.1 uncultured Actinomycetes bacterium | reverse complement strand
TCACCGCCGCCATCGTCTCGATCCTCGCGCACTTCCTGGTCGGTGCATCGAAGTCGCTCTTCACCCTGCGCACGTGGTGGTCGGCGGGGCTGGAGATGACCGTCGCCGGAATCATCGTCGGCGCCATCACGTTCGGGATCGGCTACTTCGTGAGGATCGGCTAGCGCTAGTCGGCCGGTTCGGGAAGCTTCTCCACCTGGACCTCGCGCCCCAGCAACGCCGAGATGACGCGCGCCGATCTCTCGGGATGGCCGCTGGTCCAGAAACGATCCCCGCCCGGTCCGCCTTCGGCGCGCAGGCCGCGCTCGTCGAGCACATGAGTGAGCTGGCGGGCCACGGCCGCGCCCGTCTCGATCAGCGCCACGTCCGGTCCCGCGATCTCGCGCAGCAGCGGCTTGAGGAAGACGTAGTGCGTCGAGCCGAGGACGATCGCGTCGGCGCCCTCGTTGAGCATCGGCCCGACGTAACCCTCGACCATGCGCCGCAGCTCGGGTCCGGCGAGGTCCGCCGCTTCGATGTGCTCGACGACGCCCGGCACGGGCTGGATGACGATGCGCACGCCACCTCCGAATCTCTCGACCAGCGAGCGCAGCCGCTCCGACTCGCCGACGGCTGCGGGGACGATGGCCCCGATGACGCCCGAGCGCGTCGCGGCGACCGCGGGCTTGATCCCCGGCTCGATGCCGATCACGGGCACGTCGAGCGTGGATCGCAGCGCCTCGGCCGAGCCCGCGGTACCGGTGTTGGAGCCGATCACGATCGCCTTCACCCCTTCGCCGAGGAGGAAGCGCGAGATCTTGAGGCCCCGTTCGCGCACAAAGGATGGCGGCTTGTCGCCCCAGGGCGCGTTCGCCGAGTCGGCGACGTAATAGACCGACTCGGCGGGCAGCGCGGCGTGGATCTCGCCCAGCACCGACAGCCCGCCGACTCCGGAATCGAAGAGCCCGATCGGAGCCGAGTTCACCGCTCCCAAGGTAACGCGTCCGGCTGCGGGCTCCGGTCTGGTTGCGTCCCTGGCGCGTTCCCCTTGTATGCCAAGACCCTGGCTTTGGGGCGTGGTCCTCGGCCTTTGCGTCGGAGCGGGCGTAGTCCTCGTGAGCTCGATCCGCTACGGCTTCAGCCTTCCGCTCCTCCTGCTCGGGCTCGTGCTCGCGATCGTCTTCGGCGGCCTCGCGCTGATGGGCGCTTTCGTGACGCGGCCGCACGTCGAGTGAGCGGCGGCGCCGAACGCGTCGGCATCACGCCGAGGAGCTGGACGGTGAAGCTTCACCACGGCGTGCTCCACCTCGGCAAGCGCTGGTACGTCGTCAGCGCCGAGCTCGATGACGAAGGCGAGGCCGACGGCGTGCGGCTCGACGGACCGTACGGCGACAGGCGGTCCGCCGAGGAGCATGCGCGCAGGCTGGGGCTCGCCGAATAGACGCTACGGGCGACTTGTTGTCACATCCATGAGGCGATGGACGCCCGCGCGCAAGTGACACCGCGATGAGGGTCGCCGCGCTGGCCGACGTCCATGGCAACCTGCCCGCGCTCGAGGCGGTGCTGCGCGAGGTCGAGCACGAAAGTCCGGACCTCATCGTGTTCTGCGGCGACGTCGCGTCGGGGCCGATGCCCGCCGAGACGATCGACGCGCTGCGCCGACTGTCCGGTGCGAGGTTCGTGCAGGGCAACGCCGACCACGGCCTGGTCGGCGAGTTCGACGGCCGGGAGAAGCCCGCGATGCCGGGCCCCATGGCGGACTGGTGCGCGCGCCAGATCGACCGCGGTCAGCGCGACTTCCTCGACACGTTCGCCGCGACGATCGCGATCGATGGGGTCGACGGCATCGGCCGCGTCCTGTTCTGCCACGCCACGCCGCGCAACGACACCGACGTGTTCACCGTCGAGACGCCCGACGATCGGGTTGCGTTTCTCATGTCGGGTGTGGACGCGGACCTCGTCGTGTGCGGTCACACGCACATGCAGTTCGATCGGCGGGCCGGCAACCTTCGCATCGTCAACCCGGGCAGCGTCGGCATGCCTTACGGCGAGCCGGGCGCCTACTGGGCGATGCTGGGGCCGGACGTATCCCTTCGCCGGACCGAGTACGACCGCGAAGCGGCCGCGGCTCGCATGCGCGCCAAGGGCGCGGACGAGGCCGAGCAGTTCGCGCGCAACAACGTCGTGGCGGTGCCGTCCGTCGAGCAGGCGATGACGTTCATGCGCGACGCCGAGGCCAAACAGATCGCGGCGGGTTAGCTCAGCGCCGGTATGCCTGCAGCGCTCCCGCCTGCGCGCCGTCGAGGTCGGTGACGACGTGACGCGCGGTCATCTTCTTCACGTGCGTCGCCGGCAGCTCGACGCGCTCACCGTCCCCGGCCCGCCGCACAAGCAGGCCGTGGAAGATGTCGTCGTCGCGGTCGCCGAGCACGTCCTCGACCTTGCCGATATCCGCTCCGTCGAAGCCGACCACCGGGATTCCATGCGGCAGAACGGTCCACGCGATCGGCGTCTCGTCGTCGAACATGGCCACCAACCACTGTAGGGGCGACGGAGCAAGATTGTGGGATGAGCAACTACAACCCGCTTCAGGCGGTGTTCGTCCTCGCGCCGCGACTGCGCCAGGCCTCCAACCGTGCGGTCAGCATCTACCTCCCCGCGCGCTCGGAGGGATACGACGCTCGCTTCTACGACATCGAGTTTCGCGACCTGCTGCATCGCTATCGGGACCGGCTCACCGCGAAGGACGCGGAGCTGATGGAGTACGAGATGCGGCGCCTGCGCCACCACGTCGCGGTGGTCCGCCCGGCGGGCTGTCCGGCATTCGCGGGTTTCGCCGACGAGCCGCACGGCGTCCTCGACCTGATCAAGCTGCGTGACGAGACCGACGAGCGGCTCGAGGTGGGGGAGATCCTGCTCGCACCGGTTCTCCGTCAGCTCGAGCACAACCCGCCGTCGCTGATCGCCGTCGTCGACAAGGAGCATGCGCGCACGTTCGGCTCGATCCTCGACGACATCGTCACGCTCGAGAAGATGGACGGGGCGGAGGTGCGTCACATGCGCTCGGGTGGGACGTCGGCGCCGAGCAACCAGCGCAAGGCGGACAACCGGGCGAAGGCAAACCTCGAGAACGCCGTGAAGGCGGTCGAGCGCGAGCTCGCGACCGGTGTCTACGCCCAGATGTACATCGCCGGCCCTGCGGAGGCGCGCTCGACCTTCGAGAAGCTGCTGCCGGAGCGCGTGCGCAAGCTCGTCGCCGGGCACCTTAGCGCGAGCCTCGACTCGTCCGAGCTGAAGCGCGAGCTCAGGGAGAAGGTGGCGGCGGCGAGGCGCTAGCCCGCGGTCGCAGCACTAGCTGCGTCTGCGTGACCTTCGCGACGAGCCGGCCGTGGTCGTCGCGTATCGACGTCTCGACGACCACGGTCGTGCCGCCCCGGTGGAGGGGCGTCGAGGTCGCGGAGACGGTGCCTCGCGTGACCGCGCCGAGAAAGTTCGTCTTCGACTCGATCGTCGTCGTGCCGGACGCGCCCGCCGGCAGGTTGAGCAGCGCGCACGCGCCGCCGGCGGAGTCGGCCAGGGCCATGATCACGCCGCCGTGGAGGATGCCGCCGACGGTGCAGAGCGGCGGCGCCCAGTCCATCGAAAGGATGACCTGGTCGGGCGTGTAGACGTCGGTCCGGATGCCGAGCGTCGTCGCGAGGGGCATGAACTCTTCGAGGCCCACGACCCTAATTCTCGACGTCGACTCAGCGGCCCGCGCTCTCGCGTTCCAGCTCGCGCCTGACCTCGAGGATCATCTCGGCGATCCCCGCGTCGTCGATGTCGGGCCGGGCCGCCCTCAACCGCTCCGCGGCCACGCCTGCGGTGTAGCTGGTCAGCGGCGCAAAGCGCCGCTCCTGCGTGTGCGCCGCCACGCGCGCGAGCTCGAGCAGCTCGAGGGCGACGCGCGAGTCGAGCGAGGGCCGGTCGATGTCGACGCCGCGACGCTTGGCGACGGCGACCCAGCGGCGGCCGAGATCTTCGAAGAACTGGTTCATGCCGCCACCTATAGCACGCCCGCGGGCGCGCTCAGGCTTGGAGCAGACGGCGCTCCTCGTCGAAACGGCCGTCCAACCGGTCCGCGAGCGCTCGCAGCCGCCCGGCGATCCACACCCGCGGCGCGATCGCCCCGGCCGGCGCCGGGTGCAAGCGCGCGTGGCGCTCGGCCGCCTCGGTCACCTCGCGCATCCGGTCCAGGAAAAGCCTCTCCGGGGTGTAGTGGTCCATGCGCTGCAGTATAGATCCATTCCTATCCAGATAGTCAATAACCTTTGCTTTCTTCGTGCTAATATAGGAGACGACCTATGCCAACGCTCGATCCACAGGCCACCGCGGTATCCATCAGGGTGGCCGGATCCGCGCCCCTCGAGCTCATGTGGCTGCTGCACTTCGTCGAGTCCAAGCACGAGCACGACGGCGTCTTCGCCAACCTCGAACCGCTGCGCCGGCGCTATGGGCCGCAGCTATCGACCCTGTGGGCGGATGGGCGGACTCAGTACTCGGGCGACGTCACGGTCATCGCCGAGCGAACCGGCACGCTGCTCGACCTCGACCTGACCCGTTTCTTCGCGCGCGCCGACAAGCTGCTCGCGGCCGGCTTCGATCTCCCGTCCCTTCGCTCCGAGCTTGCGTCGGACGTGGAGGTGACACGCCGGCGCCTGCAGCGCCTGCGCACGGACGCCGCCCTCCGCCACCGCTACCTCGGCCTGCTCGAGGCGGTCTGGGGTGAGGTCGACACGGAGTGGCGTGACCAGGGCCGCCCTGCGGTGGTCGCGGAGGCGGAGCGGTGGTCGCGAGCGCTTGAGCAGGGCCTGACCTACAAGCAGGTGCTGGGTTTGGCCCGCCTGTGGCCCGGGCGGCCGGAGCTCGACGACATGGCCGACGCCGCCGCTGTCGACGGCACACTGACGCTCAACCCGTGCTGGTTCGGCGGCAAGGTGCACATCGAGGAGCTCGACGGCGCCATCCACGTCGGCCGCGGCCTCCGCTGCTCCGATCCGTCCGACCGCCAGCTCGCCGTCCATCTCGCGAGCACGATGAAGGCGCTCGCCGACCCGACCCGAGTGACGATTCTTCTGCGCCTCGGCCGGCGTCCCGCGACGGTGACCGAGATCGCGCGCGAAATGCACCTGTCGCAACCGACGGTCAGCGGTCACGTGCAGGTGCTGCGCGACGCGGGGCTCATCGAGGAGAGAGCCGTCGGGCGAAGCGCCGAGCTCAGCGCGACGGAGGACGGTATACGGCGCCTGCTCGACCAGACGGAGGACGCGATCCTCCGGGCTTTCAAGTCTTAGCCTCGAAGACGATGGGGGGCGAGGCCGCGATCCAGGCGCGCTCACTGGGCAAGACCTACGTCACGGCGAGCGGCATCATGAGGCGGACGAAGACGACGCGCGACGCGCTGCGCGGCGTCGATCTGTCGATCCAGCGCGGCGAGCTGTTCGGACTGCTGGGACCGAACGGCGCGGGCAAGACGACGATGGTCAAGATCCTGACGACGCTCCTGCTGCCGACCTCCGGCACCGCCACCGTCCTCGGCCTGGACGTCGTCCACGACGAGTGGCAGGTGCGGCGGCGCATCGGCTTTGTGTTCGGCGGCGACCGCGGGCTCTATTGGCGGCTCTCCGGTCTCGACAACCTGCGCTACTTCGCGGACCTCTACCGCGTCCCGCCCGATGTCTCGCGCAAGCGCATCCCCATGCTGCTCGAGCGGCTCGGGCTCGCCGGGCGCGAGCGCGAGCGAGTGGAGCTTTACTCGCGCGGCATGAAGCAGCGATTGCACCTGGCGCGTGGCCTGCTCAACGACCCCGAGGTCCTGTTCCTCGACGAGCCGACCATCGGCCTCGACCCGGTCGGCGCGCGCGACCTGCGCGTGATCGTGCGCGAGCTGGCGGACGCCGGCAAGACCATCTTCCTGACGACGCACTACATGTTCGAGGCGGATGCCATCTGCGACCGCATCGCGGTCATCAAGTCAGGCGGCATCGTGGCCGAGGGCACGCCGAGCAGCATCAAGAAGGTGGTCAAGGACCAGGGCGTGGTCGAGTTCGAGGTGGTCGGCATGCCGAACGAGCGGCTCGCCGGGCTTCGCGGGCTGCCCGGCGTCAGCTCCGTCGCCGTCGCCGAGCACGAGCTGGCGCAGGTCGTGACCGTGCACTGCACTCGGCCCGCCGATGTGATGACGCAGCTCGGCGTCGTCCTCGACGGCATGCGCCTCGACAAGGTCAGCTCCCGCGAGCCGACGCTGGAAGACGCCTACGTGCAGCTCATCGGCGAAGCGTCGGCGTGAGGTCGACCCTGCGCGCGATGTTCAGCGCTCTGTACGTCAGCGTGCGGCTTCGCGTCGTGAGCCCGTGGGCGTACCTCAACTGGCTCGTGTTTCCGCTGATCTTCGCCGCCGTGGGCCTGTACGTCCTCAGCTCCCCCGGCGGCGCGCCGTCGCGGCTCGTCTATGGCCTCCTCGGCGGCGGGCTCATCGGCTACTGGTCGGTCGCCTACCTCGACGGCGGCAACAGCATCCAGGACGAGCGCTGGCAGGGGACGCTCGAGCAGATCTTCGGCGCGCCGACGCCGCTCTGGGCGATCGTCGCCGGGAAGGTGGGCGGCGCGATCATCTTCGGCCTGCTGGCCTTCATCCCGACCGCCGCGTTCGCGTACGTCGGCTTCCACGCGGTGTTGCCGCGCCTCGACCCGTGGCCGTTCGTGGTTTCGCTGGGCGTGCTGACCATGACCTTCTTCACCATCGGCATCACGCTCACACCGATGTTTGCTCTGAACCGGTGGGCGTTCAGCATGCTCAACGGCTTCGAGATCGGGGTGTACGTGCTGTGCGGCTTCATGTTCCCGGTCGCGATCCTCGCGCCGTGGGCGCAGGGCGTCGCGGGAGCGCTCGCGCCGACCTGGGCCGTGCGTGCGCTCTACGCATCGACGCTCAATGGCGGCGCGCACGACTACGCGACGTGGTGGCTGTTCGCCGGCGGCCTGACCGTCCTGTACCTGGTCGGCGCCTACGTCCTGTACGCGTTCGTCGAGCGCAGGGCGCGCGTCTCCGGCGAGCTCGCGCTCGCATGAGCAAGCTCGCCAGCGAGGCGGCGGTGTTCGCGCGCTCGACGTACCTGCAGTACGTCGCGCTCTTCCAGTGGGCGGACCCGCGCGGCTACGTGGCTTACAAGGTCCTGCTGCCCGCCGCTCAGATCCTCTTCTTCGTCGAGCTCGGCGTCTACGCGACCGGCGCGCAGAACGCGTTCTACTTCGCGCTCGGCAACGCGATGCAGATCGCCGCCAACGCCACCATCTTCGGCGTAATCGCGACCGTCGCCAACGAGCGCCAGTACGGCACCCTGCCGATCCTGCTGGGCTCTCCGGCGAACCGCCTGGTCACGTTCCTGAGCCGCGCCGTGGTCAACGTGATCGACGGCATCGCCAGCATCGTCGTCGGGCTTGTGATCGCCATCGTGCTGTTCGGCATCAACCTCCAGCACGCGAACTTCTCGTTGCTCGCGCTGTGCGTGGTCGTGATCTCGTTGTCGACCGCCGGCCTGGGGCTGATGTTCGGCAGCATCGGCCTCGTCATGCGCGACGCGATCATCATCGCCAACGTCGTCTACTACGCCCTGCTCATCGTGTGCGGCGTGAACTTTCCCGTGAGCCGGCTGCCTGGCGTCCTGCAGTTCGTCGCCTACAGCCTGCCGTTGACCCGCGGCGTCGAGGCCGCGCGGCAGGCGGCCACGGGCTCGTCCCTCGCGCACGTCGGCGGCCTGCTCGCCGGCGAGATGGCGGTCGGCCTCGCCTGGGCGCTCGCCGGCTTCCTCCTGTTCCGCGCCCTTGAGAGCTGGGCGCGCCGCGGCGGCCTGCAGGAGGCCTACTGACCGCCGTGGCGTTCACGAGCCGTCCCGAGCTGCGCGGCACGTTCGGCGCCGCGAGCTCCACGCACTGGCTGGCCACGCAGACCGCGATGACCGTGCTCGACCGAGGCGGCAACGCCTTCGATGCGGCCGCGGCCGCGGGCTTCGTGCTGCAGGTCGTCGAGCCGCACCTGAACGGTCCCGGCGGGGAGGTCCCGATCGTGCTGTGGGACGCCACCAGGCGCGAGATCGAGGTCGTGTGCGGCCAGGGACCGGCGCCGTCGGCGGCCACGATCGCAGCGGTTCGCGGCATGGGCCTCGGCGGGATCCCGGGCTCGGGCCTCGTCGCCGCGTGTGTGCCGGGCGCGTTCGCCGGCTGGCTGACGCTGCTGCGCGACCACGGCACGTGGCGCCTCGCCGACGTGCTCGAGTTCGCCCTCGGCTACGCCGAGAACGGCTATCCGCTGCTGCCGCGCATCGCCGACACGATCGCCTCCGTGGAGGCGCTTTTCCGGGAGCACTGGCCGGCGTCCGCCGCCCTCTACCTCGCGTCCGGCGCGCCTCCGCTCCCGTGGTCGAGGTTTCGCAACCGCGAGCTCGCGTCGACGTACCGGCGGCTTGCGCGCGAGCGCTCGATCGACGCCGCGCTCCGCGCGTTCTACTCGGGTTTCGTCGCCGAGGCGATCGACCAGCACTGCCGCCACGCCGTCATGGACGGATCAGGCATGCCGCATGCCGGCCTCCTGACCGCCGCCGATATGGCGGAGTTCGAGGCGGCGCGCGAGGCCCCGGTCACGGTCGACTTCGACGGCTGGACGGTCGCCAAATGCGGGCCGTGGTCGCAGGGCCCCGTCTTCCTACAGCAGCTCCGCCTGCTGGAGGGCATGGACCTTCGTTCGCGCGACTTCCTGTCCGCGGGGCACGTGCACCTCGTCGTCGAGTGCGCCAAGCTCGCCTTTGCCGACCGCGAGGCGTGGTACGCCGACCCCGACTTCGCGGACGTGCCGCTCGACGCGCTGCTCTCCCGCGAGTACGCGGCCGCGCGCCGTGGGCTCGTAGGCGAGCGCGCGTCCCTCGAGCTCCGGCCGGGCAGTCCCGAGGGCAGACGCCCGCTGCTTCCGCGACGCGAGGCCGAGGCCGCGCCGTCGGGCAACCCCGACACCTGTCATGTCGCCGTCGCCGACAGGCACGGCAACCTCGTCGCGTGCACGCCCAGCGGCGGCTGGCTGCAGAGCTCGCCCGTCATCCCGGGCCTTGGCTTCGGCCTCGGCACCCGCGCCCAGATGTTCAACCTCGACCCCGACCACCCCAACCGGCTCGAGGGTGGGAAGAGGCCGCGGACGACCCTCAGCCCCTCGCTCGCGCTTCGCGACGGCGAGCCGGTGCTGGCCTTCGGCACGCCGGGCGGCGACCAGCAGGACCAGTGGACGCTCGAGTTCTTTCTCGCCCACGCGGTGTTCGGCCTCGAGCTCCAGGCGGCCGACGACGCGCCGATGTTCCACACGTCCCACTTCCCCAGCTCGTTCGCGCCCCACGAGGCGTACCCCGGAAGGGTTCACTCCGAGCCGATGGGTGACGGCGTGCTGGACGAGCTGCGGCGGCGCGGGCATGACATCGTCGAGACGGCGCCGTGGACGCTCGGCCGAGTGTGCGCAGTCGGCCGCGAGGACGGCATGCTGCGCGCCGCGGCCAGCGCCCGTGGCGGGCAGGCCTACGCCGCCGCGCGCTGACCCGAGCGCCTTGGAGAGCGGAAGTGGCAGGCGGCCTGGTGGCCGCCGAGATTCACGAAGCCGGCCCCGCGCGCGTTTCAACTTCGAGCCTGCCCGCCCTTGCCGCGACCAGCACCTCCAGCGACTCGACCAGCCGTGGGCCGGGCCGGTTGAAGTAGGCCGAGCCGTCGAGCACGACGACGCGAGCCGCGCCCGCGGATTCGACGAGCTCACGCACGGCTGCCGCCTCGCGCTCGGCGCGCGCACGGTCGAAGCCGCACGGCGCGATGACAAGGAGGTCCGGCCGCGCGTCCCGCACCGCGTCCCAGCCGAGCGCACGCGACGGCACTCCTGGGCGCGCGAGCGGATCGTCGATGCCGGCGAGCGTGAGAAGGTCGGGCGTCCAGTGACCCGCGGGGTAGGGCGGGTCCAGCCATTCGAGGAACACGCCGCGGACCCGCGGAAGGGCCGACGTCTCGCGCGTGGCGGACTCGATGCGCCGCCGCAACGTCACCAGCAGCGGCTCGGGGTCGGCGCCGCAGGCGGCGGCGAGCTCCTCCAGGTCGCGAAGGACATCGGCGAGCGAATGCGGATGCTGGCGGATCATGCGCACGCCGGCGAGCTCGCGCTCGACCTGGCCTGCCGGGATCGCGCACACATCACAGATGTCCTGGGTGACGACAAGGTCCGGATCGAGGCGCAGGATCGCGTCGGTGTCGACCTCGTAAAGCGAGCGCCCGTCGCGCGCCGCGAGCGCGACCTGGTCCTCGATGCCGGCGCTCGAGCTGTGCGCGAGGTCCAGCGTCGAGCGTGTGACGACGGGAAGCGCGAGGGCTGCGGGCGGCCAGTCGCACTCGTGCGTACGCGCGACGAGCGAGTCGCCGAGCCCGAGCGCGAAGAGGGACTCGGTCGCGCTCGGAAGCAGGGAGACGATTCTCACTCCGCCGACCGGACGCGATCAAGGACCTGCCGGAACACCTCCTCCGGCTGGGCGCCGAGGACGAGGAAGCGGCGGTCGAAGACGTGCGCGGGGATGGCGTTGATCCCGGCCGAGGTGGCGAGCCGCCGGTTCTCGTCGATGACCTCTGCGTATCGATTCGTCTCGATCGCCTCGCGCAGCTCGGCGGCGTCGAGGCCGATGCCCTCACCGACGCGGACGAGGTCGTCGACCTCCTCGAGCTTCGCGGTGCCGTGCCAGTGCGCCTCGAACAGCGCGCGGTGCATCTCCTCGAACTTGCCGCGCTCGCGTGCGAACTCGGCCGCGCCCAGCGCGCGACGCGAGTTGATGATCATGTCGCGAGGCTCCATCGTCAGGCCGACGGACTCCGCGACCGATTGCAGGTGCGAGTGCATCTTCTGCGACCGCTCGCGGCCGAAGTAGGCCTCACGCGGGATGCCCTCCAGGGGCGCCTCAGGATGAAGCTCGTACGGCAGCCACGTGATATGCACGAGACCCTCGCGCTCCAGCTCCTCGACTCGGACCGAGTCGATGTAGCACCAGGGTCAAACGTAGTCGGAGAAGATGACCAGGTCGACGGGCGCCATCAGGTGCGTCTAAGCATCCCTTAATCCGGCGGTGGAACAATGGGTGCTGGGGTTTCCCGCCAAGGATCACTCAGGAGGAAAGGCATATGCCAGACGCCAAAACGTTCGTGGCGAACGCACCCGCGTGGATCGACCTTGCGAGCAAGGACGCCGCGGGCGCGCGCGACTTCTACGCGAAGCTGTTCGGCTGGAAGGCGGAGCTCGGCGGCCCGGAGACGGGCGGATACGCGATGGCCAAGATCGCCGGCAAGGACGTCGCCGGCATCGGGCCGGTGCAGGACCCGAACGCGCCGTCGGCGTGGAACGTCTACATCGGCACGCGCGACGCGGCCGCGACGGCGAAGAAGGTCGAGGAGGCGGGCGGCAAGGTGATCGTGCCGCCGTTCGACGTCCTTCAAGCCGGTCGCATGGCGGTGTTCCAGGACCCGTCCGGAGCGTTCATATCGGCCTGGGAGCCGAAGGAGATGTTCGGCGCCGAGACCGTCGGCAAGGACGGCAGCTACGGCTGGGCCGAGCTCAACGCGCGCGGGTTCGACCGCGCCGAGGGCTTCTACAAGAAGGTTTTCGGCTGGACGACCAAGACGATGCCGATGGGCGAAGGGCAGGGCGACTACACCGAGTTCCAGCTCGACGGGCAGAGCATCGCCGGGGGCATGGAGATGAACCCGATGGTGCCCAAGGAGGTCCCGTCGTACTGGATGGTCTACTTCAGTGTCGCCGACATCGACAAGTCGCACCAGAATGCAATCGACCTCGGCGCGCGCGAGATGCTGCCGCCGATGGACTTCCCGGGCGGCCGCTTCTCCATCGTGAGCGACCCGCAGGGCGCGGCGTTTGGGCTGATGACGATGGCGCGGAGCTGATCGGCTCCGGCAAGTAGAGTTACGAGCCGGCGGGCTTTGCGGCCCGCCGGTCCTTTTTCCGGCGATGAAACGCGATCCGTACGTCGACAGGTGGATGGAAGGCAAGCCGGCCGAGGCGATGCTGAGGCGCGTGCGCGACATCGTCATGTGGGCCGACCCGCGCATGGGCGAGTACCTCAAGTACGGCACTGTCCAGTTCGGCTACAACGGTGACTTCGCCAACTTCGTCCAGCACGACAAGAAGACGGTAAGCCTGATGTTCAACCGCGGGGCGCGCATCAAGGGCAGCTTTCCGCACCTCGAAGGCTCGGGTCCGTCGGCCAGGTTCATGCGCTTCGCCGACCTCGGCGAGGTCGATGCGCGGACGACCGAGCTGACGCGCATCGTCCGCGCGTGGTGCGAGATGGTGGCGCCGCCGTCGACCGGCGAGGAAAAGCCACGCCGAGGCCGGCCACCCAAACCCGACTCCGTGCGCTCGCTTCGCGCCGCCCGCCGGGCGACGAGGGAGCGCCAGGCGAGCTCGAGCTAGCCGCCGGGCGCGAGCATCCTCGCCAGCTCGGCAAAGCTCGTCTCCCAGCCGATCGCGGTGGCGAGGCAGTTCTCGCGCGACGCAAACCTCTCCTGGCGCAGCGTGAGCCGCGTGCCTTCGCCCTCCGCCTCGACCGTGTACGTGATCGTCGTCGCCGCGCCGGGCGCGCCGCTCAGCTGCCACGTGTGCACCAGGCGTCGCGGCCGGTCGACCTCGAGGAACTCGCCCTCGAGGACGTACGGCCTGCCGCCGCCGACGCCCGTCGCCGTCCACCGGCCGCCGGGCCGGACGTCGCCAGCCCACTCGCGCGTGTCGAACACTCCGGGGTTGACCCACCAGCGTGTCACCTCGTCGAAGATCAGGGCGTCGAACACGCGCTCGGGCGTCGCCGCGAGCACCACTGACGCCAGCACGACGCCCTCGCCGAGGTCCGCCACCGCTCGCGCCGCTCGTGGGTCGCTCATCCTGTGGCCGATCCGCTTCCGGCCTCGAACTGACTGAAGACCCTGGCCACGCGGGCGGCGATGCGCGCGTTGTTGATCACGAGCTCGACGTTGATGTCCAGCGACCGGCCTTCCGAAAGCTCGGCGATACGCGCGAGCAGGGCGGGCGTCACCGCCGCGCCCTTGACGTC
>CAYWTI010000289.1:0-3505 GCA_964461175.1 uncultured Actinomycetes bacterium | reverse complement strand
TAGCGAAAATCCCAGCACCCGCTATCCTGCTGGTGGAGGGAGCCGCCTGCAGGGGTTAACGGGGGGCGGGCCCGGGGAGGTTGGAGATGGCTGACATTGCGGTTGACACGGCTGAGGCGCCGAGCACGAACGGCGACTCGGATGTTCGGGTGGTCGAGCCAAAGGCCACGGTGCTCGCGCGTGACGACGCGCTGTCGGGCCGGCTCGTGCTCAAGGGGCCGGGGCAGCTGCTCGGCAACTTCAGCGGCCAGGTCGAGTGCGATGGCGACCTGATGATCGGCCCGGAGGCCCACGTCGAGGCGGACATCAAAGGCCACCGGATCACGGTCTCGGGCCTCGTCCGCGGGAACGTGATCGCGAGCAACCGGCTCAAGATCACGTCGACCGGGCGGCTCGAAGGCGACGCCACCGTCGGCGCGCTCGTGGTCCAGGAGGGCGGGGTCCACTACGGGGTGATCCGCGTCCACCCGGAGGGCATCCCCGACACGCCGCCCGAGCGCATGGCCCAGGTTCCGGCGCAATCCACCGTCGTAACTTTGAGACCTGCACCGAATGCCGTCGGCAAGGTCAGAAAGTTCTGGGGTGAGTTCTTCTAAGGGATCGTCGAAAAAGCCGTCAGGGGCGCGAGGCGGACAGTCTCGCGCCCAGGCGGCAACCCGCCCCGCCAAGAGCTCCCAGTCAACCCGCCGGCCCGCGCCGCAGCCGGCGCCGAGGCAGGGTCCTCGCTCGTCACCGCGCCCGGCGTCGCGCACGTTCGACCTGCCCACCCCGAAGCCCCTTCCCGCCAAGCCGGCCGTGCCCGCCCCCCGGCCGGGCATCCGGCTCGCCGCCGGCTCGTCTTCGTCGCGGCTGACCATCAAGCCGAGCCCGCCGACGGGACCGCGGCCGCAGCTGCACCTGTCCACGAAGGTTCGGCCGGGCGGCTCGCGACCGCTGAGCGAGGTCGAGCTCGACGAGGACGAGATCCTGATCGACGGCTTCGACGCCCTCCTCCGCGACGAGAAGGTTCGGATCACCGCCGTGCTCGAGAGGACGTGCGTCTACGTCGACCGCGGCGGTGACCGGCGCCTCGCGCGCAAGGAGGAGCTCTGGGTCGAGGCCGACAAACTGCCCATCCGGCGGCGCGGCCTGAGTTAAGTTCTCCTCCGATGGCGCTCGACTACGAACCGAAGATCACCCGCAACCTCGCCCTCGAGCTCCTGCGCGTCACCGAGGCCGGGGCGCTGGCGGCCGCGCCGCTGCAGGGCCGGGGCAACAAGGACGAGGCCGACCGCCGGGCCGTGGAGGCGATCCGCGACTCGCTTTCCTCGGTCGACATGAAGGGCACGGTCGTCATCGGCGAGGGCGAGAAGGACAAGGCGCCGATGCTGTACTTCGGCGAGGAGATCGGCAACCGCGAAGGTCCCGAGGTGGACGTGGCCGTCGACCCCATCGAGGGCACGAGCCTGACCGCGTCCGGGCTGCCCGGAGCGATCTCGGTGGTGGCCCTGGCCGAGCGCGGCACCATGCTGACCACGCACGTCCACTACATGGACAAGCTGGTCGTCGGGCGCAAGGCGCGCGGGGTGATCGACCTGGAGATGCCGGTGGAGTGGAACCTGCGCCGCATCGCCAAGGCTGAAGGGCTGCCCGCGCAGGAGCTGACCGTCGTCGTCCTCGATCGCGAGCGGAACAAGGACGTCATCGCCCAGATCCGCGCCATCGGCGCGCGGATCAAGCTCATCTCCGCCGGTGACGTCGCGGGCGCGCTCGAGGCGGCGCTCGAGACGCGCTTCGGCATCCACTGCATGATGGGCTCGGGCGGCGCGACCGAGGGCGTGCTTACCGCTTGCGCGATCAAGACGATGGGCGGCGATATGCAGGCGAAGCTGCACTTCCGCAACGCCGAGGAGCGCGAGATGGCGATCAAGGAAGGCCACAAGCCCGACAAGGTCCTGTGCATCGACGACCTGTGCTCGGGCAAGGACGTGTTCTTCGCGGCGACCGGCATCACCACCGGCGAGCTCCTGAAGGGCGTCCGCTATGAGGACGTCTACGCCTACACGCAGTCGATGGTGCTGCGGTCGACGTCCGGCACCATGCGCATCGTCGATGCGTACCATCCGATCGACAAGCTGCGGGTGAAGGGGCTGCTGCCCGAACAGGTCCGGGTCCGCTGAGCGCCACCGAGGCCGGTCAGTTCCTGACCGCCGCAAGCAAGAGCCTGGGTCCCGCGCAGTGGGAGTGGATCGCCACCGCCCGCATCGTCTCGCGCCAGCGCGGGTCGAGCGGGCAGGTCGAAGAGGTGCTGGACGGGCTGCTGTCCGGCGCCGACCAGGCGATGGTCAACGCGTTCACGAGCGGTTTCCGCGTGACGCAGGTCCAGACGGCAATCGGCAAGTGCCTTCCCGACCCGACCGCGGTGGCCGCCGCCCTCGAGTCGGCGCAGGTGGTCGCGCTGGGCATCCTGGTCCGCGAGGCGATGGACCCGGTGCAGTTCGAAGCGGTGTACCGCCCCTTCGCGACCGTGCTGCCCGGACCGACCTACCGGCCGCCAGGTCCGATCGACCAGCAGATCGCCTCCTTCCTCCGACAGCTGCCTGGCTTGAAGGGTGACGTGGAGGCCGAGGTGGCCGCGGTGGCGAAGACGCTGAGCCAGCCTGCCAAGCCGCCCGCGGCGCAGCCGGCGGCCGCAGGAGCGGGTGCATCCGTCCTGGCCGTGCCCACGGGACTCGACCCGGCCGCGAACTACGCGGCCGCCTGGAAGCAGGTGATCGCGACGGCCAACCAGGTCGGGCGCACGCAGTCCTTCCGCGCCATGCAGGACGCGGCCGAGCAGGCGGCGCCGCACGACGGCCTCGGCATCGTCGGCTTCGCCGGCGTGGCCGCGGGGGCGGTGTTCATGCGCGACGCGTTACCGATCGAGAAGGTGCTCCTCCTCTACGAGCCGTTCGCCGGCGCGTTCCCGTACGAGGCGCTCGCCTAGCTGCCGCATCTGGACGTGCGCGCTATGCGGTGCGCACCCCGGCCGCCTGCTGGAGGCCCAGCTCCTCGACGGCCTGCTCGCGCATCTTGAACTTCTGGATCTTGCCCGTGACCGTCATCGGGAACGAGTCGACGAACTTCCAGTGGCGCGGGATCTTGTAGGTCGCGATCTTGCCCTTGCACCATGCCGCGAGCTCGTCGCCTGTCACGGTTGCGCCCTCGCGCGGCTTGACCCAGGCCATGATCTCCTCGCCGTACTTCTCCGATGGCACGCCGATGACCTGGACATCGGAGATGTCGGGGTGCGTGTACAGAAATTCCTCGACCTCGCGCGGGTACACGTTCTCGCCCCCGCGGATGATCATGTCCTTGATCCGGCCGACGATGTTGACGTAGCCGTCGGCATCCATCGTCGCGAGGTCGCCGGTGTGCATCCACCGGGCGGCGTCGATCGCCTGGCGGGTCGCCTCTTCGTTGTTCCAGTAGCCCAGCATCACCATGTAGCCGCGGCTGCACAGCTCACCCGGCGTGCCGCGCGGCA
>CAYWTI010000288.1:0-5230 GCA_964461175.1 uncultured Actinomycetes bacterium | reverse complement strand
CGAGCCGGCGATCGTCGGCCAGGACCACTACGACGCCGCGCAGGGCGTCAAGCGGATCATGCAGCGGTACAAGGACCTGCAGGACATCATCGCCATCCTCGGCATGGAGGAGCTGTCCGAGGACGACAAGCAGGCGGTGTCTCGCGCGCGCAAGGTCCAGCGCTTCCTCTCCCAGCCGTTCAGCGTGGCCCAGCGCTTCACCGGCCGCGAGGGCAAGTACGTGGCCCGCGAGGAGACCGTGCGCGGCTTCAAGGAGATCCTCGAGGGCAAGCACGACGACCTGCCGGAGCAGGCCTTCTACATGGTCGGCACGATCGACGAGGCGCGCCAGCAGGGCGAGGAGATGAAAAAGCGCCAGTGAAGTACGCCCTGCGCGTCGTCAGCGTGGAACGCAGCCTCTTCGAGGGCGACGTCGAGTACATGATCGCCAACGGCGCCGAGGGCGAGCTCGGCGTGCTCGCCCGCCATGCGCCGCTGATGACGATTCTCAAGCCCGGTCCGCTGCGCATCCAGGAGACGTACGGCGGGCCCGAGCAGGTTCTGTTCGTGGGCGGCGGCTTCCTCGAGGTGCTGCCCGACCGCGTCACCGTCCTGGCCGACGTCGCTGAGCACGCGGACGAGATCTCGGTCGAGCGCGCCGAGGACGCCCGCCGGCGGGCGCAGGAGCGCCTCGCGGGAACCGTGAGCGCTGACGAGGAGGTCGAGTTCCGCAACGCCCTCGCCATGGCCGAGGCGAGGCTGCGTCTCGCGCGGGCGAGGCGGTCCTGACGCCTTAGTCTTTTAGGGCTTTGCAGGGGGCCGATCGGGCGCTTCGCATCAGCGGCGGCAGCCGGCTCGCGGGCAGCGTGTGTGTGAGCGGCTCCAAGAACGCGGCCCTGCCCGAGATGGCGGCCGCGCTGCTCACCAGGCGGCCGCTGACCCTGCACAACGTTCCCCGCGTGACCGACACCGTGGTCATGGCCGAGATCTTCGACCTGCTCGGCGGCCAGGCAAGGGGCAAGGGCACGGTGACTCTCGACACCAGCGCCATGACCGGCACCGAGGTGCCGGAGGCGCCCGGCCGGCGCATGCGCGCGACGATCGTCTTTCTCGGAGCGCTGCTGGCCCGCTCCGGCCGAGCTCGCCTGCCCAGGCCCGGAGGGGACGACATCGGCGCGAGGCGCGTCGAGCAGCACCTGCGCGGCCTGCGCCAGATGGGTGCCCACGTCGTCGAGACCGAACGGGAGATCGTGGCCACCGCCGACCGGCTGCGTGGCGACCGCGTGGTGTTCGACCTTCCGACCGTGACCGGGACGGAGAACATCCTGCTCGCCGCCGTCACGGCCGAGGGCCGGACGGAGATCTTCAATGCCGCGCGTGAGCCGCACGTCGAAGACCTGTGCCGGCTGCTGACCAAGATGGGCGCGCGCATCGACGGCATCGGGACCGAGCGCCTGATCGTCGACGGCGTCGACGAGCTGGGCGGCGCCGAGCACACCGTGATCGCCGACTACCTCGAGGCGGGGACGTACGCGATCGCCGTCGCGGCCGCGGGAGGCGACCTGCGCATCGAGTGCACGCGGCCGCAAGACCTGGAGGTGCCACTGCTCAAGCTCGAGCAGGCGGGCGCGCACGTCGAGGCCGGCGACGACTGGTTCCGCGTCTCGCGTGACCCGACCACGCCCCTGCATCCGATCGACATGTCGACATGGACGTTCCCCGGCTTTCCGACCGACCTGCAGGCGCAGTACATGGCGCTCATGACGCAGGCCGACGGCGAAAGCGTGATCTCCGAGTACGTGCACGAGAACCGCTTTCAGCACGTGCGCGAGCTGGCGAAGATGGGCGCCGGCATCAGCGTCGAAGGCAGGCTTCACGCCATCGTCCACGGCCCCGCGCGGTTGCGCGGCACAGAGGTCGTGATCCCCGACATCCGGTCCGGCGCCGCCCTGGTCATCGCGGCGCTGTGCGCCGAAGGTGACAGCCTGCTGCGCAACTCGTGGCACGTCGAGCGTGGTTACGAGGACATGGTCGGCAAGCTGAGCTCCGTCGGCGCGCATATCAAGAGCGTCACGGTCGAGCCGGAATCCGCCGCGGGCCACCGGACGTACGAATGACCACCCTGCCCTGGTCGATGCTGTCGCGCAAGATCGGCATCGACCTCGGGACGTCGTCGGCCCGGATCTACGTCAAGGGCGAAGGCGTCGTCGTCAACGAGCCGGCGGGCGCCGCGACGCTGCACAACCTGATCGGCAAGGCGCAGCCCCGCCCGCGCCTCTTCCGGCCGGACGTCGTCGTGTCCGTACGGTCGGCCATCGCGTCGGACGAGCGCCGTGCCGTCACCGACGAGGCGATGGCCGCAGGCGCGCGCCAGGTCTGGTTGATCGACGAGCCGCTCGCCGCGGCGATGGGCGCCGGCCTGCCGATCGCGGGCAACCGCGCAAGCGCGATCTGCGAGCTGGGTGCCGCGTCGACCGAGATCGCGGTGATCCATCTTTCCGGCACGGTCGCGCAGCGCTCGGTGGAGGTCGGTGGCCGCTCGCTCGACGCCGCCATCGCGGCGCGCTTAGGTATCGGCCCGGCCGAGGCCGAGCGTTTGAAGATCGAGATCGGTTCGGCGATGCCGATGGCCGAGCCGTTGCGCGCGCGCGTCGGAGACGTCGAGGTGAGCTCGAACGACGTCGCCGAGGCGATCCAGGCGCCGCTTGCCGAGATCGTGGCCGCGATCCTCGCCGTCCTCGGCGAGGTGCCCCCGCGAATCGCGGAAGGCCTGCGCGATCGCGGGCTCGTCCTCTCCGGCGGCGGGGCGCAGCTTCGCGGCATCGACCGCCTCATCGCCGAGCGCGTGTGCCTCCCGACCGCGGTGACGCCCGAGCCGCAGACTTCGGTCGTGCGGGGGACGGGCCTCGCGCTCGACAACTTCGAGGTGCTGAAGCGCAACCAGACCTACCTGAGGTAGGGTGACCGGCCTTCATGTCGTCGTCGACGGGTCTGGGCTCGAGCGCCCGCGCGCCGGCGTCGGCATCTACACGTCGCAGATCCTCCGCGCGATGGCCGTCGACCGGCCCGACTGCAGGCTCACCGTGTTCGGGCCGCGCCGAGCGTCGACGCTGGTGCCGCACACCACCTACCGCCTGCTGCCGCAGACGCGCTTCATCGGCCGCCACCTCCAGTGGCCGGCGGAGATCCGCCGCCTGCGCCCCAACGCCTACTTCGGGCCGGCCGGCGCTCTGCCGCTGCGCGACGTGGGCTGCCCGGCGGTGATCACCGTGCACGACCTCGCGATCTATCGCAACTCGGCCTGGTTCCCAGGGGGGCAGCCGCTGAGCACGCGCCTGGTGGTGCCGCGCTCGGTACTGCGGGCCGACGTCATCGTCGCGGTCTCCGAGAGCACCGCCCGCGACGTCGTCGAGTTCTTCGACACCGACCGCCGCCGCATCCAGGTCGTGCACCACGGCGTCTCGCCGCGGTTTCATCCGATGGCACGCGAGGACCTCGACGCGGCGCGCGCGCGGCTGGGCCTGCCCGAGCGCTTCATCCTCTTCGTCGGCACGGTCGAGCCGCGCAAGAACCTCGATACGCTGCTCGACGCCTGGGTGCTCATGCGTGATCGTCCCGACCTGGTCATCGTCGGCTCGTGGGGCTGGCGGTTCGAGTCGGTGAGGCAGAAGATGGAGCGCCTCGGACCGCGCGTGCATCACCTCGAGTCGGTCGACCCCGAGGACCTGCCGGCGATCTACAACCTGGCGCGTGCCCTGGCGCACCCGGCCTGGTACGAAGGCTTCGGATTGCCGCCGCTCGAGGCGATGGCGAGCGGGACGCCGGTCGCCGCCTCGAACACCTCCAGCCTTCCGGAGATCGTCGAAGGCGCAGCGCTCCTGGTTCCACCGGGCGACGTCGAAGCATGGCGCGCGGCGCTGGAGCGCCTGATCGCCGACACCGACCTCGCCGCCGACCTGCGCCATCGCGGCATCCTGCGCGCCGCTCAGTTCAGCTGGGAACGGGCCGCGGGGCTGACCTGGAAGGCGATCGACGACGCTATCGCAGGAGCTCCCGAACAACCTCCGCCACACCCTTCGCCGTCCGCTCCCAGGTGAAGGTCGCCGCCCGCTTGCGGGCGGCCGTGGCGAGGCTCTCGCGCAGCGTCGAATCGCCGAGCGCGACCTCGAGCACCGACGCGAGCTCGCCCGGATCGCCGACGTCATGGCAGTAAAGGGCCGCCTCTCCTCCGACCTCGGGGAGCGAGGACGACATCGCCGCGACGACCACCTTGCCGCGCGCCATCGCCTCGAGCACCGGGAGGCCGAAGCCCTCGTAGAGGCTCGGGACCACGACCGCGGCCGCCTTGCGATACAGGAGCTCGAGCGTCGGCCCGTCGACGGCCCCGAGCACGCGGCATCGGGCGGAGCCGCGCAGCTTTGCCGCGAGGGCCTGGTCGCGCTCCGGGCCGGCTACCACGAGCGTCACGCCGTCGAGCCTTTCCACCGCGGCGAGGGCGGCCGCCTGGTTCTTGCGGGTTTCGATGCGACCGACCTGCAGGACGAAGTTGCCGTCGAGCCCGAGCTCGGCGAGATGCGAGGCCGGCGCGGCGGTCTTCAGTGGCGGTGACGCGCCGAGCGGCACGACGCGGATCTTCCGCGGCGGTACGCCGTAGAGCTCTGCCAGGTCGTCGCGCGTCGACTCCGAGACGGCGATGAGCAGCGGGCAGCGCGCGGCCGCCCAGCGCGTGCTGAGGCGGAGATACGCGCGTTCGCCGGCTCCGTAGGCCTTGGGATGGCGCTCGAAGGCGAGGTCGTGGACGACCGTGAGCACCTTCCCCGGCCACGCGAACGGGATCGCGTGCGCGGGCACGAACAGGAGCTGTGGCCGGTCGCCGGCCAGGGCAAGCGGCAGGCGCACCTGCGACCACAGCCGCGGAAAGGGCAGCACCATCGCGTCGACGCCGAGACCGGAGCGTGGGCGAGAGGCGAAAAAACGCCAGCGAATCTCGGGCGCGACCCGCGGCAGCCGCCGCGCCACCTCGCGCGTGAACGTCTCCGTGCCCGTGATGACGGCGCGCGTCGCGGGGTTCACATCGACCGCCACCGTCCTCGGCGGGCCGTCGCGACCCTGGATCGAGGGCACGATCAACGACCTTAAGCTATGGCTGATGCGGGCTGCGATCGGAAGGGGCGTCGCCTGCGATCTCGCCTGACAGCGGATTGCGGCACACGCGCGTGCTCGGCGTGCGGGTCGACTGCCTCGACATGGC
>CAYWTI010000287.1:0-1702 GCA_964461175.1 uncultured Actinomycetes bacterium | reverse complement strand
CCAAAGGGTCCGCCGCTCGCGATCCCTTCGGCGACCAACCGTAATCGCGCGACGACGCGGTGCTCGCCGGTAGCGAGCAAGCGGGCCGGTCCGGCATCTGTCATCGCCTCGACTTCGGCGGCGTGAATGCGATCGCACGGTCCCTCGGACGGCGTCAGTGCTATGCCACGGCCTCAGGAGTCTCGCTGGGTCGGCGGGACGGCTGCATCGCCCGGACGATGCGCAAGCCGGACCGCACGAAGCTCCCGGCAGTCGCCACGCTGCTGCTCTCATCGGACTTGAGACTGCTCGTTCGCCACGAACGCGCTCGTCTGCGCCGGCCAACGCCGGCGACTCCTTTCCCCGAGGAGCGGTCGTGTGCACGGCCGCCGCGAGACGACTCCTTCGTCACCAGAGCAGCCACGCTGGAAGGGCCCTGGGGCCTGCGATCTCGCCTCCGCTATCCGACAAGGAGCCACTCGCGCGCTTCTGTGTCGTCGACGCCGACAGCCGGGCTCGACCCGCCCGCGTGCCTCACGCTCGCCGTCGCCGACCCGCGAGCTTGGCTGTCGTTCGCTCAGCCTTGGCTGAATGAGACGGCGAACAGCGAAGGCATCGTACAAGCTGCTTCCGCGCCCCGAAGCTGACGGCGGGGGGCCAGGGCTGCAGCTTCGCGTCCGGGTACGGACGTAGATTCCTCCACATGTGCGGCGATGCTGGCCGACCGGTGGCGGACTTTCTTACGGCCGAGGACGTCCGTGGTCGGCTCCTTGAGCATTCCCAACTCTCGGACATCACGGACTTCGAGGAGCGCCATGCGGACGCCGACGCGGTGTTACCGCTGCGGGTGTGGCGCGCGGTAGCTCACCGCAGCGGCCAGACTGCGCCCGTCTGGGTCAGCGCCGACGCGTTCCTGCAGAAGTTGCACGCCACAGTCGACCCGGGCAGCAGCGACGTGCTAGGCAGTTGCGATCGCTGCCTCTCGCGACTCAGTTGCGCTGACGACGTAGCCGCCTACCACCGCGGGTTCGCACTCGCTCTCGTGGACGACGGACAACTGACCGCTCCAGCGTGGTCGGCTGACCGCGACGACGCCGTGCGCCGCTACCTGGACGCCTTGCTGCCAAAGGGCCGGCCGTTCCAGGCGGAGTACGCAGGCGGCTGGTACGGCCTCGGCGTCTGGCGCGTAGAAACCTCCGGCCTCGGCCTGTGGACATTCCTGGAACCGGTGGCGGGTTTCGCCCTGGCACCGACCCGCGGTGCCGAAGACAAGACTGATTTCGCTTCGCCCGACCAAGCGGCGATCTTCCACCTCGGCCGCACCCTAACCGCCGTAGCTGAACGAACATAGCGGTCACCGTCCGGCTGCGCGCGGTCGTCGAATCGACCTTACTCGACTCACTCGACGGAAGCGGATCTCTCGCGGAACGGTCAGGTCCCTGCGGTACCTTCGACGCGCATGGGAGCCACCGCGAATCCACCGCTCGACCGCGTCGCAGAGCGCCGACGCGCCGTCGCACTCGCGCGGCATTACCGGGAGGCGGAGGGTATGTCGATTGCGCAGATCGCCGAGCGGCTCGCCCGCGCGCCCGCAACGATCAAAGGCTACTTCTACGACCCGACCGGCGAGAAGGCGCGGGCGGTCAAGGCCCGGTATGTGGGCGTCTGCCGCGGCTGCGGCGCCTACACGCAGCCGCGCAACGGCAAGGGCGACGCCTATTCC
>CAYWTI010000286.1:0-5738 GCA_964461175.1 uncultured Actinomycetes bacterium | reverse complement strand
GCACGCCGCCGACCCGGTCTTCACCCTTGCGTAGTCGGTCTGGATGGCGATGAGGGCGTAGTACACCTGGCTGTAGCCCGGCGAGAACTCCGACTTGCGATTGTCCTTGAACCCCTTCAACCCGAGCTGCGCGCCCGCCGTGATCTTGTCGAGATCGGACCGCACCGCGGCCTCCGGCGCGGCGATGCACGGCGGGACCGACAGCTTGGCCACGGCGGGGGAGACGTTCGTGGCCGTGATGTTGGTCGCGTTGAGCGCGTCCTGGCAGGCGGAGGTCATGCCCGCCGCGCAGGCGTGGATCTGCGTGAACTCGTCCTTCAGATCGAGCATCGGGCCGTCGAGCGTGCTCAGCACAAACGTCGCCTTAGCGCTCTCGGACCTCGTGACCGGACCGGGCGTCGGGCTCGGCGCCGCGGTCGGGGTGGGCGTCGCCTGGCGCGCGGCGATGATCGGCGGCACGAAGTAGTTCACGAGCAGCGCGAGGACGACGACCGTGACCGCCCCCGCCGCGATGTTCGCGTACTTCTTGACTCCGGTCGGCGCCGGCCCGCGCCGCCAGAGCGGCACCTCGACGTCCGGCGCAGGCCCGGCCAGCCGGTAGAGCGGCGTGGGAGCGGCGGCGCGCCGTGTGGGCGCGGCCATGACGGGCGCTGCGGGCGCCGGCGCCGCCACCGGGGGCACGAAACCCTCCCCCAGCGATTTCCAGCTCGGGAAGGCCGCCTCGTGGTGCGGGATCGGCTGCCACTGGGCGCCGTCCCAGAACCACTTCTTGTCGGGCGACATCTGCGGCGGCTGCGCGGGCGGGCTGGGCGGAATGGCGTCGATGCTCACGGCGAGCTCGAAATGTAGTCGCGGATTTGATGAAGCTCCTCGGTTTGGCCGTTAAGAGTTGTTAATACCGACCGCTTGCTGTCTGGACAAACAACGATCGAGGCCGCGGTTCCGCTCGCGCGCTTCCAAGCCCGGTTAGAACCGGAGGCCCGTACGCTTCCTTATGAGGCGCGCGGGATGGCGAACAGATGTGCCGCGGCGGTCGTGGTTTTGCTCGCGCTGCCGCTGCTCACCGCGGGGTGCAGTCTCATCCTGGGCGGCGGACGTGCCGACCTGCCTGCGTCGCTGACCTTCCAGGACGAGCCTGGCGGCCCGGTCGCCTTCGAGTCCGGCCAGCCGGTGCCGACGTTTGACCGCCAGCCTCGGACCACCGCCGAGCTCGATGGAGCGTGGCGTTTCGACGCCGAGCACCTGAACACCGATCTGAGCCTCAGCGACCGCAAGGGGTCGCTGAAGGCGATCGCGGCCGAGCTCGGCCGGCGAGGCGAGGCAGGCTACGACGACACAGGCTGGTCCACGATCGGCGTTCCGGGCACGTTCAACCCGCCGCCGAACAGCGCCACGACCGGCGGCTACTACCGCTTCGACTTCACCCTGACGTCCGCGTGGAGCGGCCAGTACGCGCTGCTCAAGTTCGGCGCGGTGCGCTATGTCGCCGATGTCTGGCTCAACGGCCACTACCTCGGCTACCACGAGGGCGGCGATACACCGTTCGCGCTCGACGCCACGCAGGCGCTCGACGCCGACGGCCCGAACGTGCTGGTCGTGAGGGTCGACAACCCGATCTGGGGGACCCGCGACGACATCGTCCCGTGGGGTCTCGCCGACTGGTGGAACTACGGCGGCATCGTCGGCGACGTCTGGCTGGAGGGGGTGCCGGCGATGAGCGTCGTCCGCGCCGACGTCACTCCGCACCTCGACGGGGCGGACGTATCGATCGTGCTGCAGCATCGCGGCGCGAGCACCGTCCACGAGCAGACCCGCGTCCGGTTGTGGCCCGCGCAGGTGACCGCCGCGAACCTCCTCAACCCGGAGGCGAACAGCCTGATCCCGCCCGACGCCCAGCCGCTGCTCGACCGCACCATCGACGGGGGCGACGTCTCGGGCGGATCGGTGTTCCGCGTCGCCGCGCCCTTCTCGATCCGGTCCGCCGACCTGTGGAGCCCAAGCCTGCCGGCTCTCTACGTGCTGGAGGTCACGACTCTGACAGGCCAGAACCCGGTGGCCGCCGACGACCTGTTCACGAGCTTCGGCCTTCGCCAGATCAAGGTCGACTCGACGGCGCCGCGGCTGCTGTTGAACGGCGTCCCGATCGCCTTCAACGGCGTCGCGATGCACGAGGAGCAGCAGGAGCCCGCGACGAAGGATGGCGCGCCAGCCGGGGGGCCCCTCAACTCGGCGGTGCTGATCGAGTCGATCCTCAAGCGCGCGACCGCCATCCACGCCGACCTCATCCGCGTCGACCACCATCCGCCGAACCAGCTGTTCGACCTTCTCGCGGATCGCCTTGGCCTCGCGGTGTGGGAGGAGATCCCGCTCTACCACTACTCGCCGCAGACGTTCTCGATCGCGCTCGATCGCGGCGTCCCGCAACAGATGCTGGCGGAGATGGACCTGCGCGACTTCAACCGCCCGAGCGTGCTGTTCCATGGCTTCGCCAACGAGTCGAGCGGGGGCTCCGAGCGGACCAACGCGCTCGCGACCCTGCATTCGCTGGACCGCCGCATCGACGGCACACGGCTGACGGGCCAGGCGATGTACGGCACCGATCCGTCCGACGACACGAGCTCCGGTCTCGACGTCGCGGGCTTCACCGTCTACTGGGGTGTGCTGTACGGCGGCCGACTCTCGGGCGCGGCGGTGCAGGCATTCCTCCAGCAGGCGCACGCGACCTATCCGAAGAAGCCGATCATGGTCCTCGAGTACGGTCGCTGGGCCGATACGCCATACGACGAGGCCGAACAGCAGCGGGTCTTCAACACGTATCACAGCCAGCTCGCCGCGGACTTCGACACGCAGGCGGGCGGTTTCGTCGGCGCCGGGGTGTGGTGGACGCTGGACGACTACTGGACCCAGCGCCCGGGGTTGACGGTCGAGGAGTTCGGCCTCTACCGGCCCGACGGCACCCTGCGCAAGGCAGGTGTCAGCGCCGGGCACGCTTTCGCCGCCGACGCGCCGTCGGCCGCACCCGCGACTGTGCGCTCCAAGGGCGTCGCCGTCGCGCTGGTGCCGAGTCCCAATCACAGCCGGCTGCTGCCGTACATCGCGTACGCCTTCTTCCTGCCCGCGCTGGTCCTCGGGTTGGCGATCTTCCTGCTGTCTAGAGTGAGGCCCAGGCGCCTGGCATGGTGAACGACTTCTTCGTCCGGCTCTCGATCCGCAGCGCGATGTTCGCCGGCGCGATCACGGGCTTCGTGTTCGGGCTGTTCGCGGGCGCCACGCTCGGCGCGCTGGCCAGCTGGCTCGCCGGCGCTCTCGTCGACTGGCAGTCGCAGCTCGGCTTCAGCCTCGGTATCGCCCAGCAGCTCCTGCCGCTCGGCGACCAGGTCCGCCAGCTCGAGACCGTCTCCGACCACTGGTTCCTCGTCATCCCCGGCGCGGGCGTGGTCCTCGGTTTGCTCGGGGCTTTCATCGGCCTCCTCGCCGGGGGTCTGTGGGCGTCGCTCGTCAACCTCGGGGTGCTGCCGATCGAGGTCGCGGTCGTGCGCCGCGGCGAGGTGCCGGACCTGCGAGCACGCGACGGGCGTGCGGCTCGCCGCAATGTCCGTCCCCGGCGGCGCAAGGCGGTCGGAGAGTAGGGTTCGGCGCGTGATCGGTTTTCGCGTCGAGGGTTCGGTCGAGCCCGGTCTCGAGCCGGTGCGCGACGCATTCGCGGAGAACTTCGCGAAGCACGGCGAGGTCGGCGCGGCGTGCTGCGTCTACCGCGAGGGGCGCAAGGTGGTCGACCTGTGGGGCGGATTCCGGGAGCCCGGCGGTGAAGAGCAGTACACCGCCGACACGCGCCAGCTGCTGTTCTCGTCCGGCAAAGGGATCACGGCGATCGCCGCCCACATCCTCGCGGAGGAGGGCCGCCTCGACTTTGACGCCCCCGTCGTGCGCTACTGGCCGGAGTTCGGCGCGCAGGGAAAGGAAGGGATCCCGGTGCGCTGGCTGTTCAGCCACAAGGCGGGACTGCCTGTGCTCGACCGGCCGATCGTGCTCGATGACATCGTCCGCTGGACGCCGGCAGTCGAATCGCTGGCGGCGGAGAAGCCGGCCTGGGAGCCGGGCGCCGCGCACGGCTACCACACCTACACGTACGGCTGGCTCACGGGAGAGGTGATCCGCCGCGTCACCGGCGACAGGGTCGGCCGCTTTGTCGCCGAGCGCATAGCCGGCCCGCTCGGCGCCGACTTCTGGATGGGGCTGCCAGAGCAGGAGATGCCCCGGCTCGCGCCCGTCGTCCCGGGATCGCCTCCCGCTGCGGGCGCAGAGCTCGACCCGCTCACGAAGCGGATGCTCGACCGCGACTCGCTGAGCTTTCGCTCGTTCGCCATGCTGGCGCCGGCCGACTTCAACGGCCGGCCGCTGCTCGCGAGCGAGCAGCCCGCGATGGGAGTGGGGACGGCGCGCGCCCTGGCGCGGATCTACGCCGCGTGCATCGGCGAGATCGACAGCGTGCGTCTTCTGCGGCCCGACACGCTTGCCGCCGCCATGGCGACGCAGGCGCAGGGCGAAGACCTCACGCTGGTGTACGAGACTCACTACGGGACCGGCTTCCAGCTTCCGTTCCCGTTCCGGCCCATGGCCGGCGACGGCTCGTTCGGCCACTACGGCAGCGGCGGCTCGGTCGGCTTCGCCAACCCCCGCCTGGGGATCGCCTTCGGCTACGCGATGAACCGCATGGGCCCGGTCTGGGGCGCCGATCCCCGCAGCAAAGCACTGGTCGACGCGCTGCTCGGCTCGCTGTAAACCGTTCGCTCAAACCTCGTCCTAAGATTCGGGTCGCTGGTGGACCCGCTTGAGCACGGCTGATCTCGTCTTCGGCGGCTGCCTCGCGCTCGGCGGTGGGCTGCTCGTGCTGACCTTGATCTTCGATGACCTGTTCGGCGGCCTGCTGAACGTCTTCCACATGGGCTTCGACCTCGGCGGCGTCTCGCCGACGCCGGTGCTGCTCGGCTTCCTCGCCATGTTCGGCGTCGGCGGGCTGTTCGGCCTCCACAGCCTCGGGCTCGGGACCGGCCTCGCCACGCTCGTCGGCGGCGCCGCCGGGATCGTCGGCGCGGGCGTGGTGCTGGGCGCCTTCAAGGTCCTGGGCGCGGCCGAGTCGACGGAGACCTTCAGCCTCCAGGACATGATCGGGTCGACCGGCCGCGTGTCGGTCGGCATCCCCGCCAACCGGTACGGCACCGTCCTGATCAGCTTCGCCGGCGCGTCGCACAGCATGGGCGCGACGGCCGACAGCGAAATCCCGGCCGGCCGCGTGGTCAAGGTCGTCGGCGTCGCCGGCAACAACCTCGTCGTCGAATCGAACTCGGTCACCCCAAGCACCGAAGGAGCACGGTCAGATGCCTGATTTCTTGAGCTCGAACCCGTTTCTCGGAGTGGCGGCGGTCGTCATCCTGCTGCTGCTGGTCGCTTTCGTCGCGAGCCGCTACCACGTCGCGGGCGCGAACGAGGCCCTGATCGTGGCGGGCTCTCGCGGCGCGCACGTACGCGACGAGCACGGCCAGGCCGTCTCCTCGCGCGGCGACAAGGGCGTGAAGGTCGTCGTCGGCGGCGGGACCTTCATCATGCCGCTGATCAACCGGGTCGGAAAGCTGAAGCTGACCGCGCGCCAGATCGGCGTCCAGCTCACCGACGCGGTGACGAGCCAGGGCATCAAGGTCCAGGTCCAGGGCGTCGCCACGTTCAAGATCGGGCGCGAC
>CAYWTI010000285.1:0-3752 GCA_964461175.1 uncultured Actinomycetes bacterium | reverse complement strand
GCGTCCACGTCGCGCTGTCGCTCGACCGCGCCGACGAGCCCGGCCCCGAGTTCTGGGTCCGGTTCCTCGAGCTCGCCGGCTGGCGCGGCAGCGAGACCGGCCGGCGCGAGGAGGCGGTCGAGATAGTCGTCGCCGGGACCCTCGGTCCGTCCGTGCGAGCGAGCATCGGCGCTGCGCGCACGGCTGCGCAGGCGGTCCGTCCCTCGCTCCCGTCGGAGCTCTACGAGCAGGTCAACGCCCTGCACTGGCGCGCGCAGGAAGCGGTGTGGCAGCCCGACCTGTACCGCTTCCTGATGGACGTGCAGATGAGCATCCGGCTCGTCGACGGGCTGCTCGAGGACACGATGTTCCACGACGAGGCGCGCGATTTCGTCCGGCTCGGGAAGTTCGTGGAGCGGGCCGCGAACGTCACCGTCGTCGTGACGCACAAGGCGGGCGAGCTCGCGGACGCGCCCGAGGACGCGCTCGAATGGACCGCGGTGCTGAAGTCGTGCTTCGCGTTCGAGTCGTACCAGGCGAAGTACGGCGGCGGCGTGACCGAGGACCGTGTCATCGAGTGCCTGCTGCTCGATGGCGCGCTGCCGCGATCGGCAAGGTTCTCGGCCTCGAACGCGCTCGAGGCGGTGGCGAGGATCGAGGGCAACGCGCGGCGGTCGAAGCCGCTGAAGCTCTTGATCCGCCTGAACGGCATGTACGAGAAGGCGGACGTGGCCTCCATCATGTCCTCGCCACGCGAGTTCCTGTCCGACTGCCGGACGCTGTGGCGGATGCTCGAGATCGCGCTTCGGGAGACCTACTTCCACCCGAGCAAGGTGCCCGCGGCGGTGACCGGTGAGGAGGGTCGCGGCATGCCGCAGCAGCAGCAGCAATCAGAAGGCGCGCGTCTTGCGCGCGTCCTGGTCGGGCTTGCCCGCCAATGAAGCTCGAGATCGTGCACAGCACGCGTTACCGCTACACCGCGCCGATCGCCGAGACCGTGATGGAGGTGCGGCTGCGGCCGATGGACGGCAACGGCCAGCGGTGCCTCGACTTCCGGCTCGAGCTCAGCCACGGTGTGCGCGCGCGGACGTACGTCGACGGCTTCGGCAACCACGTCCACTACTTCAACCTTGTCCGTCCGCACTCGGGCCTCAGCGTCGTCAGCCGCTCGACGGTGGAGACCGGGCTCGGTCCGGACCCCGACCCCGGTGAGGACCTGGTCCTGGACTTTCTCCGGTTCCGCTCGCCGGTCAAGGACGTCGAGGGCGTGCGCGAGCTTGCGCGCCGTCACGCGATCGCCGACGCCTCGTCGCCGGCCGCGGTCGAGGAGGCGCTCGACGGCCTGGCGGCAGAGATCGCCCGCGAGTACACGTACGACACGAAGGTGACGAACGTATACAGCGTGGTCGACGATGTCCTCACGCTCAAGGCCGGTGTGTGCCAGGACTTCGCGCACCTCTTCATCGCCGCCGCGCGGGCGATGGGCGTGCCCGCCAGGTACGTCAGCGGCTACATCCATCTGCCGAAGTGGGGCAAGAGCGCGCAGACCGCCTCGCACGCGTGGGCCGAGGCATGGGTGCCGGGCCGGGGGTGGATCGGCTTCGACGCCACGCACCCCGTGCGGACGACGCCGCACCACGTGCGCCTGGCGGTGGGCCGCGACTACACCGACGCCGCGCCGACGCGCGGGGTCTACGTCGGGTCGGCGGGCAGCACGATGACGATCAGCGTGCGGACGAACGTCGTCGGCTGAGCCTGCGGGGCGGGCGATCGTCCGGACTATCGCCCGATCAGAAGCGCTTGCCGCGCACGTGCTCGATGGAGAACTTCGCCGTGTCGGCGATGAGCATCACGGCCATCACGCCCGCCTCGACCGGGTCGCTGACCACGACGTCGGCGGCATCGGGCACCGACCCGGCCATGCTCGTGCAGAGCACCACGATGCCGGCGGCGCGGATCTCGCGCACGGCGTTGGAGATATCGCCGCCCATCAGTGCGCCCGCGAGCACCAGCGCCCGCGCCCGGTGCAGGCGCGCCACAGCCCGCACGGCGTCGGCGAGCTGCTCCTCGCCGACGAGAGGGATCGTGTCGACCGAGATCCGCTCGCCGCGGATGTTGTGCCGGTCCGCCTCGGAGATGGCTCCCTGAGCGACCATGCCGACCTGCGCTCCGCCGCCGATGACGATCACCCTCTTGCCGTAGATCGTCTGGAAGGTCGGCACCTCGGCCACGTGCATGACGCCGCGCACGGCCTCGACGTCGGCGATCAGGCGCGGCGGATCGAACGCGCCCGAGACCTCGAGCTGAAGGTCGGCGACCGTCTCCCGGCGGGCGCCACCGGCGACGTAGGAGATGTTCGCGTCGTGGCGAAGGATCGCCTCGGTGATGCGGTGGAGCACCCCGGGCTCGTCCCGGCACTCGACCAGGAGCCCGGTCGTGGGCGGCGGTGCCATGGCCGAGACACTATCCCAGAGCCGCGAAATTGGCGACGGCGACCATACCGCCGCCGCGCTTGATGGCTTAGGCTTCCCCCGCATGCGCAACCACGGCGCGATCGAGATCGTGATTATCCGGGGAGGTCCCCCGACCTAGCGCGCCGCGCTGGAGTCGGATGGACCTCCCGGCCAAGAAGGTCGGGAGGTTTTTTTATGTCTGCGAAACGAAGGATCGTCGTCTACGACACGACCCTGCGCGACGGCGCGCAGGGACCCGAGGTCTCGTTCTCAGCCGCGGACAAAGAGCGCATCGCGCGCCTGCTCGACAACCTGGAGTTCGACTACGTCGAGGGCGGCTTCCCCGGCTCCAACCCGAAGGACGAAGAGCTGTTCGCGCGCTTTGCCGCGCACCCGCTCGGTCACGCGCGGCTGGCCGCGTTCGGAGCGACGCGGCGCGCCGGCGGCACGTGCGAAGACGACCAGAACCTCAGGGCGCTGGCGGCGAGCGGCGCGCCGGTGTGGACGCTCGTCGGCAAGAGCGATACCTGGCAGGTTGGCAACGTCCTCGGCACGACGAACGGCGAGAACCTCGCCATGATCGAGGAGTCAGTGGCGTTCGGCGTGGCGGCGGGCAGAGAGCTCGTCTTCGACGCCGAGCATTTCTTCGACGGCTTCGCGCGGGACTCCGAGTACGCGGTCGAGGCGTGCCTCGCCGCCGCGCGCGCGGGCGCGTCGTGGGTCGTGCTGTGCGACACCAACGGCGGCTCCCAGCCCGACGGTATAGGACGAGGTGTCGCCGGTGTGCGCGACGCGCTACGGCGCGAGCGCAGCACGGCCCGCGTCGGCATCCACACGCACAACGACTGCGAGCTCGCCGTGGCCAACACGCTGGCCGGCGTCGTGGCCGGCGCGGAGATGGTCCAGGGCACGATCAACGGCTACGGCGAGCGGTGCGGCAACGCCAACCTCGTCTCCGTCGTTTCGAACCTCGTCCTCAAGCTCGGGTACGAGGCGCTGCCGGAAGCCTCGGTGCGTCGGTTCACGGAGCTCTCGCGCACAGTCGCCGAGATCGCCAACCTGGCGCTGCCTGTCCAGCAGGCCTTCGTCGGTCACGGCGCTTTCGCGCACAAGGGCGGGCAGCATGTGGCCGCGGTGCTCAAGCACAGGGACGCCTACCAGCACATCGATCCCGCGCTGGTCGGCAACGAGGCGCGCGTGCTCGTGTCCGAGCAGTCCGGCCGCGGCAACGTCCTCGCCAAGGCGCGCGAGTTCGGGCTCGAGCTCGACCGCGACGATCCCCAGACACGCCGGCTCGTCGAACGCCTGAAGCAGCTCGAG
>CAYWTI010000284.1:0-2386 GCA_964461175.1 uncultured Actinomycetes bacterium | reverse complement strand
GGCGGCCAGCGCGTCGCCCTGCCCTGGGCGAGGTCGTGATGAGCATCATCGGCTCGGTCTGGGCGTGGTTTGCCGACGGCTCGCACTGGCAGGGTCCCGACGGTATCCCGACGCGCCTGACCGAGCACCTGCAGCTTTCGGCCGAATCCCTGGCGATCGGCGCCGCGATCGCGCTCCCGATCGGCATCGCCCTGGGGCACTACGGGCGCTTCGGCACGCTCGCGATCAACATCTCGAACATCGGCCGCGCCGTGCCTTCGTTCGGCATCCTCGTGATCGCGTTCCAGGCCTTCGGCCTGGGCGACCTGCCGATCATCATCGCGCTCACCGCCCTCGCCATCCCGCCGATGGTGACCAACAGCTATGTCGCGCTCCGCGAGGTCGACCCCGACATCAAGGACGCGGCCCGCGGAATGGGCTACCGCGACCTGGCCCAGCTCGTCAGCGTCGAGCTGCCGCTGGCGGTGCCCCTGATCATGGCCGGCATACGCACGTCGGCGGTGCAGGTCGTGGCCACGGCGACCCTGGCGGCGCTCATCGCCGGCGGCGGCTTCGGGCGCTACATCATCGACGGCTTCGCGACCCTCGACTATCCCCGGGTGATTTCGGGCGCCCTGCTCGTCGCGCTCCTCGCCCTGGCGACCGAGCTCGTGCTGTCGGCCTGCCAGCGCCTCCTGGTGCCGAAGGGCATCCGTCTCGAGATGGCGCCCAAGCTGCGCCGGGCGACCACTTTCAAGGTCGCGTGACGCTTTGTCCGTGGATTAATGTCGCCGGAACCGGTGTTTCCATCGGCGAAGGGCCAGGCCGGCCCAGGGAGGACTACGCATGATCGGCAAGACCAGGACCTTCTCGCTGCTCACCGTGGCGGCGGTCGTCGCTGTGGTGGCGGCGGCGTGCGGGGGCAGCCCCAGCCCGTCCGGCGGCAGCTCGAGCAAGGGCACCATCAACATCGCGGGCTTCGACTTCGCCGAGAGCTCGATCCTCGCCGAGATGTACGGCCAGGCCCTCGTGCACAGCGGCTACACGGTCAACTACAAGCTCCGGCTGGGCAAGCGCGAGGTCGTGGCGCCGGCGCTGAAGGCCGGTCAGATCGACCTCTACCCCGGCTACGCGGCAACCGACCTCGAGTACTACAACAGCGGCGCGGGTGAGGCCAGCGGCGACGTCACGGCGACGACGCAGAAGCTGAACGCGCGCCTCAACCCGCTCGGCCTCGAGGCGCTCACTCCGTCGCCCGCGGTCGACCAGAACTCCTTCGCCGTCACCAAGGCGACGCAGCAGAAGTACAACCTCTCGAAGCTCTCCGACCTCGCCGCGGTCGGTGACCAGCTCGTCCTCGGCGGCCCGCCGGAATGCGCGTCAAGGCCGTTCTGCCAGCCGGGCCTGGAGAAGACCTACGGCATCCACTTCAAGTCGTTCAAGTCGCTAGACACGGACGGCCCGCTGACCCGCGCCGCCCTGGCCAACAACACCATCCAGGTGGGCCTGGTCTTCAGCAGCGACTCGGACCTGAACAAGCTCGGCCTCGTCGTGCTTGAGGACGACAAGCACCTGGAGAACGCCGACAACGTGGTCCCGATCATCCGCCAGAAGGTGGCGACGGACGATGTCAAGGCGATCCTGGACAAGGTCGACGCCAACATCACCACGGCGCAGCTGATCACGCTGAACGGCCAGGTCGAGCTCAACCACCAGGACGCCGACGCGGTCGCCCGCGCCTTCCTGCAGCAGCACAACTACTTCAGCTAAGGCAGCCGGTTCACCCACCCGGGCGTCGAGTACTTCGATGCGACGAGGTCGCGCGCCCGCGCGAGCTCATCGGCCGTGAGCTCGCTCGGCGCCGCGGCGAACTCGCGCTGGAAGTGCGAGCGCAGGTGGCCCGCGACCTCCTGGCATGAGGCGCGCGTGAACCACGACAGCGGCGACACGGGCTTGTCGGCGCTGCGCACGCCGCGCGGCGACAGCGCTTCGCGGCCGATGCGGATCAGCCTCGCCACCAGCTCGACGTCCATGTCGTGCGCGATCGTCGTGTGGTGGAGGACGAAGCCGCGCCGCCGCGCCTGCGCCGCGCCCGCGATCTTCCCGCGCGGCGACACGATGTCGTTGATCTCGCGGTAGGAGGCCGGGACGCCGAGCTCGTTGAACGCGCGCACCGCCCACGCGTCGAGCAGCGCGTAGGACGCGCGGAAGCTTTCCCCCGCGACCACCGACTCGGGCAGGTAGAGCGAGTAGGTGATCGTCCTGTCGGGTTCGCACAGCATCGTGCCGCCGCCGCTCATGCGCCGCGTTACGGTGAAGCCGAGCCGTCGCGCGGCGTCGACGTCGACCTCGTTCCTCACCGACTGGTGCGAGCCGATGACGAGCGCGCGCTCGGTCCACAGCCACA
>CAYWTI010000283.1:0-2336 GCA_964461175.1 uncultured Actinomycetes bacterium | reverse complement strand
ACCATCTCCTGGTTCACGACCAGGACCGGGATGAGCAGCACGAGCGTCCAGAGCAACGAGTAGCCGTAGTTCTGGCCGGCCTGGGCGTAGGTGGAGACGCCGCCGGCGTCGTTGTCGCCGACCAGTACGATCAGCCCGGGTCCGACGATCGCGAGCAGCGTCAGAAGCCGCTGCCGCCAGGTGCGCCGCGGGTTGACGTCGCTGACGCGGATGGTCCCGAACGCGCCATGGATGTCGCCGCCGTGCTGCCGGTCGTCGAGAACGGTTGAGCTTGGCTTCACGCGCGAGTCCTTGCGGTTCGGCTCGCGCTCGGCCATCAGCGGTTAGTCGCCCTGCGTCGAGATCCGAAGGCCGATCTGCGGCTTCGGGGGGCGGAGCCAGGCAATCGCCGGCGTGAACGGGATGTGCGGGCAGCGGGCCGTCATACGCCCGTGCTCGCCTCGGCGCGATCGCGCCAGTCTTCCGGGATCAGCTGCTCGATGACGTCGTCGGAGGAGATGGCGCCGATCAGGTTGCCCGCCGCGTCGACCACGGCGAGCGAGGTGAGGTTGTAGTCGCCCATCGTTAGGGCGACGTCGGCGAAATCGGCGTTGCCGTGCACCGAAACCCGCGTGAGCTCGAGCTCGGTCATGGTCTTCGAGTGCTCGGCGCGAAGCAGCTCGACGAGGCCGATGCTGCCGACGAAGCGGCCGTCGTGGCTCGTGACGAAGACGGTGGTAAGGAGCTGCGAGGGCGACTTGTCGTCCGTGCGCACCGCCTCGAGCGCCATGTCCACGCTCGAGTCGTCGACGACCCAGACGTAGTCGGGGCTCATCATTCCGCCCGCGGTGGTCGGGTGGTACTGGAGGAGCTTGCGCAGCTTGTGCTGCTGGCTCGTGGACATGAGCTCGAAGACCGGCTTGCGCCGCTCCTGCTCCAGCTCGCCGATCAGGTCGGCGGCGTCGTCGGGCGCCATGCGCTCGAGGATCCGCGCCGCCTCCTCGTTCGACTTCGAGCGCAGGAACTCGACCTGGTGCTCGGCGTCCAGCTCTTCGAAGACGTCCGCCGTGAGCGCGGGGTCGCTCTCGACCGCCTCGATGATCTCCTGCCCTTCGGCGTGCGATGCGCCCTCGACGATGTCCGCGATCTGCGCGGGGTGAAGGCGGCGCAGGCGCTGCAGAGGCATCAGGAGCTTTGCCGTCGGCACGTGGCCGACGAACGGCTGGATGTCGCGCCAGTCGACGATCGCGTGGCGGCGCAGGTCTGGGCGGCCGCGCCGCGGCAGGAACCTGCGCAGCATCGCCTGCGGGCTGCGGTCGATGCCCGCGAGGTACCAGCCCGCGTCGCCGGGCGCGAGCACGAGGTCGTGGGCCTGGACGATGCGGCCCTTGACGACGTCGACGACATGGCGGCCGACTACGTCGGCGGACAGCAACACCTCGCCCGGCCGGCGCTGGAACGGCGTCATGTCGAGCGAGCTGGCGTCGAGGCGCACGCCACCCGGCTCGAGCGTGTCGACCTGGTTCTTGCTGACGAAGACGTCCTGCGCCCCGACGCGCACCTTCAGCCCGGTCACGGGTGGGTAGGCGCCGTCGGAGAGCTTGACGATGAAGTCCTCGACGCGGCCCACCTCGGTGCCGGCGGGGTTCAGCACCGGCGCGTGCAGCAGCTGCGTGAGCATCAGGCGCCGCTTGTCCTGCATGGAGAAATTGTGCTCCTACGCCGCCAGGCGATCGGCGGCCGGGATACGGCCTACTGGATCGGCTCGAGGACGACGAACGGGATCTCGCGCTTGGTAAGAGCCTGCTGCGACTCGTAGTAGGTGATGAGCTTCGCGAGCTCGGGGCGCTCCTCGGGCCGCGCGACCCGCGCCTTCGCCTGGAACCGGCGGCCGGGAATCTCGACCGTCACGTCGGGCTTCGCCGTCAGGTTGTGAAACCAGGCCGGTGGTCGATCGGAGCCGTTGTTCGAGGCGATCACCGCGTACGCATCGCCGTATGGCTTGAAACCGATCACAACCGTGTGCTCGCGCCCCGTGCGCGCGCCGGTCGTGGTGAGGAGCATGAGCACGCGGCCTTCCAGCGGACCGGACAGCTTGCCGTCGTTGGCTCGGAACTCCTCGACGAGCCGCGCGTTGAACGCTTTCATGTCCTGCGGGACCGCGGGTCGCTTCGGCGACTCGCTCGACATCTCTTTACCCACGGTACAGCAACCCGCGATGCCGTTCCCTCCCTAGGAGGTGCTGAATGACTCAGAGCACATTGGTTGTCGTAGTCATCGCAATCGTCGTGCTCCTCGTCGTGATCGGGATCATCGCCGCAGTGGCCGGCAAGCGTGGGCCGCGGCTTCGCGCGCTG
>CAYWTI010000282.1:0-10048 GCA_964461175.1 uncultured Actinomycetes bacterium | reverse complement strand
TCGCGTGACGCGCTTCTGCAGGCGCTCGAGGTCACGCCAGAGCCCGGCGCGCGCGAGCGCATCGTCACCGCGGCCGTGCAGCTGGTCGGCGACGTGGGCGTGCGGGCGCTGTCGATGGACGACCTGGCCGACCGCGCCGGCGTCTCGCGCGCCACGCTCTACCGGCTGTTCCCCGGCAAGGCGGCGCTCCTGCTGGCGCTCGTCGAGGAGTATTCGCCGCTCGAGCCGGTCGCCCGCCTGCTCCAGGAACGCGCCGGCGACCCGCCATCCGTCTTGATGCCCGAGCTCGCGCGCACCGCGTATCGCTCCGTCGCCGGGCGGATAGGCCTGATGCGCGCCCTGTTCTTCGAGGTCAGCGGGCTTTCGGCTGAGACCGAGGAGGTCGCCGCGCAGGCGATCAGCCGGGTCGTCGGCCTGATGGTGCAGTACATCGGCGCCGAGATGGCGGCCGGTCACCTCCGCCGCGTGCACCCGCTGCTCGCACTCCAGTCGTTCATCGGGCCGGTCCTGTTCCACATCCTCACGCGCCCGCTCGCGGAGAGGGTCCTGCACATAGACATCGACGGCGTAGATGCCGTCACACAGCTGGCCGAGTCGTGGCTTCTGTCTATGCGCCCTGCGCGCGCCCGGCGCATGCGCCCTGCGCGCGCCCGGCGCATGGCCGTCACCGAGGAAGGAGAAGAACGTGAGTGAGGTCTACGCCGTCGACGTCGCCGATGTGTCCAAGTCGTTCGGCGCGCTCAAGGCCCTCAACGGGGTCACGCTGCGCGTCCGCCAGGGGGAGATCTACGGCCTGCTCGGGCCCAACGGCGCCGGCAAGACCACGCTGATCCGCCTCATATGCGGGCTCCTCGAGGCGCAAGCGGGGACCGTGACCGTGCTCGGCCGGCGCATGCCCGAGATCGGTGTGCTCCGGCACATCGGCTACATGACCCAGCAGGCCGCGCTGTACCCGTCGATCTCGGTCGAGGAGAACGTGCGGTTCTTCGCCGCCATCAACGGCGTCGAGGGCGGCGTCAAGGAGGCACTCGACCTCGTCCAGCTCTACGACCGGCGCGGCTCGGTCGTGTCCACGCTCAGCGGCGGCATGCGCCAGCGGTGCTCGCTGGCGTGCGCCCTGGTCCACAAACCCGAGCTCCTGCTCCTCGACGAGCCCACGGTCGGCGTCGACCCGCAGCTGCGGGTTCAGTTCTGGGACTACTTCCGGCGCATGGCCGGCGAGGGCACGACGCTGATCGTCTCCAGCCACGTCATGGACGAGGCCGACCGCTGCCAGCGACTGGGCCTCATCCAGTACGGACGCCTGCTCGCCGAGGGCACACCGGCCGAGATCCGCAACGCCGGAGGCTCGCAGAACCTCGAAGAGGCGTTCCTGGCGCTTGCCGGCCGGAGGGAATCGTGAGCGGGCACCGCGTCGCCGCCATCACCCGCCGGCTGCTGCAGGGATTTCGCCGCGACCGCCGCACGGTGGCTCTGCTGTTCGTCGCGCCGATCGTGATCCTGGCCCTCCTCGGCTACCTGATTCGCGGGTCGAGCAGCGTCCCGGCCGTCGGCATCGCCAACGAGGACAGCGGCCCGCTCGCCGCCCAGGTCATCGGCTACCTCCGTGCCTCCGACAAGATCTCGACCACCGACATCGCGGCTTCGGACGGCGACGCGAAGCTCAAAGATGGAACCCTCACGGCGTACATCGTCTTCCCGGCCGACTTCTCTGCCCGCGCCGCCCAGGGTCAGGTCGCGCCCCAGGTCCACCTCGAAGGCTCTCAGCCCGGCGAAGACGCGCCCGTCCTGCAGGCGCTCCAGCAGGCCATGATTTCGCTCGCGTCGCAGGTCGCCGGGCGCAGCGTGAGCTTTACGCCGACGGTCGACCGGCTGTACGGCAGCTCAGAGTTCGACACCCTCGACTATTTCGGCGCCGCCTTCGTCGGCCTGATCGTGTTCTTCCTGGTGTTCGTGATCACGATCGTGTCGTTCCTCAACGAGCGCTCGCAGGGAACGCTCGAGCGCCTGATGGCGAGCCCGCTCCGGCGAGGCGAGATCGTGCTCGGCTACATGCTCGGCTTCACGGTGCTGGCGCTCGTGCAGGCGGCCGAGGTGCTCGCCTTTGCGCTCCTCGTGCTCCGCGTCCACAACCAGGGCAGCGTGGCGCTGATCTTCGGCATGGAGGCTCTCATGGCGATCGCCGCCGTCAACCTGGGCATCTTCCTCAGCATGTTCGCGCGGTCCGAGTTCCAGGCCGTGCAGTTCATCCCCCTCGTGATCGTGCCGCAGTTCCTGCTCTCCGGCATCCTCTTCCCCGTCTCGAGCGAGCCGCAGGCGCTGCAGTACATCTCCAACGTGCTGCCCCTCACCTATGCCGTCAACGGCATGCGCGACATCATGGTCAAGGGCGCGGACCTCACCTGGACGTCGCTTCAGGTCGACCTTGCGGTGGTCGCCGGGTTCGCGGTTCTGCTCATCGCCGCCGGCACCGCGACGCTGCGTCGTAGGCTCGGATAGCCATGCTCCTCGTCTGCTCCCGCAAGTGCGGCGGCTCGCTGTTCCGGGCGCTGTTCGCCGAGGTCGAGATCGACGCCTCCGGCGAGTACCAGAGCCACCGGTTGACGCAGCCCGGCTACGTCTGCCTGAACTGCGGGTCGCCGGCGGTCGACCTCGGCGAGGTGCCGGCCGCGCTCGAGGAGGAGGCCCGCGAGGACGAGGTGTCGACCGCGGTCATCGCCGACGTTCTCTGTCCCGTGTGCGAGACGAAGGTGCAGCTCGACGTCAGCATGGAGTGCCCCAACTGCGGCTCTCCGCTCGAGGTCGCCTAGCTCAGAGAAGACGTCCCGAGGAGGATACCCGCCATCGCGCGCGCGGCCGCGGCATCCCTTTGCCGCACCGCGGCCCGAAGCGCGCGCACCGCGCGCGGCGTGTCGAGGTCGTCGGCCAGCGCCGCGTTGAACTCCGCCATCAGGCGCCGGCCTGCCACCGCCTTGCGGCCGCGCAGACGCGCATCGTCGGCGAGCAGCTTGCGCAGCCTCTCGACGAATCGCGCCGCGCGCGCCAGCCCCGCCCAGTCGAACTCCCAGTCTCGCCCGTAGCGGTGGGAGACGAGGTACAGGCGCACCGCCGCCGCCGGCGCGCGCTGCAGCGCCTGGCTCACCTTCACCAGGTTGCCTAGCGACTTGCTCATCTTCCGCCGCTCGTAGCGGACCATCCCCGTGTGCACCCATGCCCGCGCGAACGGCTTCTTGCCCGTCAGCGACTCCGACTGCGCGCGCTCGGATTCGTGGTGGCTGAAGATCAGGTCGCGGCCGCCGCCGTGGATGTCGATCTGCGGGCCCAGGTAGCGCATCGCCATCGCCGAGCATTCGATGTGCCACCCGGGACGCCCGTCGCCGAACCTCGACGGCCACGCCGGCTCGTCCGGACGCGAGCCGCGCCACAGCGGAAAGTCCAGCACGTCGCGCTTGGCGCCCGGTCCGACCTCTCCAAGCAGACCCTCGTCGCGCAGCTTGCGGACCATCGAGCGTCGCGTCCGGTGCGACAGCTTGCCGTAGCCGGGATACGTCGACGCCTCGAAGTAGAGCGCGTCGGTCTTGTAGGCATGCCCCGACGTCTTGAGCCTGGTCGCCGCCGAGAGGATGCGCGGGATCTCTTCCGAAACCTTCGGCATCGCGTCAGGCGGACGCCATCCGAGCACGGTCATGTCGCGCACATGCACCTTCGTCTCGCGGTCGGCGAGCTCGCGCCAGTCGATCCCGTCGCGGCGCGCCCGCTCGAACAGCGGATCGTCGACGTCGGTCACGTTCTGCGCGTACTTGACGCGTGAACCGCTCGACTCGAGGAACCGCACGAGCACGTCGAAGATCGAGAACGTGAACGCGTGGCCCATGTGCCCCGAGTCGTACGGCGTGACGCCGCAGACGTAGATCGTCAGCGGCCGGCCGCGTCGCGGCGCGATCGCGACCTTGCGTCGCGTCAGCGTGTCGCGAAGCCGGAGCGTGTCGAGCCTCTAGCTCTTCCGCGCGGCGACGGGGGCGTCGGCGCGCAGCGCCTCGACCTTGTTCGTCTTCTCCCAGGGCACGCCCAGGTCGTCGCGGCCGAAGTGGCCGTAGGCCGCGGTCGGCCGGTAGATCGGGCGCAGCAGGTCCATGTGGGCGATGATCGCGGCCGGCCGCAGGTCGAAATGCGTGCGCACGAGGCGCAGCAGCTCTTCCTCGGACGAGGTGCTGGTACCGAAGGTCTCGACCGCGATCGAGGTCGGGTGCGCGCGCCCGATGGCGTAGGAGACCTGGACCTCGCAGCGCTCGGCAAGACCGGCCGCGACCAGGTTCTTCGCCACGTGACGCGCCGCGTAGGCGGCGGAGCGGTCGACCTTGCTCGGGTCCTTGCCGCTGAACGCGCCTCCACCGTGCCGCGCGACGCCGCCGTACGTGTCGACGATGATCTTGCGCCCCGTCAGGCCCGCGTCGGCCGCGGGTCCGCCGAGGACGAAGTTTCCGCTGGGGTTGACCATGATCTTGGTCGCGCCATCGACGACCTGGCCCTTGAGGACCGGGTCGATGACGAGCTCGCGCACGCCGTCGTGGATCTCCTTCTGCGTCGCGCTGGCGGCGTGGTGCGTGGAGACGACGATGGCCTCGATCCGCTTGGGCTTGCCGTACTCGTACTCGACCGTCACCTGCGTCTTGCCGTCAGGTCGGAGGAAAGGCAGCTTGCCGTTCTTGCGCACCTCGGCGAGCTTCTTCGCGAGGCGATTGGCGAGCGAGATGGTCAGCGGCATGAGCTCCGGCGTCTCGGTGCACGCGAAGCCGATCATCATGCCCTGGTCGCCCGCGCCCTGGAGGTCGAACGGGTCCTTGTCCGACGAATCCTCACGCACCTCGAGCGAGCGGTTGACGCCGCCGGCGATGTCCGGCGACTGCTCCTTGAGGTAGACCTGGATGAGCGCATGGTCGGCGTCGAAGCCGACCGACTCATCGTTGTAGCCGATGCCGGCGATCGTGTCGCGGATCGTGCGCTGGATGTCGAGCTCGGCGTGCGTGGTGACCTCGCCGATGACGACGCACAGGCCCTTGGTGATCGCCGTCTCGCAGGCGACCCGCGCGTGCGCGTCCTGGCCCAGCATCCCGTCGAGCACCGCGTCGGAGACCTGGTCGCAGATCTTGTCCGGGTGACCCTCGGTGACTGATTCGGACGTCAGCAGGAACGAACGCGAGGAACCGAAGGAAGTAGTCACAAGGACGGATATTAACCGTGCGGCTTCAGAACCCGTTGTGGTGCCGCGAGTCCTCCGGCACCTGGCCGAGCAGGTGGGCCTGGAGGGCGAAGATGTCGTCGAGAACGCGGTCGATCCGCCTTCCCTCGAGCCTGTGGTCGGCGATCACGCCGGCACGCTCGAGGTTGCGGCGCAGCGCCGTCCCGAGGAGCCCGTCGATGCGAGCCTGGCCGCGGACCTGCGCCTCCTCGAGCAGCTGCAGGCACCTGTCGAGGGCAAGCTGCCTCGACCTGTGTGCCCGGACCATCATTCGGTCCCCAGCACCTCCACCCGCCCCGCCGCGGTCACACGCACGTGCACGGGGTTGAGGGCCGGCAGCCCGTAGTTGCCCTCGGCGGTGCCGTCCGCGGCAAACCTCGCCGGGTGGCAAGGACAGGCGAGGCTGCCGCCGCCCCCGTCCAACCAGAGCTCGCACGGGAGGTGCGAGCAGATCGACGACACGGCGGTCACCGAATCGCCCTTGCGGAAGACGAAGGCGCCAACCGCGCCCGCCGACACGCGCCGTCCCTGGCCTTCGACGAGCTCGTCGAGGGCGGCGACGTCGACCCAGCGCGGATTGGCAGGCTCGACCGGCTCGGCGGCGCGCACCGAGCCGCCGGGCAGCGTCGCCCGCCCCAGCACGGCGCCACCGGCCGCCCCGGCGGCCAGGCTCAGCCCGGCGACAAGCGCGGCCCGGCGCGTGAGCAGACGCTCGTCCGGGGCCGCGGCGATGGCGACGGCGAGACGGCGGCGAAACTCGGGCCGCATGCGCTCGGGGCCGTGGCGCGCACCTGCCAGGCGTGCAGCCGCGGTGATCGCCTCCTTCTCCTCGGCGTCTCCACCGCGCAGCTTCAGCCGCCGGCCGCGCAGCAGCGCGTCGACGATCTTCTCGACGCGGTCCTCGGGCTTGTTGCTCATTCGGGCAGCCGAACCTTCGCCGCCGCGCGCAGCGCGCGCAGCTGCATCACCTTGATCGCGCCCACCGTCGAGTGCATCTCCGCGGCAACTTCCTTCAGGGAATACCCGTGCAGGAAACGCAGCTCGAGCACGCGGCGGTAGTTGTCGGAGAGCTGAGCCAGGATCTTCTGCACCGTCTCGGCGCCTTCCTCGGACGGCGGCTCGGCCGGCGGCGGTGTGGCGAGGGCGAGGTCCTCGCGGAGCTCCGCCTCGGAAAGGCCGAGTCGCGTGCTCCAGAAGCCGCCCAGCACGGACCGCGCCGTCGCGAACAGGTAGCCGCGGATCGCGCTGGGGGGCGCGGTCTGGCGCAGGCGCGGGATCGCCTTGAGCGCGACCTGCTGGGTCAGATCCTCGGCGTCGGCCCGGTTGCCGACGCGGGCGTAGATGAAGGCGTACACCAGCTCCAGCTCGTCGAGCGCGATGTCGGTCGCCCGCGACGCAGCGGGCATCTGGACGATATCGCCGGACGGCTGGACGGGCAGCTCGCTCGTCATCGCGCGGAAACTAGAACCGGTCGCTGGCAGACGTCATTTCGGCCTTCCACCGTGTCCCGGCAATACCGGCGCAGGTTACGCGAGCTGCCCGTCCTTGACTTATGCGTGCCGCGGCGTCGCGGCGGGCACGACCTTGCGCCGGCGCCAGACGAGGTATCCCAGGCCGGCGACGATGACCAGCGGCCCAAGCGCTCCGAGGGCGCTCACGACGTAGTTGATCGTGGTCACGAAGTTGTGCGCCGCCTCGTTCAGCGCCGTCGCGAAGCCCCACGAGTCGGAGGGCGTGCTCGGCGCCGGGGCGCCGGACTCGGTCAGCGTCACGGAGACCGAGCTGTACGAGGTGTTGTCGTCCAGGTACTGGATCTGGCCCTTGAGCTGCTCGATCTGGCCGGTGATCTGGCCGATCTGGTTCTGCACGGCGATGATGTCGCTGATCGTCCTCGCCTGCGCCAGGAGGGCAAGCATCGCGTTGCGCTGCGCCTCGGCGTTGGCGAGCCGGGCGCGCAGGTCGACGTACTGGGCGCTGACGTCGGTGCCGCTGATGTGCTCGTTCTCGACCTTGCCGACCTTCGCCAGGGCGTCGATCGCGGCGTCGAAATGGGCCGCCGGGACCATGAAGCTGATGACGCCCGTGCGGATCTGTGACGGCTGGTCGTTCACAGGGTTTGCCTGCGCGTCGGTGCCCGCGATATAGCCGCCCTGGTCCTCGACCAGCGCGCGCACGTCGGCGAGCTTGGAGTCGAACGTGCCATTGCCGACGGTGATGCTCAGCTGTGCCTGGCGGATGACCGGCGGACCCTGCAGCGCCGGCACGCCGACGCCGGGCACCGTCGTGGTGCCGCCGCCGGTGCCCCCGCCGGTGGTGGACGAGGTGCCGCCACCGACGCTCTTCGACGGCTGGCCGGCGCCCGTGCCGGCCGAGCCGCCGGTGCTCTGGTTCTGGGTGCCACCCTGGTCGGACGTGTAGGACGCGGACCCTCCACCGCCGGCGCCGCCCCCACAGGCGGCCGCGACCACGACCAACGCGAAGATGACGAACAGCTTCTTCATGGAAACGGCCTCCTGAGCGGACGGATTTGACTGACCAAACGCCCGCCAGGTCCGGACGTAACATTGCCCCCGCCCATGCTCCAGGTACGTGGTCTCGCGGTCGATGTCGTGGCGCGCCGCGTCCTCGCGGACGCGAGCTTCACCGTGGCCGCCGGCGACAAGGTCGGGCTTGTCGGCCGCAACGGCGCCGGCAAGACGAGCCTGCTCAAGGTCCTCGCCGGTGACGACGACCCCGCCGCCGGCGTGGTCCTACGCCGGGGCACTCTCGGCTACGTGCCGCAAAACCCTCGCCCGCGCGGCGAGTCGACGGCGACCGCGCTGCTGCACATCCTGTCGGGCAAGGGCCTCGACCGCGCCCAGGCGCACCTCGCCGACCTGCATCGCAAGCTGGAGACGGACCATTCGGCGGCGATCCTCGAGCGTTACGCCGACGCCGAGGAGCGCTATCGCCATGCGGGCGGCTACTCGGCGGAATCCGAGGCGAGGCGCATCGCCGCCGGCCTCGGCCTGAGACCGGATCGCGTCGACCTGCCGCTGGGCGTCCTCTCGGGAGGCGAGCGCAGGCGCGTGGAGATCGCGCGCGTCCTGTTTGCCGAGGCGGACCTGCTGCTGCTCGACGAGCCGACCAACCACCTGGACACCGACGCCAAGACGTGGCTGATGGACTTCCTGCGCGACTACCGCGGTGCTGTGATCGTGGTCAGCCACGACCTCGGCCTCCTCGACAAGTCGATCACGCGCGTGCTGCACCTCGATGCCGGCCGGCTGGTCGAGTACCGCGGCACGTACTCGCAGTATCAGGCGGCGCGGCGGCTCGAGGAGAAGCGGCTGACGTCACTCGCGCAGCGCCAGGAGTCCGAGATCCAGCGGTTGAGCCTGCTCGCCGAGGTCATGCGCAGGCAGACGCAAAAACGCGCGAAGCAGGCGAAGTCGATCTTCACGCGTGTCGAGCGCATGAAGGCCGAGCGCGTCGTGGCCCCGCGCCGCGAGCGGAAGATGAAGATCGCGTTTCCCGAGCCGCCGCACGCGGGGCGGCTGGTGCTGCACGCCAACGGCCTGGCCAAGGGCTACGGCGGCCCGCTCGTGTTCAGCGGGGTCTCGTTCGAGGTCGAGCGGCGCGAGCGGCTGTTGATCATGGGCCTCAACGGCGCGGGCAAGACCTCGCTGCTGCGCATCCTCGCCGGCGAGAGCCAGCCGAATGCGGGCACGTACCGGTTGGGCCACGGCGTCTCGCTCGGCTACTACGCTCAGGAGCACGAGGGCATCCGGGCCGGCGTCAGCGTGCTGACGCACATGCGCGAGCATTCGCCCGACGCCGAGGAGCGCGTGCTCCGCGCCCTGCTCGGAATGTTCGGGCTGACCGGCGACATCGCCCGCCAGGACGCCTGCACGCTGTCGGGCGGTGAGAAGACGAAGCTCGCGCTCGCCCAGCTCGTCGCGGGCAAGCACAACCTTCTTCTCCTCGACGAGCCGACGAACAACCTCGACCCGCCGTCGCGCACGGGCGTCGCCAAGGCGCTGGCCGAGTGGCCGGGCACGATGGTGCTGGTCAGCCACGACCCCGAGTTCGTCGAGGCGCTCGGCCCGCGCAGGGTGATGTTCATGCCCGAGGGCCGCGTCGACTACTGGGAGGAAGACCTGCTCGACGTCGTCTCCATGGCGTGAGCTGTCGCACTCGACGTGGACGCTCGGTCGGCGGCGAACCTACACAATAGGTCCGTGAGCATCGAGGTCCGCGAGGTCGTGATGCCCGAGCTGCAGGGTGCGGAGGAGATCACGGTCGGCGCCTGGAGCAAGCGCCGCGGCGAGCGAGTGGCCGAGGGCGAGACGCTGATGGAGGCCCATACCGACAAGGTCAACGCCGAGATCCCCTCCCCGGTCGGCGGCGTTGTCGAGGAGCTGCTGCTCGAGGTCGGCGACCCGGTCACGCCGGGCCAGCCGATCGCGCGCATCGCGCCCGAGTGAAGGTAGCCGTCGTCGGCGGCGGCGTCATGGGCGCCGCCACCGCGTGGAGGCTCGCCAAGCGCGGCGTCGAAGTCACGCTCTTCGATCGCCACTCACCGCCGCACGCGCTCGGCTCGTCGCACGGCGAGTCGCGCATCATCCGCACGGCCTACTTCGAAGGCTCGTGGTACGTGCCCCTGCTGCACGAAGCCTTCGGCCTGTGGGGCGAGCTCGAGCAAGTCAGCGGCCGGCACCTGCTGACGATGACCGGCGCATTGATGATCGGCCGCGAGAGCTCGGCCAACGTGGCCGGCGCGCTTGCCTCGGCGAAGGAGCACGGCCTCGACGCCGAGTTCCTCGACAC
>CAYWTI010000281.1:0-5947 GCA_964461175.1 uncultured Actinomycetes bacterium | reverse complement strand
CTCGGCGGCATCCTGCCGGGCGAGCTCAATCCCTACCAGTACCTTCCGCTCCTGCCGCTCGTGCTCATGGTGCTGGTCGTCGCGATCCGGAACGCACGCTGGGCCTATGTGGCGGCTATGGCGGCCGGACTCCTGATGTGGTGGCGCGAGCCGTGCCTGCTGCCGTTTCCAAACCTGTGGACGGTCGGCGCGCTGATCCTCTTCGCCGTCTCGGTGCTCGCCTACCGCGATTTCCGCGGCTCGCCGGAGGCCGCGACGCCGGTCAGTCGCTCGGCGGACGAGAGCGGCCGCGAGAGCCGTCGGCCGCAAGCCAGCTCGTCGCCTTCAGGAAGTCGATGAACGCGTGCACCGACGCCGGCAGCTTGCGCCGGCGCAGGTGGACGATGTGCCAGTCGCGGCGGATGGGGAAACCGCGGACGTCGAGCTCGACAAGGCGGCCGCTCGAGAACTCGAGAGCGGCCGCGTAGCGCGAGATCACGGCCAGGCCCAGACCCGACTCGACGGCGTGCTTGATGGCGCCGTTCGAGCCCAGCTCCATGGCGACGCTCAGCTTCGCGCCCGCCTTGCGCGCCTCCTTCTCGAGCGACCAGCGGCTGCCGGAGCTGGCCTCGCGCATGATGAATGGCTGGTCGGCGAGGTCCTTCAGCGTCAGCTTGCGCCGGGACGCAAGCGGATGGCCCGCCGGCGCGACCACGACCAGCTCGTCGCTGAGGAAGGGGATGATCGCGAGGTCCGCGTCCTTGGACGCGGGGCCGACGACAGCGAGGTCGAGCTCGTTGCGCAGGACCTGCTCCTGCACCCGGGCCCGGCTCCCGATCTCGAGCGAGATGACCAACCCGGGATGCAGCTTCTTGAACGCCCCGAGGGCGGCCGGCAGGAGGTAGATGCCGACGGTGGTGCTGGCCCCGACGCGCAGGCTGCCGCGCTGGATGCCCCGCATCTCCTCGAGCTCGACGCTGACCTCGTCGAGGGTGTCGAGCATGCGGCGCGCGTAGCCGTAGAGGATCGTCCCGGCCTCGGTCAGCTGCACCCGCTTGCCGAGGCGATCGAGCAGGGGAAGGCCGAGCGTCTCCTCGAGCTCCTTCACCTGGTAGGAGACGGACGGCTGGCTGAGCTTGAGGCGCTGCGCCGCGAGGCTGAAGCTCGCGACGTCGGCGACGGTCTTGAACGTGCGCAGCTGCCGGAGCGTGACCGAGCGATCGAGGTCGAGCTTGGCGGGCGCTTTCCGGGAGGCTCGCGGCACGGCGCCTACGATATATGCGGTATGGCCGCCCGCAAGCCCAGGTCGCTTTCCCCCGTTCGGCGGACGGCACCGAGCCTCGAGCGCGTCGAGGCGCCACAGCGCGAAGCCACCACGGTCTCCGAGCAGAAGATCAACCAGTACCGCAAGCGCCGCTACCAGGCGCTGCACGCGGAGACCGATGCCGCCAACAAGCGACGAGCCGCGGGCAAGGCGACGGCGCGCGACCGGATCGAGATGCTGGTCGACGCCGGCTCGTTCGTCGAGCTCGACGTGTTCGCGGCGCACCGCGCGCACGGGTTCGGCATGGAGGATCGCCGCATCTCCGGTGACGGCGTCGTCGCGGGATTTGGCGAGATCGATCGCCGGCCGGTCGCGGTCTACGCCTACGACGCGACGGTCTTCGGCGGCTCGCTCGGCGAGGTCACGGCAGAGAAGATCGTCAAGGTGCAGGAGCTCGCGGTGCGCAACCGCGTGCCGATCATCGGCATCAACGACTCCGGCGGCGCACGCATCCAGGAGGGAGTCGTCGCGCTGGCCGGCTACGCCGACATCTTCTATCGCAACGTCCGCTCGTCAGGCGTGATCCCGCAGATCTCGATCATCGCCGGACCATGCACCGGCGGCGCGGTGTACTCGCCGGCGATCACCGACTTCATCTTCATCGTCGGCGGCCAGGGCTACATGTTCATCACCGGCCCCGAGGTGATCAAGGTCGTCACCGGTGAAAACGTGACGTTCGACGAGCTGGGCGGGGGGAACGTGCACAACGCCACGTCGGGCGTGGCCCACTTCCTGCCGCGGACCGAGGCGGAATGCGCCGCTGGCGTGCGCAGGCTGCTGTCTTACCTTCCGCTTTCGAACACCGAGCGGCCGCCGTTCGTGCCCACGACCGACGACCTCGAGCGCGCGGACGTCGAGCTGCAGACCATCGTTCCGGAGTCGCCCAACAAGCCGTACGACATGCGTGAGCTCGTGTCGCGCGTGCTGGACGGGCGCGAGTTCTTCGAGGTGCAGCCCTTCTTCGCGCAGAACATCATCGTCGGGCTCGGCCGCCTGGGCGGCCACGTCGTCGGCATCGTCGGCAACCAGCCGAAGGTGCTCGCGGGCGCGATCGACATCAACGCGTCGGTGAAGGCCGCGCGGTTCATCCGCTTCTGCGACGCGTTCGGGATTCCCATCGTGTCCTTCGTCGACGTGCCCGGCTATCTGCCCGGCCGCGACCAGGAGCACGGCGGCATCATCCGCCACGGCGCAAAGCTGCTCTACGCGTACGCCGAGGCGACCGTGCCGAAGCTGACTGTGATCACTCGCAAGGACTACGGCGGGGCGTACTGCGTGATGTCGCCGAAGCAGATGGGCGCGGACCTCAACCTGGCGTGGCCGACGGCCGAGATCGCGGTCATGGGACCCGAGGCGGCGGTGAACATCATCTACAAGCGCGACCTGGCCGGCGCCCGCGACCCGGCGGCGCGGCGCAAGGAGCTGGTCGGCGAGTACACGACCAAGTTCGCCAACCCGTACGTGGCCGCCGAGCGGGGCTACATCGACGACGTGATCGAGCCGCGGGAGACGCGGCGGGAGCTCATTCGAGGCCTGCAGCTGTGCCTGCGCAAGACGGTCGAGCGGCCGCCGCGCAAGCACGGCAACATCCCGCTCTAGGCGCGCAGCCCCGCGCCGAGCAGGAAGGCGCCCATGGCGACGAACAGGGCGCCGACGCACCGGTAGTACGCGGCGCTCGCCGTCCACGGCCACGTCATCCATCCCGGAAGCCCGCGCGCCATTGCGGCAAACGAATCGGCGGTCCGGCCCAGGTTGAGCACGAGGACGAAGCCGACGATGACAATGATCAGCCCGACGATCACCACGGGCGCAACACTCTAGGGCCACGCGCCCATGCCAAGCGCGAGGCAGACGGCGCCGGACACGATGAAAGCGGCGCCCGCCCAGCGGTAGGCAGCTGGGTTTCGATTCCAGCGCGGCCGAGGGCTCGAGATCGAGGCGAGCCTCTCATTGACCCGCGCGACGTCGAGCAACGCAACAATCCCTGCCGAGACGAGCACGAGGCCAACACACAAAAGCGTCCCGGTCACCTGCTCAGATCGGACCGTCCTCCGGCCGTCGCAGTGACTCCGATTTGCGGCAGTAATCGTCCACGCTGACTATGAACTCCGCGTGCGACCACGTCAGCGGCGACACGGACAGCGCCGCGCCAGTGTGCGGGTCGAGCTGCTCGGACAGCAGGCCGCCCGGCAGCTGATGCTTCACGGCCCAGTCGATCATCGCCTTCGCCGGCGCGAGGTCGGATGAGGTGTGCGCGGTCGCGATGTACCACTGAGCCAGCCACAGCGTGCACATGAACCAGGGGTTTCCAGGCGTGATCGACGTGTTGCGCTCCAGCTGGAAGTAGTAGTCGTCGGAGTACCGGGCCACACCACCCGTCTCCGCCTTGTTCGAAAGCTGATCGGCGATCGCGCGCATCGTGGCCACGATCCGCGGATCGTCGGGCGGGTACATGCCGAACCGCCACAGCCCGTTGATCGAGCTGTCCAGCACGGTGTCGACCGTCACCGTCTCGTCGTCCTCCACGGTCACGCGCCGGGGAAACCGGCCGAGCTCGGCGGAAAAGAGGTGCGTGTCCGCGGCCTTGCGCAGGCGCTCCGCGGCGTCGCGGTACCGCACGTATGCCTTGACGTCGCCGAACAGGTCGGCGAAGTTGCGCGCGGCGTCCAGGCCGGCCCACACCGCGCCGACGCTGAACGCGTGCACGCCCCAGCGCTCCTCCCACAGGTCCCACGACGGCATGGGCAGGCCGTTGCGTTCGTCGACGTAGCCGACCATCCAGTCGGCGGCCGGGACCACGAGCGTCGAGTACAGCTGGACGACGAAGTCGAGGTTCCGGTGCAGGCGGTAGTGCTGCCACAGCGCCCAGAGGACCAGGCCCGTCTCGTCCTCCTGGATCGGCAAGGTGCGCACACCGTGCGAGTCCACCCACGGGAGCCACGAGCTGCCCGGCAGGCCGTACGGCGTGTACTTGTGCAGGAAGAACCCCTCCTCGGCCACCGACTGCTGGGAGAAGAGGAAGAACTGGCGGGTCACGTCCTCGTGGTCGGCGCGGTCGAGCGCGTTCGCCACCAGCGCGCCGTCGCGCGGCCAGTGGTAGGCGTACGTGTCGCGCGCGAACTTGGTGATGTCGAAGTCGGTCGAGGCGATCACGGCGCCGTGGTTGTCGACGTGCGTGCGCGCCGTCAGCACGCTGCGCCGGTAGAGCTGCGCGGCGTCGGCGCCCAGCGCCTCCTCGATGTGGCGATGATTCTTCTCCGACCACACCTGCCAGTAGGTGAGCGTGCGGTCGCGGTACGTGTCCGGCCCGCGCGACACGATCAGCTCCTGGCCGTACGTGGTGACCTCGCTCAGGCGCGTGCCCATGCACACCCAGTGGGTCATCGAGCGCGTCTGACCGGCGGCCAGGGCGCCGAGGTCGAAGCCGACCGTGCAGTCGACCGAACCCTGCTCGATCGGGTTGCGGCCCAGGACGCCGTCCTCGGCGTCGACCCATGTGCCGGCCGCGCCGTTGCCCTTCTTGCCGTTCGCCCACTGGCTGATCCCGTACTCGGCGCCCGCCTGACCGCCGATCAGGAAGTAGCGGTTCGCCTTGTAGGCAATGACGCCGCGATGGCGCGGGTCGTAAAGCACGGTGTTGCCGATGTCCGAGCCCTCGATGTACCAGTCGTAGTGGAAGAAGACGGAGGCCGTGTTGAACGCGCGGTCGGCGATGACCTCCACGTCGCGCATGAACCAGTTGCGCGCCAGGTCGATGTAGTCCTCGAAGTGGACCGTGATCCCGAGCCCGGGGTGCGACAGCGTCACATCGGCGACGAGCGAGTCCTGCGCGTAGCCGAGCTTGCGCACCCACGCCCCGTCGTAGAGCCACGCGAACCGCCCGTCGACGAAGAACCCGGCGCGACACACGTTGCCCATCGTCTGATTGGCGTCGCCGACGCGGGGAAAGTAGATGTCGCGGAGCGAGTAGTTGGAGTCGAAGCCGACGAGCACGTTGCCGTTGCCGAGGACGAGGCTTCTGGGCACTTCTTGCAGCGCGATCCTACAATTCGGCCGACCTGAACCAGCCCCCGGTCCGCATCATCGCGTCCCGCAAGCGTCGCCGCACGGTGACCGCGCGCATGCGCGCCGGCGTCCTCGAGCTGCTCGTCCCTGCGAGCATGCCGCACACCGAGCGCGCGCACTGGGCCGAGGTCATGACGCGCCGCCTGCAGCGCCGCGCCGAGCGCGCCCGACCTTCTGACGAAAGGCTCGCGGAGCGGGCGCGGCGCCTTAACGAACGCCATTTCGGCGGCGCGCTGCGCTGGACGTCGGTCGGCTTTGCGGAGATGGATCGTCTGTGGGGAAGCTGCACGTTCACCGACGGCGCGATCCGAATCGCGAAGCGCGCCGCTTCGCTGCCCGACTGGGTGCTCGACTACCTGCTGGTGCACGAGCTGGCGCACCTCGTCCAATCGGACCACGGCGCCGAGTTCAAAGAGCTGGAATACCGCTATCCACTGGCCGAGCGGGCGAAAGGCTACCTGCTCGCGCTCGACTCCATCGCTACCGCGAACTAAGGAGTAAGCACGATCTTCGTCGCCTCGCGGCGATCGAACATCCGGTAGGCCTCTTCGCCCTCGTCCAGCTTCATGCGGTGGCTGA
>CAYWTI010000280.1:0-18173 GCA_964461175.1 uncultured Actinomycetes bacterium | reverse complement strand
ACCGGGAGCTGGCCCGCGGTGCCCCACAGGAGCAGCAGCGGCGCCGACATCGGGTGCCCGCCGCCGGCGAGCGCCTCGACCGTCTCCTGGACGCCGAAGCAGGCGAGCTGGACGGTGTACATAACGGCCAGAAGCCGGGTGAAGGGCGGCGCCGACCCGGGCTCGAGCCGCCGCCCGGCGGCCACGCGCGCGACGCCGACCAGGCACATGGCGGCGATCACCGCCACCGAGGCCAGCCCGATGCCGGTCTTGGCCAGCCCGGGGAAGTACGAGTGGGCGCCTGCCGCCTGGACCTGCTGCGCGGCGGCGCCGAAGCGGAGCTGGTATGCGAGCAGGTGGCCCGCCTGGGCGCTCGCCAAGCCGAGGCCGAGGACCGCCAGCGACCGCTTGGCCGTCATCCGACGATCATAGGTGGCGCCCAAGCCCCGCTTGACAGCGCTTGCCGCCGCGCAACACAATGCGATCGACTAAGTCGACATTTGAGTAGGCCCCGCTGGCCGGCGCACTCTCGCCCCGTGTGTGGTTCGGGAAGATGGCAGCGGGAAGCGTGTTGCATGAGAGGTAAGCGCATGAAGCTATCCCGGTTGTTGCCGGTATTCGCCATCGCGGGTGTGATCGCCACGGCCTGCGGCGGAAACGGCGGAAACGCATCGACTTCGCCGACGCCGGCGTCGGTGCCCTCTGACCTCAGCATCAGCTCGTTCACCTCCGACTTCAGCTACATGCCGAAGCTGAAGGACCTGGTGGGCGCGGGCAAGGGCAAGGTCGGAGTCATCCTTCCCGACACCACGTCGTCGGTTCGCTACGTCCAGTTCGACGCCCCGTACCTGAAGCAGGCCTTCGACGCCGCGGGCTACAGCTCCAGCGACTACAAGATCGACAACGCGCAGGGCCAGGAGGCCCAGGAGCTCGCCATCGCGCAGGCGGACATCACCGCGGGCGCGACGGTCCTGATCATGGACCCGCTCAACAGCACCGTCGGCTCACAGATCCAGCAGCTCGCGCAGCAGAAGGGCGTCAAGGTCATCAGCTACGACCGCGCGACCTTCACCGGCACGAACACCTACTACGTCAGCTTCGACAACGTGCAGGTCGGCGAGCTGATCGGCAAGGGCTTCGTCCAGTGCGTCTCCGACTGGGGGATCAAGAGCCCGCAGGTCTTCGAGCTGGACGGCGGCCAGAACTCAGACCCGAACGCGGTCTCCTTCGCCCAGGGCTACAACGACGCCATCTGGGGCCAGAAGCAGGCCCACGTCGACACCGGGACGAAGAACAGCCAGGGCATGACGCTCGTCAACGAGCTCGTGGCCACGGACTGGAAGAACGACGTCGGCCAGCAGATCTTCCAGCAGCAGTTCACGGCCCACTCGAACATCAACGCCACGGTCGAGGCTAACGACGGCCTCGGCAACGCGGTCGTGACCGTGCTCAAGAGCAAGGGCATCAAGGCCAAGAGCGTGCCGACAACCGGCCAGGACGCGACTCCTGACGGCATGGCCAACGTCCTCACCGACTACCAGTGCGGCTCCGTCTACAAGGCGGTTTACCTCGAGGCACAGGCCGCGGTCGCGCTTGCGACCGTGCTGCGCGCGGGCCTGACCCCGCCGCAGAGCCTGGTGAACGGCACCACCTCGCCGCCGTCGGGCGTGCAGGGCAACCAGCAGCCGGCGGTGCTCTTGGTCCCGATCTGGGTGACCAAGGCCAACATGAAGGACACCGTCATCAAGGACAAGTTCGTCGACCAGGCAGCGCTCTGCCAGAAGGTGACCGCAGCCGTGTGCGCGGCCGCCGGCATCTCGTAACCCGACCACCGACAGACGCCGCCGCAACTCGCGGCGGCGTCTTTTTTGTTGGGCGGCGATAATCTGGCAATGACCGACGCCGCCGCCCCGGCGCACGAAGGCCACGAGCCGCTGCTGAAGGTCCGTGGGCTCGACAAGCACTTCGGCCCGGTGCAGGCGCTGTACCACGTCGACCTCGACCTCCCCGCCGGCCAGGTCACCGCGCTGTGCGGCGACAACGGCGCCGGCAAGTCGGTGCTGACCAAGTGCATCGCCGGCGTGTACCTGCGGGACCACGGCGACGTGTTCTGGGAAGGGCGGCCGGTGCACATCCACAACGCGCGCGACGCGGCGCGCCTGGGCATCGAGACCGTCTACCAGGACCTCGCGCTCTGCGACAACCTCGACATCGTCCAGAACATGTTTCTCGGCCGCGAGCGGCTGAGCAACGGGCTGCTCGACGAGGACAGCATGGAGCGCGCCGCCAAGGAGACACTCGCCAACCTGCGCGTCACGACCGTCAAGTCGATCCGCCAGCCGGTCGCGTCGCTGTCCGGAGGGCAGCGCCAGTCGATCGCCGTCGCCAAGGCGGTGATGTGGAACTCGAAGCTCGTGATCATGGACGAGCCGACCGCCGCGCTCGGCGTCGTCCAGACGCGCATGGTCCTGGAGCTGATCAGGACGCTGCGCGACAAGGGCCTGGCCGTGATGGTCATCTCCCACAACCTGAACGACGTGTTCGAGGTCGCGGACCGGATCGCCGTGATGTACCTCGGACGCCTGGTCGTCCAGGACGACGCCTCGAAGTTCGACCGCCAGTCTGTCGTCGAATACATGACCACAGGAGGCTCGAGCCGCAGCGGTGGCAGAACCGGCAAAGACGCCTGACGTCCGCGGTCCCGGCGCGCCCGACCTGACGGCGGCCTCGCCCGACGTAGCCGCCGCGGTGGTGCCGCCGAGCCTCGTCGCGCAGTCGCTCGGTGAGTACGTCCGCGGATACATCGGCCGCGTCCGCGCGGGCGAGAGCGGGATGCTGCCGGTCGTCGTCGCCATGGTCGCGATCGTGCTCGTGTTCCAGGTCATCGGCCCGAACGGCCTTTACCTCTCGGCCGGCAACCTCGTGAACCTGTTCCAGCAGAGCGCCGTGATCATGGTCCTGGCGATGGCCGAGGGCTTCGCGCTCGTCCTCGGCGAGATCGACCTGTCCGTCGGTTTCGTCGGAGCGTGCGGCGCCGCGATCACAGTGCAGCTGATCCAGCCCGCGACGACCAACTGGCCGTGGCCGCTGGCGATCCTGGGCGGCCTTGCCTTCTGCCTCGTGTTCGGCATGCTCCAGGGCCTCTTCATCACCCAGCTCCGGCTGCCGTCGTTCATCGTCACGCTGGCCGGTTACCTGATCGCGAACGGCCTGTTCCTCAAGATCCTTCTCTTCGGCCCGTTCTCCGGCTACCCCAACCTGCTCGGGCAGGGCGACAACCTGCACGTGATCTACCAGCTGATGTGGGGCACCATCGATCCCACGATCTCGTGGATCGCGGCCGCGGTCGTCGTCGCCGTGCTGGGCGGCCTGATCTGGATCTCCGACGCGCGCCGCCGGTCGAGCGGGCTGGTCGCGCCACCGACGAGCCTCACGCTGATCAAGATCGCGGTGATCGCGGTCGTCGCGATCGTGGTGGTCGGCATATGCAGCGTCAACCGGGCCAACCTCGGCGTCCTCGAGGGCGTGCCGTGGGTCATCCCCATCGTGCTCGCCGTCCTCGCGGTGTGGACGATCCTCCTCCAGCGCACGCAGTACGGCCGCTACGTCTACGCCATCGGCGGCAACCCGGAAGCCGCGCGGCGCGCCGGCATCAACCTCTCGCTCATCCGCACGACGGCCTTCATGCTCTGCTCCTTCACGGCCGGCGTCGGCATGCTCCTCTACGCCTCGTACCTGAACGGAATGTCGAACAACGTCCAGGGCGGCCAGTACGTCCTCTACGCGGTCGCCGCGGCGGTCATCGGCGGCACGAGCCTGATGGGAGGGCGCGGCAAGCCGATCCACGGAGTCCTGGGCGGGCTCGTGATCGGCGCCATCTACAACGGCATGTACCTGCTCGGCCTGTCGTTCGAGTGGCAGTACATCGTCACCGGCCTGGTCCTGCTGGCAGCGATCGTCATCGACGCCGTCTCGCGCCGAGGCTCGTCCTCGGGGAGCGTGACCCGGGTCTAGCGTCTGGCGGCGCCCCCACGATTGGGAATTCCACGGGGTGGGTAAACGTTCTTTCGAACACATGGCAACCACCCCCCGATCCGAGCTTCTACCGGTCCTTCCCATGGACGACGTCGTCGTCCTCCCCCACATGTCCGTGACCCTGGCCGTCGAGGGCGACGACCAGAAGGCGGCGATCGAGGCCGCCCGCCAGGGCAGCCGCCTGGTCCTGCTCGTCCCCCGCATCGACGGCAAGTTCGGGGCGATCGGCACCGCCGCCCGCCTGGGCGAGTCGGCCGAGCTGCCGACCGGCGCCGAGGCGTTCATGATCCGCGGCGAGTACCGCGCCCGGCTGGGTGGCGGCCAGGCGGACATGGGCGGCGCCCTCTGGGTGAAGGCCGATCCCATCCTCGATCCCGACCCGGCGACCGACCGCTCCCAGGAGCTCGCGCGCGAGTACCGCGCCCTGCTCGAGAACCTGGTCGAGTCGCGCGGCGTGCCCCAGGTCGTTCAGTTCCTGCGCGCGGCGCGCACGCCCGGCCACCTGGCCGACCTCGCCGGCTACTCGCCGGACCTCACGACCGAGCAGAAGCTGAAGGTCCTCGAGACCGTCGACCTCGAGGCCAGGCTCACGATGCTCATCGACTGGACGAAGGCCATCCTCGCCGACGCGTCGCTCAAGGAGAAGATCCGGAGCGAGGTCGCCGAGGGCATGGAGAAGACGCAGCGCGAGTTCCTCCTCCGCCAGCAGATGGAGGCGATCAAGAAGCAGCTCAACGAGGGCCAGACGGACGTGGTCGCGACCTACCGCGAGCGCATCGCCAAGGCGGGCATGCCGGAGGCGGTGCAGACCGAGGTCGAGCGCGAGCTCGACCGCCTGGAGCGGACGAGCGAGCAGAACCCCGAATACGGGTGGATCCGCACGTACCTCGACTGGATGCTCGACATCCCATGGAACGTGCGCTCCGAAGACAACTACGACCTGACGAAGGCGCGCCAGATCCTCGACGAGGACCACACCGGCCTAGGAGACGTCAAGGACCGCATCATCGAGTTCCTCGCCGTGCGCAAGCTGCGCCAGGAGCGCGGTCTCGAGGTCCTCGGCGGTCGCGGCACGGGCGCGATCATCACGCTCGTCGGCCCTCCGGGCGTGGGCAAGACCTCCCTCGGTGAGTCGATCGCCCGCGCGCTCGGACGCAAGTTCACGCGCGTCTCCCTCGGCGGCATCCGCGACGAGGCCGACATCCGAGGCCACCGGCGCACGTACGTCGGCGCCATGCCGGGCCGCATCGTCCGCGCCCTCAAGGACGCCGGGACGAAGAACCCCGTGATCATGCTCGACGAGATCGACAAGGTCGGCAGCGACTGGCGGGGCGACCCGTCGGCGGCGCTGCTCGAGGTCCTGGACCCCGCGCAGAACCACACCTTCCGCGACCACTACCTCGAGGTCGACCTCGACCTGTCCGAGGTGCTGTTCATCCCGACCGCGAACGTGTCCGAGACGATCCCAGCGCCGCTGCTCGACCGCATGGAGCTCATCCGCCTCGACGGCTACACCGAGGAGGAGAAGGTCGCCATCGCGCGTGACCACCTGCTCAAGCGGCAGATCCGGCACGCGGGCCTGACGCCGGACGAGGTGTCGGTCGACGACGCCGCGATCCTCAAGGTCATCGGCGAGCACACGCGCGAGGCGGGCGTGCGCAACCTCGAGCGCGAGCTCGGGAAGATCACCCGCAAGGTGGCGACCAAGATCGCCACGAAAGAGCTGACGCCTCCGGTCGCCGTGACGCCCGACCGGGTGCGCGAGTTCCTCGGCAAGCCGAAGTTCGACAACGAGGTCGCGGCACGCACGGCGGTGCCCGGCGTGGCGACGGGGCTGGCGGTGACGGGCATCGGCGGCGATGTGCTCTTCGTCGAGGCGACGGCGACCGACACGGCGAACGGCCACGGCGCCGGGGCGCTGACCCTGACCGGGCAGCTGGGCGACGTGATGAAGGAGTCGGCGCAGATCGCGCTGTCCTACGTGCGCTCGCACGCGGACGAGCTGGGCATCCGGCCGGACGCGATCAACAGGGCGTTCCACATCCACGTGCCCGAGGGCGCGGTGCCGAAGGACGGGCCTTCCGCCGGCGTGACGATGACGACCGCGATCGTGTCCCTGCTCACCGGGCGGCCGGTGCGCAACACGGTGGGCATGACCGGCGAGGTGACGCTCCAGGGGCTGGTCCTGCCGATCGGCGGGGTGAAGCAGAAGGTGCTGGCCGCGCACCGGATGGGGCTGAAGGAGGTCATCCTCCCGAAGCGGAATGAGAAGGACATCGACGATGTCCCCCAGACCGTGCGCGACGCGATGACGTTCCACTTCGCGAGCCGGGTGGACGACGTGCTGAAGCACGCGCTGGAAGCCGAGGCCAAGCCAAAGTTCGAGGTGGCGTAAGCGGCCGACCCCGTTCGATTCCGCACGCAACTGCAGTGACGTGCGGAATCTCTCTCTGGATTTCGCGCGGGACTGCAGTTAGGAGCGGAATCAGGGCGCGTTAACGGGCTGGATTGTGCTCTGGGTCCGTGATCGCGATGCTGCGACGGATGGGTCGCAGACCACGCATCCCACCGCAGCTGACCCGCGGTCCCTTCACTCTCGACGAGGCGAGAGCCGTAGGGGTCACGCTGAGCGCGCTCCGGGGCAGGTCTTGGCAACGCGTCGGCCACGAGCTGTATCGGTGGGCTAGAAGCTCCGATGACATCGCGCTACGGCTGAACGGATGGAAGCGCTTGCTGCCGCCCTCGTCGGTCTTTGTGAAGTTGACGGCGGCGTGGATTCGAGGCCTCGATGTGCAGGCGTGCGATCCCGTTCAGGTGGCTTTGCCGCCGGGCATCAAACTCCGGCCTCGAGAAGGTCTCGATGTGAGTCAGGCCGATGTAATGGCGGAAGTTGAGATTGTTCGTGGGTTTCGGGTCACGACGCTCGAGCGCACATTGCTTGATCTGTGCGCCGCCATGGCGCCCGTCGAAGCCCTCACGGTCATCGACATGGCCGTGGCCAAAGGTTGGACCGATTGTTCGGCACTCAGGCGCTACGCCGACAGCATGTCGGGTCGGGCTGGGGCTGCTCGCCTGCGATTTCTCGCCGGACTGTCGGCGGGCGCAGAGTCACCAATGGAGACGCGCCTCCGGTGGCTGCTTGTTGCCGCAGGTTTGCCGCAGCCCGAGGTCCAGGCTGAGCTCTACACAGCCGAGCGTGGATTCATCGCTCGTGCGGATCTCTACTTCCCGCTCGGACATCTGGTTGTCGAGTTCGACGGCGGCAACCACCGCGACCGCCTGGTCAGCGACGACCGCCGCCAGAACTCGCTCGTCGAGGCGGGCTACCGGGTCCTGAGGTTCACCTCTGCCGACTTGAACCACCGGCCGGAGGACGTCGTCGCACAGGTACGCGCTGCCATCAGGCGCTGAGGTCCGCGAGTCGGAATACGGCCGCCGCGCCTCGGGGTTGGACCTCTTGATGGCACGCGCCTCGCACGAGATCCTGTCCGGCGCAACCACCATCGCGGTCGTCGGCGCCTCGCGGGATCCCAGCAAGGCCGGCGGATCCGTCCCCGAAGGCCTCCAGCGCCGCGGCTTCCGCATCATCCCTGTCAACCCCTTCGCCGACGAGCTCTTCGGCGAGAAGGCCTACCGCTCGCTCCTCGACGTGCCCGAGAAGATCGACCTCGTCGACGTCTTCCGCCCCGCCAAGGACGCGCCCGCGATCGCGCGCGACGCGGCCGCGATCGGCGCCCGGGCGCTGTGGCTGCAGCTCGACATCCGCTCCGCCGAGGCGCGCCGCATCGCCGAGGCCGCGGGCATGGACTACGTCGAAGACGAATGCACCGCGGTGGTCGCCTCGCTCTACCGGATCCGCAAGCCCGCGGCCTAGTCTCAGCTAACCTCGGGTCGTTGCCGCGACCCAACCGCGACCGCACGATCGAGTCCGAGCTCAAGTTCCGCCTCCGCGGCGAGAAGGACCACGCGCGGCTCCGCGCCCTGCTGCGCGACCGCGGCGCCAAGATGAGCGGCCGCTACCGCGAGGAGAACTACCGCTTCGTCGGCCCCGGCAAATCCACTCGCCGGACGACGCTCAGGCTGCGCGTGCTCAACGGCGGTCCGCACGGCGTCCTCACCGCCAAGGGCCCGGCGACGTTCGAGGGCGGCGTCAAGACGCGCGAGGAGACGGAGATCGAGGTCCGCGATGTCCACGCCGTGCTCGACATGCTCGAGCAGCTCGGATTCCGCGTCGCGTGGACCTATCCCAAGCGCCGCTCGGTGTGGATGCTCGACGGCGTCTCGGTCACGCTCGACGTCCTCGACTTCGGCTGGTTCGTCGAGCTCGAAGGTCCCGCCTCCGCGCTGCCCCAGATGGCGCGCAGCTTCGGCCTCGACACCGCCAAGGCCCTGCGCGACAGCTACTCCGTCATGGCGCGTAAGCACCTGAAGGCCAAGCGCCTGACCAAGCAGGCACCGATCGTGGTCATCCCACCTCAGGACGAGAGCCGCAGGTCGTAGGCCTCGGCCGCGAAATCGCCGAGCCCGCCCTCCGGCCGCCAGCCCAGCGGACCTGAGTGAACGAACCCGAGCTTTTCGGCGACGCGCCGGCTGGCGGCGTTCTCCGTCCCCGCCCAAAGCGTCAGCCGTTTCAGGCCCAGCTCGTCGCGAGCCCACGCCACCAGCGCCCTGCACGCCTCCGTCGTGAGACCGCGGCCCGCGTGGTCGGTGCGCATCCAGTAGTGCAGCTCCGCCGTCTCCTCATCCTCGCGGTTGAGGCCCGCGACTCCCAACGGCCGGCGCGTCGCCCGATCGAGCACCACGAACTGGTAGACGCGGTCCTCGCGCCACGCCTTCTCGTCGCGCTCGGTCATGCCGAGCGTGCCCTCGAGCGAAGGGTCGCGCGCCCACGGCATCCAGGGCAGCAGCTCCCCGCGCGAGGAGACGACGGCGTCCAGGATCCCTTCAGCGTGCGCGCGCGTGACCGGTTCGAGGACCAGCCGGTCGGTGCGGAGGACTACTCGGCGCGCGGCGGCGCGGCGGCTGCAGGCGTGGGCGTCTTCGCGGGTCCCACCCACACGGTCTGGATGTTGACGAACTCCTTGATCCCGTACTCGGCGAGCTCCCGCCCGTAGCCCGAGCGCTTCACGCCGCCGAACGGAAGCCGCGCGTCGGACGCGACCATGCCGTTGATGAACACCAGGCCCGCCTCCACTCGCTCGGCGAGCCGCTTGCCGCGCTCGACGTCCGAGGTCCAGATGTTCGACCCCAGGCCGTACTCGGTGTCGTTGGCGACGTGCAGCGCCTCGTCCTCGTCCTTCACTCGGATCACCGCCGCGACCGGCCCGAACGTCTCCTCGTGGTACGCCGGCATGCCGGGCCGCACGTTCACAAGCACCGTCGGCTCGAAGTAGTAGCCGTCGCCCTGTATGCGCTTACCGCCCGTGAGCGGGCGCGCGCCGAGCCGCACCGACTCGGCGACCTGGCGCTCGAGGTCGTCGACGAGGTCGGCGCGAGCGAGCGGCCCCACCTGGTTCGCGCGGTCCATCGGGTTGCCCACCTTCAGCGCCGCGACCGCGCTGACGAACCGCTGCTCGAACTCGTCGGCGACGCTCTCCTCGACGATGAACCGCTTGGCGGCGATGCAGCTCTGACCGTTGTTCTGGTTGCGCGCCCGGCACGCGACCGTCGCCGCCGCGCCGATGTCGGCGTCGGCGAGGACGATGAAGGGGTCCGAGCCACCTAGCTCGAGGACGGTTTTCTTCAACGCCTTGCCGGCGCTCTCGGCCACGAGCATGCCCGCCTTGTCCGAGCCCGTGAGCGTCACGCCGGCGACGCGGCGGTCGGCGATGAGCCGCTCCACCGCCGCCGAGCCGATCAGCAGCGTCTGGAACACGCCCTCGGGCACGCCCGCCTCGCGGAACACCTCCTCGATGGCGAGCGCCGACTGGGGCACGTTCGACGAGTGCTTCAGGATCATGACGTTGCCGGCGGTCAGCGCCGGCAGGCCCGCGCGGAACGCCTGCCAGAACGGGAAGTTCCACGGCATGACGGCGAGGATCACGCCCAGCGGCTGGAAGCGGACGTAGCTCTCCGTCCCGGTGCTGTCGACGGGCTCCTTGGCGAGGAGGCGCTCGCCGTTCTCGGCGAACCAGGTGGCGGTCCACGCGCATTTCTCGACCTCGGCCTCGGCCTCGACGATCGGCTTGCCCATCTCCGAGGTCAGGAGCGCGGCGAACCGCGAGCGGTCGGCGCGCAGCACGCCGGCCACCGAGCGCATCAGCGAGGCCCGCATGCCCGCGCCGGCGTCCCGCCAGTGGGCGCGTGCGTCCCACGCCTTGGCGAGCGCGTTTTCGATCGTGGATTCGTCAGCCTCGGGGAAGCTCGCGAGCTCCCGGCCGGTCGCCGGGTCGATGGATTTGAGCACCTTTGCCGAATCATGGCACGATTTGCTTCGTGGCCCGAGCTACCCCCCGAGCGCGGACAGGCGAACGTTCGTCCGCTACCCGCGCCCGTGGGGTGCGGATCCCCGCCGACGGGCGGCGGCGGGTCGTCATCGAGGCGGTGAGCCCGGAGATCGACGGCGGCCGCTACCCCGCCCGCCGCGTCGTGGGCGAGACCGTCACGGTCGAGGCCGATGTTTTCGCCGACGGCCACGACACGCTGGCGGCGGCAGTCCGCTACCGCCACGAGTCGGCGCCGGACTGGACGGAGACCCCGATGCAGCCGCTGGTCAACGACCGCTGGCGCGCCGAGTTCCCGGTCACGCGGCTCGGGCGCTACACGTTCGCGGTCCAGGGCTGGGTCGACGAGTTCGAGACGTGGCGCCGCCGCCTCGCCAAGCGAGTCGAGGCGAAACAGGACGTCAAGGCCGAGCTCGAGACCGGCGCGCGGCTCATCGACGGGGCCGCCGCCCATGCGGACGGCACCACCGCCGACGCCACCAGGCTCGCCGCGCTCGCCAAGTCGCTGCGCGCGGGCAAGCTGGGCCAGACGGATGGCGTGACCGAGCTGATGCGCCGCCACGCGCCGCGCGAGGTCACGACCTACGCTCGCGAGCTTCACGTGCTCGTCGAACCGGTGCGCGCGCGAACGAGCACCTGGTACGAGCTTTTCCCGCGCAGCGCGGGCGGGCTGAAAGGCGTGGAGAAGCTCGTCCCCGACGTCGCGGCCATGGGCTTCGACGTGCTCTACATGCCGCCCATCCATCCCATCGGCACGACGCACCGCAAGGGCGCGAACAACCAGCCCGCCAAGCCCGGTGAGCCGGGCAGCCCGTGGGCGATCGGGTCACCGGAGGGCGGGCACAAGTCGATCGACCCCAAGCTCGGGACGATGGACGACTTCCGCGCCCTGGTCGCCGCCGCGCGCAAGCACGGCGTCGACATCGCGCTCGACATCGCGTTCCAGTGCTCGCCCGACCACCCCTACGTGGGCGAGCACCCGGAGTGGTTCAAGCACCGTCCCGACGGCACCATCCAGTACGCCGAGAACCCGCCCAAGAAGTACGAGGACATCTACCCGTTCGACTTCGACAGCGAGCAGTGGCGCGAGCTGTGGCAGGAGCTGCTATCGATCGTCGTGTTCTGGGCGGACCAGGGCATCCGCGTGTTCCGCGTCGACAACCCACACACCAAGCCGTTTGGCTTCTGGGAGTGGCTGATCGCGGAGCTGCGGCGCAAGTACCCCGACGTCATCCTCCTATCGGAGGCGTTCACGCGCCCGAAGGTCATGTACCGCCTCGCGAAGGTGGGCTTCAGCCAGTCCTACACCTACTTCGCGTGGCGCAACACCGCCTACGAGCTCTACCAGTACTTCACCGAGCTGTCGCAGCCGCCCGTGCGCGACTTCTTCCGGCCGAACCTGTGGCCGAACACTCCGGACATCCTCACCGAATACCTGCAGACGGGCGGCCGGCCGGCGTTCCAGGCGCGGCTGGTCCTGGCGGCCACGCTCGGCGCGAGCTACGGCATCTACGGCCCGCCGTTCGAGGCGCTCGAGGGTCGCGCCCGCGAGCATGGCTCCGATGAGTACCTCGACTCCGAGAAGTACCAGCTGCGCGATTGGACGCGCGACGAGGCGATGCGCGAGCTGATGACGATCGTCAACCGCATCCGGCGCGAGAACCCGGCGCTGCAGAGCGACCGCGGCCTGCGCTTCCACTTCACCGAGAACGAGCAGCTCCTTGCCTACTCCAAGAGCACGCCCGACAACGCGAACATCGTCCTGACCGTCGTCAACGTCGATCCGCACCACGTCCAGCGCGGCATGGTCAACCTGCCGCTCGAGGAGCTGGGGCTGGAGCGTGACCGGCCGTTCCAGGCGCATGAGCTGATCTCCGGCGCGCGCTACCTCTGGAACGGACCGCGCAACTTCGTCGAGCTGAATCCGCACTCCATGCCGGCTCAGATCTTCCGGTTCCGGCATCGCGTGCGCAGCGAGCACGACTTCGAGTACTTCCTTTGATCGCCACCGAGCCACGGCGCAAACGCAAGGTCGCCGAGACCTTCCAGCCGGACGACGACCCGCTCTGGTACAAGGACGCGCTCATCTACGAGCTGCACGTCCGCGCCTTCATGGACAGCGACGGCGACGGCAGCGGCGACTTTCGGGGCCTGGTCGAGAAGCTGGCGTACCTGCAGGACCTCGGCGTCAGCGCGCTGTGGCTGCTGCCTTTCTACCCCTCGCCCATGCGCGACGACGGCTACGACATCGCCGACTACACGAACGTCAACCCGATGTACGGCACGCTCGGCGACGTCCATCAGCTGGTCCGCGAGGCGCACCGCCGCGGCATGCGGGTCATCAACGAGCTGGTGTGCAACCACACGTCCGACCAGCACCCCTGGTTCCAGCGCGCCCGGCGCGCCAAGGCGGGCAGCGCCTATCGCGACTTCTACGTTTGGAGCGAGACCAACCAGCGCTACCAGGACGTGCGCATCATCTTCAAGGACTTCGAGACCTCGAACTGGACGTGGGACCACGTCGCCGGCGCGTACTACTGGCACCGTTTCTACTCCAGCCAGCCGGACCTCAACTTCGAAAACCCGAAGGTCCACGAGGCGATCTTCAAGGCGCTCGACTTCTGGATGGAGATGGGCATGGACGGCGTCCGGCTCGACGCCATCCCCTACCTCTACGAGCGCGAGGGCACCAACGGCGAGAACCTTCCCGAGACGCACGACTTCCTGAAGCAGCTGCGCAAGCACGTCGACGGAGGTTTCCGCAACCGGATGCTGCTGGCCGAGGCGAACCAGTGGCCCGAGGACGCCGTCGCGTACTTCGGGGCCGGCGACGAGTGCCACATGTCGTTCCACTTCCCGCTCATGCCGCGCCTGTTCATGTCGATCCGGATGGAGGACCGGTTCCCGATCGTCGACATCCTCGCCCAGACGCCGTCCATCCCCGACACCGCGCAGTGGGCGCTCTTCCTCCGCAACCACGACGAGCTGACGCTCGAGATGGTCACCGACGAGGAGCGCGACTACATGTACCGCGCGTACACGCAGGACCGGCTTGCGCGACTGAACTTCGGCATCCGCCGCAGGCTCGCTCCGCTGCTGGGCAACGACCGCCGGCGCATCGAGCTCATGAACGGCCTGCTGTTCTCGCTGCCGGGGACGCCGGTCCTCTACTACGGCGACGAGATCGGGATGGGCGACAACATCTTCCTCGGCGACCGTAACGGCGTCCGCACGCCGATGCAGTGGAGCGCCGACCGCAACGCCGGCTTCTCACGCGCCAACCGGCAGCGCCTGTACCTGCCCGTGATCACCGACCCCGAGTACCACTACGAGACCGTCAACGTCGAGGCGCAGCAGGGCAACCCGCACTCGATCCTGTCGTGGACGAAGCGGTTGATCGCGCTCCGCAAGCGGCACCGCGCGTTTGGCCGCGGGACGCTCGAGCTGCTGCGGCCGGAGAACCGCAAGATCCTCGCCTACGTGCGCGCGTACGAGTCGGAGCAGATCCTGTGCGTGGCGAACCTGTCGCGTTTCCTGCAGGCGGTCGAGCTCGACCTCAGCAAGTGGAAGGGCCTGGTCCCGGTGGAGCTCTTCAGTGGCAACGAGATGCCACCGATCGGCGACAACCCGTACTTCCTCACCATGGGGCCGCACGCCTTCTACTGGTTCGCGATGCAGCCGCGGCCGACGCCGAGCATCTCCGGCGACGGCGCGCAGCCGGTGGCGGCGACGCTTCCCGAGATCCGCGTCACCGGCGGCTGGGAGTCGGCTCTCGAGGGCCGGCCCAAGGAACGCTTCGAGGCGGTGCTGCTGCGCTACATCGCGCAGCGGCGCTGGTTTGCGGGCAAGGCGCGGCGGGTCAAGACCGCAACCATCAGCGACATCATCAATGTGCCCGGCGCCGAGGGCAGCGCGTATCTGACGTCGGTGGTCATCGGCTACGCGGAGGGCGACCCCGACACGTACATGCTGCCGCTCGCGTACGCCAACCCCGCCGAGGCGCCGCACATCGTCGAGCGCTGGCCGACGTCGGCGATCGCCTGGGTCGTCAACCAGCCGTCGGGGGGCGCCGACGCCCGCGGCCTGATCTACGACGCGCTCGGGCCGGCGACCTTCGCGGAGGCACTGCTTGGCGCGATCGCACGCCGCCGCCGCTCGACCGGCGAGGCCGGCACGCTGGTCGGGTCGACGACGCGCGCGTTCGCGCGCTTGCGCGGGCCCGAGACCGTGCGCCTGGAGGCGCAGCTCTCGGTCGCGGAGCAGAGCAACAACTCGGTGATCTTTGGCGAGCGGCTGATGCTGAAGGTCTTCCGGCGCCTCGAGGAAGGCGTCAACCCCGAGCTCGAAGTCGGGCGCTTCCTCACGGAGAAGACGACGTTCAGCCAGATCGCGCCGCTCGCCGGCAGCCTCGAGTACAGGCGCGGCAAGGGCGAGCCGGTCACCGTCGCGATCCTTCAGGGCTACGTGCCCAACCAGGGCGACGCGTGGCAGTTCACGCTCAACACGATCGCCCACTACCTCACCTCGCCCGACCTGGTCGGCCTCCAGCCGCCGCCGCCGGAGAGGCACCTGCTCGAGGCTAGCCGGCACGAGCCGTCCGAGCTCGCGGTCAAGGCGATCGGCGGCTACCTCGAGTCCGCGCGCCTTTTGGGCAAGCGCACCGCCGAGCTGCACGCAGCGCTGTCCTCCGACCCGTTGGATCCGGCCTTCGCACCGGAGCGGATCACGCCGCTGGACCAGCGGTCGATCTACCAGTCGATCAGCGGTCTATCGCTGCGCGCGACCGAGCTGCTGCGGACGCAGATGTCGAGGCTGCCCGCCGAGACGCGCGAGCTCGGCAAGCAGGTGCTCGACCAGGAGGCTCGCATCGCGGCCATCCTCAAGACCTTCCTCACCCGCCGCCTGACCACGAGCCGCATCCGCGTCCACGGCGACTATCACCTGGGCCAGGTGCTGTACACCGGCCACGACTTCGTGATCATCGACTTCGAAGGCGAGCCGACGCGCTCGCTGTACGAGCGCCGGCTGAAGCGGCTCGCGCTCCGCGACGTCGCCGGCATGCTCCGCTCGTTTTCGTACGCGAGCCAGGCGGCGCTGCACTCCCAGCCCGCGCCGGCGGATGGCGCCGCCGACGTCGCGGGATGGGCGCGGTTCTGGACCGACTCGGTGTCGGCGGCGTTCCTCGGCGGCTATCTGGCGACCGCCGGCAAGGCGGCGTGGGTGCCGCAGTCGGCCGACGACCTCGAGCTGCAGCTGACGACGATGCTGCTCGAGAAGGCGCTGTACGAGCTCCGCTACGAGCTCAACCTGCGGCCGGACTGGGTCGGCATCCCGCTTCGCGGCATACTCGACCTCGTGGTCCCCGCGTGAGCATCACGGCACGCTCGCTGCTGAGCCCCTTCGACATCCATCTCTTCAACGAGGGCACGCACAGCCACCTGTTCGAGAAGCTCGGCGCGCACCCAATGGACGAGCCGCACGGCACGTACTTCGCCGTCTGGGCGCCGAACGCCGACCAGGTGAGCGTGATCGGCGACTTCAACGGCTGGGACAAGAACGCGAACGGCCTGTACGCGCGCGAGTCGTCGGGCATCTGGGAGGGGTTCATCCCGACCGTGGGCCACGGCGCGCTCTACAAGTACTACGTCCACTCGAAGGTCACCAGGGCCGGCGTCGACAAGGCCGACCCGCTCGCCACCTACTCGGAGGCGCCGCCGCGGCAGGCGTCCGTCGTCTGGGACCTCGCGTACGAGTGGGGCGACGACGGCTGGATGGGGCGGCGCGGGGCGGTGAACGGCCGCGGCGCGCCGATGTCCGTGTACGAGGTGCACCTCGGATCGTGGATGCGGGTGCCGGAGGAGGGCAACCGCTGGCTGACGTACCGCGAGCTCGGGCCGCGGCTGGCCGACTACGTCTCGCGCATGGGCTTCACGCACGTCGAGCTCATGCCGGTGATGGAGCACCCGCTGTACCAGTCGTGGGGCTACCAGGTGACGGGGTATTTCGCGCCGACATCGCGCTACGGCACGCCGCAGGACTTCATGTTCCTGGTCGACTACCTGCACCAGAACGGAGTCGGCGTGATCCTCGACTGGGTGCCGTCGCACTTCCCCGCCGATGAGTTCGGGATCCAGTACTTCGACGGATCGCACCTCTACGAGAACGCCGACCCGCGTCTCGGTGTCCACCCGGACTGGGGCTCGTCGATCTTCAACTACGGACGCAACGTGGTGCGCGGCTTCCTGGTCTCCTCGGCGCTGTGCTGGCTCGACCGCTACCACGTGGACGGGCTGCGAGTCGACGCCGTCGCGTCGATGCTCTACCTCGATTACTCGCGCAAGGCGGGCGAGTGGATTCCGAACAAGTTCGGTGGGCGCGAGAACCTCGAGGCGGTCGACTTCCTCCGCCGCTTCAACATCGAGGTCTACAAGGAGCAGCCCGACACGCAGACCATCGCCGAGGAGTCGACCGCGTGGCCGCTGGTGTCGCGGCCCACGTACGTCGGCGGCCTGGGCTTCGGCATGAAGTGGGACATGGGCTGGATGCACGACACGCTCTACTACTTCGAACGCGAGCCGGTGCACCGCAAGTTCCACCACTCGAACCTGACGTTCCGGATGCTCTATGCGTTCGGCGAGAACTTCATGCTCCCGCTCTCGCACGACGAGGTCGTGCACGGAAAGGGATCGCTGCTCGCGAAGATGCCGGGCGATGGGTGGCAGAAGTTCGCCAACCTGCGCCTGCTGTTCGGCTGGATGTACGCGCAGCCGGGCAAGAAGCTGCTTTTCATGGGCGCCGAGTTCGGGCAGTGGCGGGAGTGGGACGTCGAGACGTCGCTGGACTGGCACCTGCTCGACCAGCCGATGCACTCTGGCTTGCGGCTGTGGGTCGGCGACCTGAACCGCGTGATGCGCGAGGAGAAGGCGCTGCACGAGCTCGATTTCGACCCGGCGGGGTTCCAGTGGATCGACGTCAACGACTCGGACAACAGCGTCGTGTCGCTGATGCGCCGAGGGCGTGACTCTCGCGACGTCGTGGTCGCGATCTTCAACTTCACGCCCGTGCCGCGGCACAACTACCAGATAGGCGTGCCTGCGGCGGGTCACTGGCGGGAGGTGCTGAACGGGGATGCGCCGACCTACGGCGGGAGCGGGATGGGCAACCTCGGAGGCGTGGACGCCGTGCCGGTGGCGATGCACGGGCACATGCACAGCATCACGCTGACTCTGCCGCCGCTGGCCGCGCTGTTCCTGAAGCCTGAAGAGCCTGCCGAACCTGCATGACGGTGCGCTCGGGCGTCTGATAGACGTCTGAGGCGGTGTAGCGAAGCAAGGTGTAGCCGGCGCGTAGGAGCTCGTTCTGGCGCCGGTTGTCATCCCTGAGGCGATCGCGGTGATTGTCGCCGTCGTATTCGATGACAAGCCGGGCCGCGCGGTAGAAGAGATCGGCCCGGCCGAACGAGAGACTCGCCTGCACCTCAGGCCGCGGAAGACCGGCGTTGATGAGGAGCCATCGGAGGCGGGTCTCCATGGGCGACTCGGCCGGCTCGGCGTCATCGTCGAATCGGCCCAGTCCGAGACGAAGCGCCTGGTCCGCCAGGACGAGCAGTTCACAGGGTTGCAGGCGGCGCCGAAGATCGGCGAACGTCTGGGCCAGCGTCGTCGCTGGTAGACCGCGCACGGTGGCGACATCGGCGGCCGCCCTGCGGTGAACCAC
>CAYWTI010000279.1:0-3202 GCA_964461175.1 uncultured Actinomycetes bacterium | reverse complement strand
TGTCGGTTTTCACGACCATTCCCCCCGGCCTGTTCACAAGCATTCCCCCCGGGACCGGGGCTGCGTGACGGGGTGAGCGGCGCTATTTCTTCTTCGTCGAGCGGGGTTCCTCCGTGGGCTGGGCCCGGTCGCGGCCGGGCTTGAGGCGCTGGCGATACGACTCGCCGTCGAGGACGAGGTCGTAGGCGTTGCTGGTGAAGCGGTCAATGGCCGACTGGGCGCGCATCGGGTCGGCGAAGGTGGCGCGCCACTCGTCGGGGCCGCGATTCGAGGTCACGATGATGGAGCCGGCCCGGTGGCGCTCGAGGAAGAGCTCGTAGACGTCGCGGCTCTCGGTGGGGTCCATGGCGTCGAGGCCGAAGTCGTCGAGGACTAGGAGGTCGACGGCGATGAGGCGCCGCATCTCGGCCTCGACGGTGTGATCGAGCCGTGCGTGGCGGAGCGTCTTGAGCAGGCGATCGGTGCGGACGGCGAGGACGGTGGCGCCGCGGGCACAGGCGAGGTGGCCGAGGGCATGGGCGAGAAACGTCTTCCCGACGCCGACGGGGCCGATGATCGCGACGTGCTCGTGCTGGTCGAGGAAGCGGAGCGCGGCGAGTTCCTGGAGCAGCGCGCGGTCGAAGGTGACGCGGGCCGTGTCGTCCCAGCGCTCGAGGCGCATGGCGGGATCGAGGCGGGCTTTGGCCGCGCGGACGGCGACGGCGTTGCTGTCGCGCCGGCTCACTTCGTCGGCGAGGACGGTCAGGAGGAGGTCCTGATACGGGAGCTTGTGCTGGCGGGCGAGCGCCAGGCGGTCAGGCAGCGTCGGCAGGATGAGGGAGAGCTTGAGCCGGCGGAGGACGGCGACGAGTTCGGGACCGATCAGGTCGCTCATGCCGCACCTCCCTCGGGCGTGCCGCTCAGCGGGCGCAGCGCATACTGCGCGACGGGGCGCAGGTAGCGCGCGGGCGGCGCGGCCGCCGCGGCGGGTCCCGACTCGGGGGCCCGGGCGTGGACGAGCATGCGCTTGAGGCGATGGACGTCGAAGAGCTCGACGGCGACGGCGTCAGCGCAGACCGCCTCGACGCGCGCGGCACCGAAGCGGCGCACGAGGCCGAGGAGTGCGTAGACTTGTCGCATCCGGGTCCACGGCAGTGGCCCGTCGAGGAGCGCCTGGGCGAGACGGCCGATCGCGACGCCCTGCTCGGCGGCCTGGCGCTGCAGGAAAGCGACGTCGCGGAGCGCGTACGCCGTCTTCTCCGGCGGGAAGTCGCTCCGGTCGATCGCCTTGCCGCCCGGCGGTTGACGCGGATGGACCTTGATCAGCGCCCCTTGGTGGTAGAAGCGGACCAGCGCACGGTCGGCCCGGGCCGTCAGCGTCTGCCCGATGTAGCGCGTCGGCAGCGTGTAGAGCGCCTTGGCGACCTGCGCGAAGTGATCGCGGGCGACCCGCGGCGTGGACCAGAGCGGGATGTCGTACGGCTCGGTCGGGGCCGGGCGCAGGTGCGCCTGCTCCTCGGCCTCGAAGTGCTCCCGCGGGCGGCGTTGCGTGCGCGTGTGGACGTGCACCCCGTAGTCGTCACGGCACCAGGTGACCGCGTGGGTGCGGGTGGCCGCGAGATCGCGTAGCACCTCGCCCCCGAAGCAGTCCTCGCGCACGCTCGGGACGCTGCGCTCGACGCGGGCCTTGTCGCGGGGGTGGCGCACACGGGTCGGATCGACGTGGAAGCCGCGCGCCTGCGTGTACGCGCGGAAGGCCGCGACGACGTGGGGCTGGAGCGGGTCGGCCGTGGCGACGATCGCCTTGGTATTGTCCGGGATGAGGACGCGAAACACGCCGCCGAAGAAGGCCCAGGCCGCTTCGCACGCCTCGATCGCGCTCGCGGTCGTCTCGCCGAAGCACGGGTACACGAAGCGGTAGCGCGAGTAGACGGCGGTGAAGATCCAGGCGCGGAAGCGCCGCCGCCGGCCCTGCGTGTCGGGCGCGAGCAGGGTCATCCACCCGGTGTCGAGCTGGACCTCCTCCCCGGGGCCGCAGTCCGCCACCGGCACCGTGGGCGCCGTGCGCCCGAAGCCGCAGGCCGCGATCGCGAAGCGGCGCAGCGTCGCGTACGGCAGCTCCACGCCCTGGCGGCGCAGGAGCTTGCGGATCTTCGTGAGCCGCACCCCCTGCTTGAGGTACGCGCCAATCGTCGCCTCGTGCCGCACGCAGTCGACCCACGCCGCCCCATGCGGCCGGGTCGGCACCGCCTTGAGCGCGACGAGCACCACCGCCACGCGCTCGTCGGTGAGCGTGGCCTCGCCGTCGCTCGCGCGCAGGCCTGCCCGCAGCGCCGTCCGCAGGTACCGGCGCACCGTCTTCGGATCGAGCCCGAGCTGCCCGGCGATCCGCTTGCGGGCCACGCCCGCCATCCAGAGTCGGAGCACTTCCTTCACGTCGACCATCGCGACCTCCCGATACGCCATCCGCCCCCTCCCGCCGCCGGCATCGTCGGCCGACTGGGGAGAGGCGTATGGGCCAGGTCACGCGGCCCGCGAAGGGGGGATACCTTGTGAAAATCTCCCGCTCCGAAGGGGGGAAACCTTGTGAAAATCTCAGCTCAGGCGGGGGGAAAGGAAGTGATCACCGACACGGCGGTGCCGGTGAAGGTCGGTGCCCTTCGGGAAGTACTGGCGCAGGAGCCCGTTGGTGTTCTCGTTCGTCCCGCGCTGCCACGGGCTGTGCGGGTCACAGAAGTAGATCGCCAGCCCCGTGTCGACGCGGAGCTGCGCGTGTTGAGCCATCTCGGCCCCTTGGTCCCAGGTGAGCGACCGACGGAGCTGTTCGGGAAGCGCGCCGATCACCCCGGCGATCTCGTCGCGGACAGCCTCAGCGCCGTGGCCGGCGAGCGGTGGCCCGTTCTTCACCCGTGGCTGCTGACCGTGGCCTTCCATCGGCGGCAGGTCCAACAGCATCGTGAACCTGGTCGTGCGCTCCACGAGGGTGCCGATCGCGGACTTGTTGAGTCCGACGATCAAGTCGCCTTCCCAGTGGCCCGGCACCGCCCGGTCATCGGCTTCGGCCGGCCGCTCGGTGATCATGATCTCCGGGGTGACGAACTGCTTGCCGCGGCCCCGCGTGCGTGCCCGGGGCACCCGCAGCGCTCTCCCAGTGCTCAGACAGGCGACGTGCTCGCGCTTGAGGGCGACGCGTCCCTGAACGAACAATGCCTGATAGATCGCC
>CAYWTI010000278.1:0-7327 GCA_964461175.1 uncultured Actinomycetes bacterium | reverse complement strand
GTTCTCGCGCGCACGCGCGGCACCCTGCGCGCGGTCCTGCGCGCGCTGACGACCCTGCCGATGGTGCTGCCGCCGGTCGTCGGCGGCGTCGCCCTGCTCCTGGCCTTCGGCCGTCGAGGCTTGATCGGCGCCCCGCTCAACGATGCGTTCGGCATCCAGATCCCGTTCACGACGGGCGCCGCGGTCATCGCCGAGACGTTCGTCGCCATGCCGTTCCTGGTCATCGCCGTCGAAGGTGGGCTCCGGTCGCTCGACCACCGCTACGAGGAGGCGGCGCGCGCGCTGGGCGCCGGCTCGTGGAAGGTCTTCCTCCGCGTCACGCTTCCGCTGCTGCGCCCGGCGATCTTCTCCGGCGCGGTCCTGTGCTGGGCGCGCGCGCTCGGAGAGTTCGGCGCGACGATCACGTTCGCCGGCAACCTTCCCGGGACGACGCAGACGATGCCGCTCGCCGTCTACGTCGCGCTCGAGAGCCAGCCCGATGCGCACGGCGCGATCGTCCTCAGCCTCATCCTGCTCGCCGTCTCGCTCGCCATCCTGATCGGCTTGCGCGATCGCTGGCTCGGCGCACCGTGACGCTGCGCGCCGCGATCGCGGTCCGGCGCGACGGATTCGCCCTCGACGTCGACCTAGAGGTGGCGGCGGGCCATACCGTCGCCGTTCTCGGCCCCAACGGCGCGGGCAAGACCACGCTCCTGCGCGCGCTTGCCGGCCTGGTGCCTGTCGCAGGCCGCGTCGAGCTGGACGGCGATGTGCTCGACGACTCGACGGCCGGGATCCATGTGCCCACCGAGCGGCGAAGGGTCGGCCTGGTGTTCCAGGACCACGTGCTGTTTCCGCACATGACGGTGCTTCAGAACGTCGCTTTCGGCCTGCCGCGCGACGCCGGCCGCGCGGCACGCGAGTGGCTCGACCGCGTCGGTCTCGGCGACAAGGCGAACGCCTGGCCGCGCGAGCTGTCCGGCGGCCAGGCGCAGCGGGTCGCCCTCGTGCGCACGCTGGCGACGCGGCCGCGGCTGCTGCTCCTCGACGAGCCACTGTCCGCGCTCGACGTCACCGTGCGCGCGGAGGTGCGGCGCGAGCTGTCGCGGCAGCTTCGCGACTTTCCCGGCGTGCGCATCGTGGTCACGCACGACCCTCTCGAGGCGATCGCGCTCGCCGACCGCCTGATCGTGCTCGAGGGGGGGCGCGTGACGCAGGACGGGACACCGGCCGATGTGACGGCGCGCCCGCGGTCGAGCTTCGTCGCCGACCTCGCCGGCGTAAACCTGCTTCGCGGCCGCGGCCGGGGCGACCACGTGGAGCTCGAGGGCGGCGCCACCATTGCCGCGCCCGAGGCCGGCGACGGTGATGTCTTCGCCGTCATCCACCCGCGCGCGGTCGCGCTCTACCTCGGCAAGCCCGAGGGCACGCCACGAAACGTCTGGCGCGCGACGGCCGAAGACCTGGACATGCGCGGCGAGCGGGTCCGCGTCCGTCTCGCCGGGCCCGTCCCGCTGGTCGCCGAGGTGACACCCTCCGCGGTTCGCGAGCTCGGTCTCGACCGCGGCGCGCACGTGTGGGCGTCGGTCAAGGCCACGGAGATCGCCGTCTACCGCGCTTAGGCCACGCGTAGGATCACGACACCGTGACTCGGACCGTCCGGATGTCCAGCGTCGACGCGGCGTGGTTGGGGATGGAAGACTCGACCAACCTGATGATGGTCACGGGCCTCATGGAGCTCGACGGGCGGATCGAGCCGAAGCGCTTGAAGGCTCTCCTCGACAAGCGGCTCGCCCCGTTCGAGCGCTTCCACCAGCGGGTCGTCCGCCCGCGCACGCGCGGCGGCCTTCCCCACTGGCAGGACGACCCGCGATTCGACATCGACAACCACCTCAGTCACATCGCCCTCCCCGCGCCCGCCGACAAGAAAGCTTTGCGCGCGCTCGTGGGCGAGCTGATGAGCACGCCGCTCGACGCCAGCAAGCCGCTGTGGCAGATCCACCTCATCGACGGCGGCCACGGCGGGTCCGCCGTCCTCGCTCGCATCCACCACTCCCTCGCCGACGGCATCGCGCTCGTGCGCGTGATGCTGTCGCTGACCGATACGTCACCCACCGCCACGACGCGGCGGCGGGCCGGCGCCCGTCACGAGGGCGCCGGACGCCTCGACTGGCTGCCGGCGGCGATCGGCCGCGGCGTCGCGGCCGGACAGACGCTGCTCGACAACCCCGGCCGAGTCGCGGACGCCGCTCGGTTCGGGGCCCTTAGCGCCTACCGGCTGGCGCGCATCGTCATGCTGCCGCCTGACCCGCCGACCGTGTTCAAGGGCGAGCTCGGCAGGCGCAAGGTCGCGGCGTGGTCGAGCCCCGTCCCGCTCGCCGACTTCAAAGCGATCGGACAGGCGTTCGGCGCAACGGTCAACGACGTCCTCGTCGCGGCGGCGACGGGCGCGCTCCGCCGCTACCTCGAAGGCCGTGGCGAGCCGGTGGCGGGCGTCGCCATCCGCGCGTCGGTGCCGGTGAACCTGCGGCCGCCGGATCAATCCCACAAGCTCGGGAACGCCTTTGGCCTGGTGTTCCTGACCCTACCGGTCGGCATCGTCGATCCCGTGCGCCGCCTCAAAGCCATCAAGAGCGAGATGGATGAGCTGAAGCGATCGCCCGACGCGCTGGTCGCGTACGGGGTCCTGAGCGTGTTGGGCGTCACTCCGGTGGAGGTCGAAAGCCTCGGGCTTCGATTCTTCGGCAGCAAAGCGACCGCTGTCCTGACCAACGTGCCGGGGCCGCGCGAGCCGCTGTATCTCGGCGGCCGGAAGATCGCCGACGTGATGTTCTGGGTTCCCCAGTCCGGACGCCTGGGGATGGGCATCAGCATCCTCAGCTACGCGGGCGGCGTGATGCTCGGCGTGGCGACCGACGAGGGCCTGGTCCCCGACCCCGACAAGATCGTCGCGGGCTTCGAGCGCGAGTTCGCCGCGCTCAAGCGGCGGGCGGGTGTTTAGCCCGCGCTGTAACTTGGTAATGTTGTAACCACCATGGTCGAGGCGACCACCGACGCCGCGGAAAGAGGAGCGCTCGACGCCTACTCGACGATCGTCACGTCGGTGGCGGACGAGGTCCTCCCCTCCGTCGCCAGCCTGCGCATCGGACGCGCCGGCCGAAGCTTCGGCGGGTCAGGGTCGGGCGTCGTCATCACCCCCGACGGCTTCCTCGTCACCTCCGCTCACGTCGTGGCCGCCGGAGGCTCGGCGAGCGCATCGTTCGTCGACGGGACGGAGCACGACGTCGACATCGTCGGCGCCGATCCCCTGTCCGACCTGGCCATCGTCCGCGCCGGGGGCGGCGACCTCCACCCCGCCCGCATCGGCAACGCCGACCAGCTTCGCGTCGGTCAGCTCGTGGTCGCGGTCGGCAACCCAATGGGCTTTTCGGGGTCGGTTACGTCGGGGGTCGTCAGCGGGTTAGGCCGCTCGCTGGCGACCGCCGACGGAAACGGGCACCGGCGCTTCATCGAGGACGTCATCCAGACAGACGCCGCGCTCAACCCCGGCAACTCCGGCGGAGCGCTCGCCGACTCGCGGGCCCGGCTGATCGGCGTCAACACCGCCGTCGCCGGGATGGGACTTGGCCTGGCGGTGCCTATGAACGCGACCACGCAGGCGATCCTCTCCGCTCTGATGCGCAACGGCCGCGTGCGCCGCGGCTACCTGGGCATCGCCGGCGGAACGAGGCCGCTTCCGCCGCCGGTCGCCGACCGGCTCGGACGCAAGGCCGGCGTCGAGGTCCACGAGGTGGTCGCGGGAAGCCCGGCCGAGGAAGGCAAGCTGCGGGCGGGCGATGTCATCGTCTCGGTCGCCGGCGTGGCCGTCGGCAAGGCGGGCGACCTGCAGAGGCTCATGGTCGAGGCGCACATCGGAAACCGGATCCAGCTCACGGTCCTGCGCGACGACGCAACGCTCGAGCTCGACGTCGTTCCTGTCGAACTGAAGTAACGTAGGGCGCCGTGCCCAGGTCCACGGCGATACGCGATCTCCTGCGCGCCCACCCCGACTTCCACATGGCGGAGGTCGACCCCGATTCGACGCCCGGGCTCAAGCACGGGAACAAGAAGGCGCGCAGGCAGATCGAAGAGCACGCGCAGGAGCTTTTCGAGCTCCACGAGCGGCTCTACGCGGAACGGCGAAGGGCGCTGCTCATCGTCCTGCAGGGGATGGACACGTCCGGCAAGGACGGCACCGTGACCCACGTCATGCGCAACTTCAACCCCGAGGGCGTGATCATCACCTCCTTCAAGGCGCCGACGCCGGAAGAGCGGCGGCACGGCTTCCTGTGGCGCATCCGTAAGCGGCTGCCGCAGCCCGGCGACATCGGCATCTTCAACCGCTCGCACTACGAGGACGTGCTGATCGCGCGTGTCCATCAACTGACGTCGGCGGCGGTGATCGAGCGCCGATACGCGGAGATCAACAGGTTCGAGGCCGAGCTGGCTCGAGCCGGCACGACCATCGTCAAGTTCTGCCTCCACATCTCCTACGACGAGCAGCGCAACCGGCTGCTCGCCCGCCTCGACGACCCGAACAAGCGCTGGAAGTTCAACGAGAACGACATCGCCGAGCGCGCGCACTGGGACGACTACATGGCGGCGTACGGGCTGGCGGTCGGTCGCTGCACCACGCCGGCCGCGCCCTGGTACGTCATCCCGGCCAACGACAAGCTGTACCGCGACTGGGCGGTGACGATGGTGCTGACCGAGACGCTGCGCGAGATGGACCCGCGGTATCCGAAGCCGAAGCTCGACCTCGTGCGGCTGCGCCGGCGCCTCAAGGCAAAGTGACCGCAGCGGGTTTGCTAAGTTAAATACTCGCTAAGTTCGGTTTGGGGGAGTGAGATGAACCGCACGCGAGTCGTCTCCATGTTGATCGCCGGCCTGATTGTCGCCGCCTGTGGGTCGACCGGCGGTGGAGGCGGGGGTTCGAGCAACTCCTACTCCGGCAAGACCATCAAGCTCGGCGCCGTGCTGTCGATCACGGGCGCCGGCGGCGTCTATGGTCCGCAGAGCCGCGACGGCATGATGCTTGCGGTCAAGCAGATCAACGCCTCGGGCGGGATCAACGGGGCCAAGATCGACCTGACCGTCGAGGACGACGCCTCGGACAAGGCGCAGTCGGCGCAGAAGGCGCAGACGCTCATCCAGGAGAACCAGGTGATGGCGCTGCTGGGCCCAACGCTGTCGAACTCCGCGGTCGCGGTCCACCCGCTGGCCGAAAGCCTGAAGACGCCGATCGTCGCCGTCAGCACGACCGGCATCCACATCGTGCCCGACTGCAAGTTCCCCGACACGACGCCGTGCAAGTACGTCTTCCGCGACAGCCTCGGCGAGGAGACCGCGATCCCCGACAACATCAAGGCCTACGCCGAGGACCAGCACCCCAAGACCGGCGTCCTGCTCGTCGCCCAGGACGACAAGTTTTCGAGTGACGGCGGCAAGATCGTGCAGAACACCGTCGCGCAGTACAACATCCAGCTGCTGAAGGTCATCCCGTTCAGCAAGAACGACGCCGACCTGTCGCCCTACGTCACACAGGCGGTCGGTCTCAAGCCGGACGTGATCTTCATCACGTCGCTCGGCGGCATCCCGGCCAAGATCATGACCAACGCCCGCAACCAGGGCTGGCAGGGCCAGTTCCTCGGCGGGAACGGGTTCAACACCGCCACCGTCTCGAAGCAGGCGGGCGCGGCGGGCAAGGGCGCGCGCAGCGCGAGCGCCTGGTACATCGGCAACACGTTCCCAACGAACAAGGACTTCGTCGACGCCTACAAGAAGGAGTACGGCAAAGACCCGGACCAGTTCGCGGCGCAGGGCTTCACCGGGATCCAGATCATCGCCGACGCGGCCAAGCGGGCCAACCTGACGTTCTCCGACCTCCCGGGTGACCGCGACAAGCTCCGCTCGGCCCTCGAGAGCGTGAACATCCAGACCCCGCTCGGGCAGTTCCAGTTCACGTCCACCCACGACGTCAAGCAGACCGTCTGGGTCATCCAGATGGACGGCGCCGGCGGCTTCACGCTCGTCAAGTCGATTCCCGCCAGCTGAACGGTGGAAGGATGGGGCCCATCCACCCGGGCCCCTTCCTCCCTTTTGACGTGAGCGGCTGATGGATCAGCAGCTCGTCAACGCGATCTTCATCGGCTCGATCTACGCGTTGTTCGCCGTCGGCTACACGCTCGTTTTCGGAATCCTCGACATCCTCAACCTCGCGCATTCGGCCGTCTTCATGCTCGGCGCGGCGCTGACGTACTCGATGGTCGCGAACCACGGGCTGAGCTTCTGGCTGGCTTGCGTCATTGGCATCGCGAGCACCGCCCTGATGGGCCTGGTGATCGAGTACGTCTGCCTGCGGCCCCTCCGCCGCCGGCAAGCACCTCCGATCGCCGCCCTCATCTCCACGATCGGCATGGCGCTGATCATCGTCGCCGCGGTCGAGCAGGGTAAGAGCGACAGCTTCTTCTCGTGGCTCTGGGTCGATGGCGCGAACTCGGTCGCCTTCCCCAGCGGGACGGTGCCTGATCCAACGTGGCACATCGGCGACCTCACCCTGGAGGCCAGCAAGGTGCTGATCATCCCGATCTCGATCGCGCTGATGCTCGTGCTCGGCTACGTGATGCGCTACACGCAGGTCGGCCGCGGCCTCAGGGCGGTGGCCGAGAACCCCCGCGCCGCGCGCCTGATGGGCCTCGACGTCGATCGCATGATCGCGCTGACGCTGGTCATCTCCTCGGCGCTGGGCGGTCTCGCCGGCATCCTGTTCGGCCTCGCGCTGGGCGACATCAGCCCCTACATCGGGCGCGACAACGTCGAGGTGCGCGGCCTCGCGGTGATCGTCCTAGGCGGCATGGGCAGCATCCCCGGCGCGGTCATCGGCGGTTACCTGCTCGGCCTGATCGAGATCCTCGCCCTGGTCACGTTTGGAAGCAGCGCGCGCGGCGGCGTAGCGTTCGCTGCCCTGTTCCTGATGCTCGTCCTTCGTCCGCAGGGCCTGTTCGGCACGCGGCTGCGCGAGCGCATCTAGCGGTCGATGGACTTCTTCATCCAGCTGTTCAGCGATCCGATCGGTTTCTGGAACTCACACACGCTGCTGATCTCGCAGGTGGGGATCAACGGCATGCTCGCCATCTCGATGTTCCTCGTCCTCTATTCAGGGCAGCTTTCGCTCGCGGCGCCCGGCTTCATGGCGATCGGAGCGTACGTGTCGGTCCTGATGGACCTGCACTGGCACACGCCGATGGCCCTTAACGTCGCCGCCGCCGTGCTGTTCGCCGGCGTGGTCGGGTTCCTCGTCGGCCTGCCC
>CAYWTI010000277.1:0-3617 GCA_964461175.1 uncultured Actinomycetes bacterium | reverse complement strand
GCCGTCTGCATGATGCTCAGGTTCACGACCTGCTCGAACGAAAGGCGCTGACTCACCCGCAGGTTCTCGCGAATCCGGTCGAACACCACGATCGTGTCGTGCACGGAGAAGCCGACGACCGTCAGCACGGCCGTGACGAAGTACGAGTTGATCTCCCCCACCTGCAGGTTCAGGACCGTGCCGAAGATCGAGAAAAGCCCGGTCAGGACGAAGACATCGTGCAGCAAGGCTGCCAGCGCCGACCCGCCGAACTGGAAGCCGGCACGCCATCCTCCCGGCACATTGCGGAACCGGATGGCAAGGAGGAGAAGGATCGCGACGGAGGCAAGCACGACCGCGAGCAGCGACAGCGCGATGGTCTCGCCTGCGATGGTCCCTCCGACGGTCAGGATCTGCTGCACGTTGGTCGGCCCTAGCTGGTTCTGCAGGTCGGCCTGGATGTTGTGCAGCTGGGTGGGGTTCAGCGGCGGGTAGCGGATGATGTAGCCGGTTCCGGCCTGGATCACCTCGCCGTTGACGTGCTCCGCGTTGACAACCGTCTGGACCCGCGCGAGCGACGGATTGTCCGCGAAGTTCACGGTCAGCTCGGTTCCGCCGGCGAAGTCGATGCCGAGCAGGAAGTGGTTGTGCCACATGGAGATGATCCCGGGCACGATCACGAGCAGCGACAGCGCGAAAAACCAGTTGCGCCGGCCGATGATGTTCAGCCGGCGGACGCGCGGTTCGGGAGGCGGCGCCGCCTCCGGAGCAGGTGACGCTGCCTGCGCTACGGGTGCCTCTTCCTCTTCCTCCGTGTCATCCTCGTCGACGCCGGCGGCGGGCTCATCCGCCCGCAGGTCAGACACTTCGGACACGGTCCACCCCGAGCAGCGCGGCGCGCCGGAAGCCTGAGCCGGCCAGGACGATGGCAAGCAGGTTGTGCGTGACCACGATCGAGGACACGAGGCTCGTGACCACGCCAAGCGCGAGCGTGATGGCGAAGCCCTTGACGGCAGCCGGGCCGACGAAGCCGAGGATGACGCACGTGATGAAGGTCGACGTGTTCGAGTCGCGGATCGCCGGCCACGCGCGGCGCACGGCGGCGTCGACGGCGGCGGTGATGGTGCGCCCGGCGCGCACCTCCTCTTTGAAGCGTTCGAATATCAGCACGTTGGCATCGACAGCCATGCCCACGCTGAGGATGAAGCCGGTGATGCCGGCGAGGGTCAGCGTGACGGGAATGAGCTTGAACATCGCGAGCACCGCGCCCGCGTAGAACAGCAGCGCCAGGCTCGCGAGGAATCCTGGCAGGCGGTAGTAGATGATCATGAAGACGACGACGATCGCGAGGCCAAGCAGGCCGGCGGCGATGCTGAGCTTCACTGACTGCGCGCCGAGCGTCGCGCTGACCTGCGTCACGTCGAGCGCGACCAGGTCTACCGGCAGCGAGCCGGAGTTGATGCCGGTGGCGAGGTCGTTGGCGCTCTGTTGGGTGAACGTGCCGCTGATCTGCGCCTGGCCACCGGAGATCTCCTGCAGCGTGATCGGGTCGGTGAGGAACTTGCCGCAGACCGTCCCGGGCGTCTGCGCCGCCAGACACTGCGGGTCATAGGCGCCGCTCACCTTGCCGACGTATGCCGGGTCCTCCCAGTGGTCGATATCGGCCTGCGTCAGGTCGAGCCAGATCGCGAGGTGGCGCTGGGGGCAGTTGGCGGTCTGGACCGTCGCGGGGTCGCCCGGACAGGCCGCGACATTCGCGCGGGTCAGGTCGTCGAACTTGTTGGCTCCCGCCTGCGTGAAGGTGATGTTGACGACCCACGACGTTCCGTTCTGGTCGATGCTCGCGCTGGCCGTCGAAATGTCGTTGCCGGTCAGACCGGTGAGCTGCGGCTTGAAGCCGGGCTCGGGGCCGTTCGTCACCTTGTCGTCAGGGACCCAGCTCGTGTAGACGAGCTTGGAGACGGCTCCGATCGTCTTCTGCGCCTGCTCCGCGTTGACCCCGGCGAGGTCGACGGTGATGCGGTCGTTGTTGGCCCCGGCGCCGCGGATCTCGGGCTCGCTCACGCCGAGCGAGTTCACGCGCTTGTTGATCACGGCGATCGTCCGCTGCTGCACATCGGCGCGTGACTGGCCCGCCGGGAAGTTGGTGAGCTGGTAGTCGATGTGAGTTCCGCCCGCCAGGTCGAGGCCCTTGTGGAAGTAGAGCTGCAATCCTCCGAAGTTCGGCGGCAATCCCGCGCACGGTCCGGTCATCGGGCAGCGGTTCGCGACGCGGTAGACGTAGCCGGCGCCGTCGACGAACAGCGAAACGATCAGGACACCGACGACAAACAGCCGGATCGGCCAGCTGAGGACTAACTGCATGGGCGGCGAACCAGTCTACGTTGAGGCGGCCTACCGCTGCCTGAATACGAGGTTGAGCACGATCGTGGCGACCACGGAAAGGATCAGGCTGGTCGCGAGCGGAAGGTAGATGGTCGTGCCGCCGCTACGAATCGTGATGTCGCCGGGAAGATGGAGGCGGCCGAACAGCATCAGCGCGCCGCCGACCACGACCAGGACCACGCCAAAGACCAGCACCAGCCGCCCGATGTCGGACACGGTTTCAGAGTAGGCGGGTCTGCTCCGACGCGGGCGCCGGGGGCGCGATCCCGAGGTGGCGGTAGGCGAGCTCCGTGGCGACCCGCCCGCGCGCGGTGCGCGCGAGAAAACCGATCTGTATGAGGTACGGCTCGTGCACGTCCTCGACCGTCTCCGGCTCCTCCGAGAGCGAGGTCGCGATGGTGTCGAGGCCGACCGGCCCGCCCCTGAACTTCAAGATCACGTTCTCGAGCAGCTGCCGGTCGAGCGGCTCGAGCCCGATCTCGTCCACCTCGAGCATCGCGAGCGCGCGGCGCGTCACGTCGACGGTCGCGCGGCCGTCACCCTTCACCTGGGCGTAGTCGCGAACCCGGCGCAGCAGGCGGTTGGCGATGCGCGGCGTTCCGCGCGCCCGCCGCGCTATCTCGGAAACGGCATCGGGTGCGACCTCGATGTCCAGGATTCGCGCCGAGCGGGCGACGATCTTCTCCAGCTCGGCCTTGGTGTAGAAGTCGAGCCTGTAGACGGCGCCGAAGCGGTCGCGCAGCGGCCCGCTCAGCAGGCCCTGTCGGGTCGTCGCGCCGACGCAGGTGAAATGCGGAAGCGGCAGGGTCGCCGCGCTGGCGCCGACGCCCTTTCCCAGCACCGCGTCGAAGCGAAAGTCTTCGAGCGCCGGGTAGAGCGACTCTTCGACGATCGTGTTGAGACGGTGGATCTCGTCGATGAAGAAGACATCACGCGTGCTGAGGTTCAGAAGGATCGAGCCGAGGGCGCCCTGGTGGTCGATCGCGGGCCCCGAGCTGACCTTGATGGCGACCCCAAGCTCGTTGGCGATGATGTGGGCGAGCGTCGTCTTGCCCAGGCCCGGTGGCCCGCATAGAAGGACGTGCTCGACCGGCTCGTCGCGCCGGCGCGCGGCCTCGAGCAGGATGCCGAGGTTCTCGCGCACCTGCTCCTGGCCGACGTACTCGGCGAGGAACCGCGGACGCAGCGTGAGGTCGAACTGCTCGTCGTCCGACCGGGCGTCGATGACCTTGTTCTCGCTCACCTGTCGCTCA
>CAYWTI010000276.1:0-3056 GCA_964461175.1 uncultured Actinomycetes bacterium | reverse complement strand
AAAATGAGCACGTGAACTGAGCACCACCTGAGCCTTCTCCCGGATGTTTGGGCGCCGTGCGAGCCATAGCCTCGAACGCATCACACGCGAGGAGGTTCGCATGGCACGTTTCATGGTCGAGCGTTCGTTTCCGGATGGGCTCGAGATACCGCTGACCGATGCGGGGGCCCAGGCCTGCATGTCGGTCGTCGGCACAAACTCCGAGCTGGGCGTCACGTGGGTGCACTCGTACGTCACCGAGGACCACAAGAAGACGTTCTGCATCTACGACGCGCCGAGCCCCGACGCCATCCGCCAGGCCGCCAAGCTCAACCAGCTGCCGGCGGACAGGATCACGCCGGTGCGGGTCCTCGATCCGTACTTCTACAAGTGAGGCGCGGCTGGCTCACCGGCCAGAGAACGGCATAACTTTCGGTGCGTTTTGCGCAAAGCGGCCGCCAAAGAACCCTTGGAAGGGTCCGCTTTGCGCAAAGACCGCGTGACCGTACCGGCCGGGTGGGCAAACCGCCCGGCCGGGCTTACACTGCCCCTCGTCTTGACCCGCGACGGATACGCCACGATCTCGGGCCGCGGCCTCGACTGGGAGTCGGTGCCGATGCGTCTTTTCCAGAAGGCCAAGAAGCTCGGCACGTGGGACCCTCAGGCGCTCGACTTCAGCCGCGACGCCGCCGACTGGAACGCCTTCACTAACGAGGAGCGTGACTTCCTCCTACGCACGCTCGCCCTGTTCCAGGCCGGTGAGGAGGGCGTCACCAGCGACCTTCTGCCGCTCATCATGGCCGTCGCCTCCGAGGGCCGGCTCGAAGAGGAGATGTACCTCACGTCCTTTCTATGGGAGGAGGCCAAGCACGTCGAGTTCTTCCGCCGCTGGCTCGACGAGGTCGCGCTCGCGCCGAAGGACCTCCAGCGCTACCTCACGCCGAGCTACCGGTACCTGTTCCTCGTCGAGCTGCCGGAGGCGCTCGATGCGCTCAAGACCGATCGCTCGGTCGAGGCGCAGATCCGCGCGTCGGTGACCTACAACATGATCATCGAGGGCGTGCTCGCCGAGACCGGGTACCACGGCTTTCGCCAGTCGCTCGAGGCCAACGGCAAGCTGCCGGGCTTGCTCGACGGCATCCGCCTGACCGCGCGCGACGAGAGCCGGCACATCCGCTACGGCGTGTTCCTGCTCGACCGCCTCATCAACGCCTCGCCGGACGGGTGGGACGTGATGAACGCGCGTATGAACGAGCTGCTCGGGCCTGCGCTCAGCGTCGTCAGCGAGTTCTGGGAGCACTACGACGACGAGCACGGCCCGTTCGGCCAGAAGATGACGACGTACATCGACTACGCGAGCACGCAGTTCGACAAGCGCATGCGCGTGCTGGAACGCGACCGCGGCAAGTCGCTGGAAGAGATCGCGCGCGCGACCATGGCGGACTTGAGCGCCGACGAGGACGCTATCCCGGCGGGGGCGGCCCTTTGACGACCCGGATCACGGCGACGTCGGTGTAGCCGGCGCCGTCGAACTGGATGCCGTAACAACCCGGCGCGCTGAACGTGATGCCTCCGCCCGCCACCTCCCAATAAGGAGGCGGCGCGCCGCCGGGGATGCCGATCGCGCCGGCACCGAGGTCCACGCCCAGCTGGAAGCTTGAGACCGAGCCCGAGCCGCCGTCGATCCGTCGGATGCGCATCAGGACCGGGCCTCGCGACTGCGGCTCGACGAGAACCGCGATGCCCTGCGAGCCCGCCGAGTACCACGTGTCCTGCCCGCTGACGTAGGCCGGTCCAGGCCCGTAGCCGTAGTCGGGCCCGTTCTTGCCGTTCGCGGCGTGGACGTCGAGCTGTTTCTGCGGCGACGCCGGGCAGGTCGCTCCAGGCGCTATCCCCGGCATCTGCAGCGGCCGGGCAAGGAGCGGACTCCAATCGACGACGGGCGTCGGGGACGGGGACGGCGCCGTGACTGGCGGCGCGGCGACTCCGGTGAACGTTCCCGGCACGCACGGCCCCGCGGTTCCGAGTGACTCAAACCCGTGGCCGCCGGAGGGCACGGACACGCTCGGCAGCCCGCTCACCGCGAAGCTCTGCAGCCCCGAGTCTGCACGCCACAGCCAGACCCGGGTGGAGTCGAAGTTGGCAAGCCAGATGCCGTGCGCGTCGAAGGACACCACATCGGGGTCGAAATCCTTGGCGTCGCCGGTGCGACCGTAGTACAGGGTTGCCGTCACTCTGCCCCCGCTGACGAGCACGACGCTGTAGATCGTTCCCGGGTCTCTCGAGCCGAGGCGAAAGACGGTGCTGCCGTGGCCGTCGCTGCCGAGCGGGCTGAAGCCGCCGCTGGCTGGCCCGGCCAAGCCGACAGCCACCTGGTTCGGATTGTCGCTTGCGGGCGCGCTCGAGGCCCGCCCCGTGCCGGGGTCGATCCGCCAGAAGTTGGCGATGCCACCGCGGAACGGGACGGTCATGACGAGGATGCCGCGGTCGTCCCATCCGAGGACGTTGACGTCCGCGCCGTAGCTCCACAGCGCGCGGTCGGACTTCGTCCGCACGTCGACGACGTGGAGCGCGGACGAGGAAGCTCCGGTCGGGCTCACGTACGCGTACCTGAGGCCCTCCGGCGACACCGAGCTCGGGATCGCGGGCAGCCAGCGTCCGGCGGCCGCGGAGTAGACCGTCGGCCCGAAGCCGGTCGCGTGCGGCAGGTCGGCGACGCTTGCGCGTGGGTCGGCCCGAAACTCGCCGCTCGGCATGTTGACGAAGCCCGGAATGTAGGTGATCTGCGTCGAGCCGGGGGTGCCGCTGTCGGCCTCCACGGTGACCATCGCGGCCAGCGCGCATGGGAACGAATCGGCAGGCGTCGTTGCAGGCGTCGCGCCTGGGCTTGCCGCGGGGACGAGGCTGTTGCGACCCTGGGGGTGCAGCATCACGCGCGTGCCGACCAGGACGATGACGAGCACGATCGCAAGCCCCGCGGCAAGAAGGGCCATGAGGTTCGTGTAACCGCGCGGCGATGCCGCGGCCGGAGGCCGCAGCTGCGGCGGCGGAAGCTGCGGCGGCTCGCCGAGCGCGTC
>CAYWTI010000275.1:0-5542 GCA_964461175.1 uncultured Actinomycetes bacterium | reverse complement strand
ACGATCAGCGGCGTGGCCAAGTACCTCAAGGAGCAGAAGCCGGCCGTGCACGTGGTCGGCGCCGACCCCGAAGGGTCGCTGTACTCCGGCCCCATCGCGCCCTACAAGGTCGAGGGAGTGGGCGAGGACTTCATGCCCGGGACGATGAGCATCGAGCTCGTGGACCAGATCGTGCAGGTCACCGACAAGGAGTCCTTTCTCGCCGCGCGCAGGCTGGCGCGCGAGGAGGGCATCCTGGTCGGCGGCTCGTCGGGCATGGCGCTGCACGCGGCCCTGACCGTGGCGCGCGACCGCGGCCCGGACGACGTGATCGTCGTGCTGTTCCCGGACACCGGGCGCAACTACCTGAGCAAGTTCTTCAACGACGAGTGGATGCGGCAGAACGGCTACCTGGCGCGGCTCGGCGCGGTGCGCATCCGGGAAGTCCTCGCCTCGCATCCGAGGGGCGTGCCGCAGCTCGTCACCGTCGAAGGCAGCCGCTCGGTCGGCGAGGCGATCGACCTCATGCAGCGCTACGGCATCTCGCAGCTGCCCGTCGTCGAGGAGTCGAACGGCCAGGGCGTCATCGGCACGCTGCAGGAGCGCACGCTGCTCGACCGCGTTTACCGCGATCCCGCGGTTGTGACCACCGCGGTGTCGGCGGCGATGGACGCGCCGCTGAGCCAGGTCGCGGTCGACTCCTCGCTCGACGACGCGTTCGAGCCGCTGCTGCGCGGCGAGCAGGCCGTGCTGGTCATCGACACGGGCAAGCCCGTGGCCGTGATCACCCGTGCCGACCTGCTCGAGTTCGTCGCCCACCGCGGCCGGGGTTAGGTTGCCGGATCAGTCCGAGGGCTGGGGTTTCTCGACCCGCGCTCTGCACGTGGGCCAGGGGCCGGACCCCGAGACCGGCGCCGTCGTGCAGCCGATCCACATGGCGACGACGTACGCGCAGCTGGGGGTCGGGAAGCACAAGGGCTTCGAGTACTCGCGCACCGGCAACCCGACGCGCAACGCGCTCGAGGAGAACCTCGCCGCGCTCGAGGGCGCGAAGCACTGCCTCGCGTTCTCGTCCGGGCTCGGCGCCGAGACGACGCTGATGCTACTGCTGGAGCCCGGCGACCAGGTCGTCTACATGGAGGACGTGTACGGCGGCACGTTCCGCCTGTTCGACAAGGTGCTCAAGCGCTACGGCCTCGAGTTCACCGGCATCGACGCGACGGACCTCGACGTGGTCGAGAGCACGATGACGTCGCGGACGCGGATGCTGTGGCTCGAGTCGCCCACCAACCCGCTGCTGCGCGTGGTCGACATCGACGCCGTCAGCGAGATCGCGCACAGCAAGGGCGCGATGGTGTGCGTGGACAACACGTTCGCGACGCCCTACCTGCAGCAGCCCCTCCATCTCGGTGCCGACGTCGTCGTGCACAGCGCGACCAAGTACCTGGGCGGCCACAGCGACGTGGTCGGCGGCGCGCTGATGACAAACGACTCGGAGCTCGAGAAACGGCTGCGCTTCCACCAGAACGCGGTGGGCGCCGTGCCGTCACCGTTCGACTGCTGGCTGCTGCTGCGCGGCGTGAAGACGCTGGCGCTGCGCGTCGAGCGCCAGAGCGAGAACGCGACGGAGGTCGCGCGGGCCCTGTCGCGGCACCCGGCCGTGAAGCGTGTCTACTACCCGGGCCTCGACGTCAATCCGCAGCGAGCGCTGGCGGCGAGGCAGATGCGCATGTTCGGCGGCATGGTGAGCTTCGAGGTGGCCGACGAGGCGACCGCGTTCCGTGTGCTCGAGCGCCTGCGGATCTTCGCCCTGGCCGAGTCGCTGGGGGCGGTCGAGTCGCTGGCCGAGCATCCGGCGCGGATGACGCACGCGTCGATCCCGGCGGAGGAGCGCAAACGGGCGGGGGTGGGGGACGGGCTGATCCGGCTGTCGATCGGGGTGGAGGACGCCGCCGACCTGATCGCGGACCTGGAGCAAGCGCTGGCCTAGCGGCGCAGCGCGACCAGTCCCACGCCGGCCCAGACCGCAAGCCCGATCAGCGCGAGGGCGAGGTAGCCGTAGTTCGGATCCCCGGCCGGGGGCGGCGCGTTCTTCGGCCGGACGCCGGCGGCGGCGACGTCGTTGGCGAAGCGGGGCGACGGTGTGGCTGCCACCGGCGAGGCGGCGAGCGGTGGAGCGGACGGCGTGGCGGCCTGCGCCGGGCCGGCGGTCACGGTGTAGTAGAGCGAGGCGCCGCCCTGGCACGTCTGGCCGGATGCGCCGGTCGTGTCCCAGTGGTAGCTGACCGCGTGCCTGCCGGGGGCCAGGGTGGAGACGGAGAGCGTCTCGACCGCGTGGTGTCCGGCCTGCGTCAAGGTGCTGGAAAAGGCCTCCTTGTCGACGACGAAGTAGTGGGTGTTCACCTGGTCGCCGCACGCGAAGGTGAACGACGCCGTGAACGTCACCTTCTGGCCGGCGCTCGAACCGTTGTGCGGCGTGGCGTAGATGGTGGTCGACGCGTCGGCGCTCACACCCGTGGCGCCGACGGCCGCAACGGCCGCGGCGGTCAGCGCGAGCGCGAGCACCGCTCTTCTCATGACGGTGGCGAATTATGCGGTTCGGACCCGCCGCTTAGAGCCGGAAGATCAAGCCGCCGGTTGGTGAATGAAGTGGAAGGTCAGGGTCGACCCGGACGCCGTCACGGTCGCGCAGGCGGCGCCGTTGGCGCCGGCGGCCCAGGTCACGACGCCCTCCGAGTCGCCGATCTCCATGACCTGCAGCAACACGCCGCCGCTCGAGTTGATCGAGGTCGAGCCGGCGTAGTTCTGCATGTCGCCGCGGAAGCCGCGAAGCGTGATCTTGACGCCTGCGTTGCCGGCGAGTGTGACCGGCTGGCCGCTGGGGTCCTTGCTGAAGTGGGTGTCCGGCTGCTGGGCCAGCTCGAACTGCGGAGTGCCCTGGCGGAAGGTCATGGTCAGCACGTCGCCGCTCGCGGTGACCGAGGTTATCGCCGGCGACGCGGGCGCGGTGTCGGGGGCGGGCCAGTTGACGGCGGCGCCAGAGGTGGTGCACGCCGCGGCAGACGGCGATGTGCTCGCCGCCGCTGACGGCGAGGCGCCCGCCGAGGGCGAGTTCGCGGCATTCCCCGGGTTCGAGCCGCCGCAAGCCGCCATCGCGAGCGCCAGCGTAGAGACCGCCATCGCGAACCTGATGAAGCCCATACCAGTAGAACGGGCCATGGACGGGCAAGATTACGCGCCTCGAGCGATTCGCGCCGCGACGGCGCTGCGGTGGCCCCGTCACGCGTTCTATCGGCGTGGCCCGGATTGCGCTCGTGCACGACGTCGCGGGGGTGGCGGCAACGCAGGCTGAGATCCTTCGCGCCGCCGGTCACGAGGTCGACCACATCCACATGCCGCAGTTCGGTTCGCGCTGGAGCTGGGTCGTCAAGGCGCTGACGTTGCCGATCCGGCTGCTGCTGTACCTGCCTGTCGTCCTGAAGCTGCGGCGGGGCCGTTACGACGTCATCCACATCCACTGGGTGCCGCGCGGGATCGTCGGGCTCCTGGCCGGCAAGCCGTTCTTCATCCAGGCGCACGGCTCCGACCTGCACGTCGAGCTGAACGCGCCGGGCGTCTTTCGCCTGAACCGGCTCGTGCTGGACGCCGCGAAGAAGATCTTCTACGTGACCCCCAACCTGGAGCCGTACGTGGCGCGCTTCAGCGACAAGCTCGTCTACCTGCCGAACCCGATCAACGTGCGCGCGGTCGCGGCGAGGTCGGAAGCGCCGCGGCGAGTCCGCTCCATCGTCATCTTCATGCGGCTCGACCCGGTGAAGGGGATCCGCTACGTGTTCCCGGCTGTGCGTCACCTGGCGGCGTCCATGGAGGTGACCGCGCTCGCGTGGGGTCCGATGACGGACGAGCTGAGGCGCCGCTATGGCGATGTCGTGCGTTTCGTTCCGCCCGTGCCGCACGACGAGATCGGGAAGTTCCTCGAGCAGTTCGACCTGGTGGTCGGCCAGATGGAGCAGGGGGCGCTCGGCCTGTCGGAGCTCGAGGCGATGGCGGCCGGGCGGCCGCTGATCAGCGGCATCGACCGCGAGCTCTATCCGGGCGACAAGCCGCCGGTCGTCTCCTCGTACAGCGCCGATGAGCTGATCGCTCAGATCGAGCGGTTGAAGGACGATTCAAGACGACTCGAGAATCTCTCGCGCGAGGGCCGCGCTTGGGTGCGGCGCAACCACGGGTTGCAGCGACATCTGCACCTGCTCGAGGCGGCCTACTTCGGAGCGGCGGCGCGGGACTCCGAGATGCCTATCGCGATGTAGGTCGCGCCGGCCTGCCGCACGGCGTTCGCGTCGAGCGTGCCGCGACCGTCGAGAACGACCTGCAGGCCCTGGAACCGGCGCCAGTCCAGGCCGTGAAACTGCTCGTGCCAGGCCTGGACCACCACGGCGTCGACGCCGCGAACCGAGTCGATGTCGTCGACGACCTCGGCTTCCAGCGCGCGCAGCTCGCTGCCCTCGAACAACGGGTCGTGGATCAGCACATGTGCGCCCGCGCGGTGCAGGAGCTCGACCAGCGGGAACACCGTCGAGAATGCGAGCTCCTTCACGTCCTCGCGGTAGGCCGCGCCCAGCACGAGCACGCGTCGCGACTCGAGCCCGCCCAGAAGACGACCGAGCTGGCGGACGCCGACCTCCGCCATGCCGTCGTTGGTCTTGCGTCCGTCGCGGACCAGGCTCAGCTCACCATTGCTCGCGTCCTCGAGCAGGAAGTGCGGGTAGACGGGTATGCAGTGGCCGCCGACGCCAAGGCTGGGCCGGTGGATGTGCGAGAAGGGCTGCGAGTTGGCGGCCTTGAAGGCCTCGATGACGTTGACGTCGCGACTCGCGGCGTACAGGGCAAGCTGATTGGCGAGGGCGATGTTGACGTCCCGGTACGTGGTCTCGGCGAGCTTGGCGAACTCGGCGGTCTCGGTGTTCTCAACGGCCCAGATCTCGGCGTCGAGCACGCCGCGGTAGAACTCCACCGCCGCCTCAGTGCTGGCCTCGTTGATCCCGCCGACGATCTTTGGGTACTTGCGCAGGTCCTCGAAGATGCGGCCGGCGTACAGGCGCTCGGGGCTGAAGGCGAGGCTGAAGTCCACGCCGGCCCTGAGCCCTGACGCTTTTTCGAGCATCGGTCCGAGCCTTCGCCGCGTCGTGCCGACCGGAAGAGTCGTCTCGTAGATCACGAGCGCGCCACGGCGCAGGCCGCGTCCCGCGGCCGCGGTGGCGGCGTCGATGTTGCGGTAGTCCATGCTGCGGTCCGGCGCCACGATCAACGGCACGATGACGACGACCACGTCGGAGGTTTTCACCGCCTCGGTCGTATCTGTCGTCGCCCGCAGGCGGCCGGCACGCACCGCCGCGGCGACGGTTTCCTCCAGACCCGCCTCTTCCCGGATGTGCGCTTTGCCGGCGTTGATCGAGGCGACGACGTCGGGCAGCACATCGCAGCCGACGACGTTTAGACCTTTGCTTGCGTACTGCGCCGCCAGGGGCAATCCGATCTTGCCCAGACCGATGACCGCGACGGT
>CAYWTI010000274.1:0-10102 GCA_964461175.1 uncultured Actinomycetes bacterium | reverse complement strand
CAGGTAGTAGCCGAGGATCACGCCGGCAACGAGCGAGATGACGAGGTACACCGGGTTGGCGAGAAGAAGGCCGATGAGCAGGCCGACCGCGCCGACGACCGCTGCCGCGACCAGGCGCACCGCGGCGAAGTCCTCCGGCGTGAGGTTGCCAGGACGCCCCGCGAGCTCGAGCCTGTTGAGCAGGTCCTGCCTTGCCTTCTGCGGTGTGGAACGGGACAGCAGGGAACCGAGCCTTTCGATCGCTGGCCGCATCACGCGCTCGCTGAAGGGCTTCTGGAGCTCGATCTCCTCGACCGTGAGCGGCTTGTCGCCTCCGTACGCCGCGAGGCGCTGCTGGACGCTGACCGCGCTGCTCGACGACGGCGTGCGGGCGAGGCCGATGAAGATCATCAGGACGCCGATGCCGACGGCAAACGCCAGGATCATGGTGGTGCTCATGGACTAGACCTCGATCGCCGTGATGCGGCGGATGATCAGGTTGCCGATGAAGATCATGAACGCGCCGATCACGAGCAGGATCCAGCCGATGATGCTGCCGAACATCGGTTGGAAGTACGTCGGCGTGACGAAGAACATGAAGGTCGCCAGCAGGATCGGGAGCGCGGTGATGATCGTGCCCGACGCGCGCGCCTGGGCGGTGAGGGTCTGGATCTCACCCTTGATGCGGACGCGCTCGCGGATCGTGTACGCGATGTTGTCGAGGATCTCGGCGAGGTTGCCACCGACGGTGCGGTGGATCGAGTAGGCCGTCGCCACCAGGTCGAAGTCGGCGCTGACGATGCGCTTGGTGATGTTCGCCAGCGCCTCGTCCGGTGAGCCACCGAGGTTCATCTCGCGGACCGCGCGCGCGAACTCGTCACCGATCGGCGCCACTGCGTTCTTCGCCACCGTGTCGATCGCCTGGGCGAACGAGTAGCCGGCCTTGAGGGCGTTCGAGAGCAGCGTCAGCGTGTCGCCGAGCTGGCCGTTGAACTTCTTCAGCCGCTGGTTGATGCGGTACTTCACGTAGAAGCCCGGCGCGAGGTAGCCGAGGAAGAAGAGAAGCGCAAAGATCAGGCCCCAGCGCCAGTAGGCGATCAGGCCCACGATCACCCCGCTTCCGAGCTGGATCATGAAGTACTCCGATGGGCGCAGCTTCAGGTCCGCACGCTGCAGCTGCTCGGCAACAGAAGGCTTGCCCTTCTTGACGTCGCCGCGGCCCATGCGCTCAGCCGCCGGCGAGAACAGCCGGTTGAGCGTGTCGCGCATGCCCTGCGACTGCGGCAGCGTCTGTGTGCCTGCCGTCGTCGTCACTCCGTAAGCGGCGAGCCTGGCCTGGAAGTCCTCGGAACCGCCCGCGGCGCGGCGCATCTGGCTGATGCCCAGGAAGAACAGGAACACGCCCGCGAAGGCGATCAGCCCGAAAACCACGGCGATGTTCATCTATTCCTCCTGAAAGGTCAGTACAGCTTATCCGGGGTTGGTTGCGTCAGCGGCGCAAACAGCGATTCGCGGATGTCCTCACCCTCGGCGCGCAGGTGCTCGAGCCGCATGGGCACGAGGCCGGTCGCGGTGTGATACCCGATCGCCTTGCCCTCCGGGCTCACGCCGACCTGCTTGAAGGTGAAGAGCTCCTGGGTCTGGATCTCGCCGTCCTTGATGCCGACGACCTCCGCCACGCTGACGATGCGGCGGACGCCTCCGCGCAGACGCGACTGCTGCACGATCAGGTGGATCGCGGAGCCGATGGTCTCGCGGATGGCGCGCGAGGGCAGGTCCTGGCCGGCCTGGAGGACCAGCGTCTCGAGACGGACGAGGCACTCGTGTGGGTTGTTGGCGTGGATCGTCGACATCGAGCCATCGTGGCCGGTGTTCATGGCCTGGAGCATGTCCAGCGCCTCGCCGCCACGGCACTCTCCGACGATGATCCGGTCCGGTCGCATACGCAGACAGCTCTTGACCAGCTCGCGGATGGGCACCGCACCCTTGCCCTCGACGTTGGGCGGCCTCGATTCGAGCTGGACCCAGTGCGGCTGCTGCAGCTGGAGCTCGGCCGCGTCCTCGCAGGTGATCAGGCGCTCGTTCTCGGGGATGAACGACGACAGGATGTTGAGCAGGGTCGTCTTGCCGGAGCCCGTGCCGCCGGAGACGAGGACGTTGAGCCGCGCGCGAACGCACGAGCGGAGGAACGTCATGATCTCCGGGCTCGAGGACTTGAATCGGTTGACGATGTCGGCCGGGCCCCACTTCTCCTTGGCGAACTTTCGGATCGTGAGCGCCGGGCCCTTGAGGGCGATCGGCGGGATGACGACGTTGACGCGGGAGCCGTCCTTGAGACGCGCGTCACAGATCGGCGTCGACTCGTCGACGCGCCGGCCGACGAGGCTGACGATGCGGTCGATGACCTGGCGCATCTGCCGCTCGGACTCGAACGTCACGGCGGACAGGATCGGCTCGCCGGACTTCTCGACGTAGATCTGCTTCGGGTGGTTGGCCATGATCTCGGTGATGCTCGGGTCGGCGAGCAGCGCCTCGAGCGGACCGAGACCGAGGACGTCGTCGAGGACCGATTCGACAAGGCGCTCCTTGTCGTTCTTGGTCATCGTCATCGCCGTGCTGCGGAAGTACTCCTCGGCGAGCTCGACGATCTTCTCGCGCACGCCGGCCTTGTTCGAGGAGTCGATCTCGTCCGCGAACTTCTCGATGAGCTTGGCGTGGATCTGAACCTTGGCGGCCGTGAAAGCCGGGGTCAGGTCGCCGCCCACCGGGCGTCCAGCGGCGGCCGCGGCCTGCGACAGCGAGGTCGGGGCTGCGGGCGCAGGCGCCGCAGGCTGCGCCACCGGGACCGCCGCCTGCGGCGTGTACGGGGTCGCCCCCGGCAGGGTCGCGGTCGCGGGACCGTTGCCCGCCGGTCCTACGGGCGGAACCGTCTGGTTCTGCTTGACCCTGTCGAGGAGCCCCAAGGGAGACTACTTACCGGTCAGGAGTTCGATGAACTTGTACCTGGTCTCGACCTGCTTGGCGCTGACGCCGCCCGCCGCGGTGACGGAAAGGCAGCTCTGGTCGGGCGAGCTAGGAGGCGATGCCTGGTAGTCCTTGTACGACTCGAGCGAGTACTTCACCTGCGCGTTGACCAGGAACCAGGTCATGTACTCCGCATCGCACTGCGTCATCTCGATGGTCAGGCTCGACGTCACGCCAGTCGTGGTGACGTTGTTCCCGGTCGTGGTCGTGCCGCTGCCGGCAGCGGACGTCACCCCGGACGAAGCCGGCCCGAGTCCGATCACACGGACGCCGGTGAAGACGGTCTTCGTCGCCGACCCCGTCAGCTGCTGCTGGCCGCTGGAAGACAGAAGGGTGACCTGGACTGTGGCGATGACGGTGAAGTAGTCGCCGACGCTGATGTGGCCCGCGACGCCCTGCTGCTCACCGGTCGGGATCGTGATGGCGACCCATCCACTGGCCAGCGGTAGGTACGCGGGAGACGCCGAGGTCGGAACTACGTTCGGGTCGGTCGCGAGCATGTCCGAGGTGATGATCGAGCCCTTGCTGATGTTGATCTGGGCGATCTTGTCCCGGACGTCGTTGATGTTCGTGTAGACGTTGCTCAGGCTCGCGTCACCGCTGACGCCGGCCTTTGCCGTCTCCAGGTCGGCCGCCGTGATCTGGTGCCGAAGCGGGATCGACTGCTTGGCGATGACGACTACGTTGGATGGGCCGCCGATGCCTCCCCCACCACCGAGGTTGCCGAGGAGGAACACGCCGCCGAACGCCAGGGCGGCGAGCAGAACCCCGACGATGATGAAGAGTCGACCCCCGCCGGGACGGGGCCTTGCAGCAGCAGGTGCGACGGCCAAGACTAAGTCACCTCCGATTGATTCCGACTGAGCGGCGACATTGTAAGCACGGCGACCGCGTTCTTCACCCCAATTCGCTGTAAAGAAGAGAGAGCCCCTTGCGGGGCTCTCTTGAAGGTGCGATTACGTGGGCTCTTACGCTCCCAGAGCGGCTACGACGTTCGAGAACACGTTCTTGATCTGGTTGCCCATCGTAAGAAGGATCACGATGACCACGATTGAGACCAGCACGAGGATCAGGGCGTACTCAACCATGCCCTGCCCTTCCTGACGAGTCGTAATGCTGCGAAGCTTCCAGTAAAGGCTCAACATCTCTGCGATTTCACCTCCTTTTTCCTGAACTACAGGTTCTTGACCTGCTTGACGCCGCCCCCTGCCGTTTCTTGCGGGGTGGCGGGGCCTCTCGCGGCGAGGATGCTACTCATCGGTCCGGGGCGGGTCAATTCAATTAGCGAAAACGACCGTGACCCCTTTCCGGGTCGCTAACCTTGCTCGCCGGGATGGCTGTGACGGAGGTGAGCGAGGCCGCGCCGCGTGTGGCGCGACGCTCGGCGGCCTACTGGCGCGACCTCCTTCTGGGCCGCCTGGTCCCCTCTCTTTTCTTCAGCGTCTTCCTCGCCCGAGCCCTTCTCCTGCTCTGGCCGGCCGTGCAGGAGGCACACCGGCCGATCGACTGGTTCTATGTCGGGCAGCGGGTGCTGGCTCTCGCCTACTTCGTCCTTCTGGTCGTGCTGTACGCCGTCAGGCTTCCCCAGCGCGGCACCGACCACCGGCTGGCTGTGATCTTCATCGCCTTCAGCGGCACCTTCGCCGCCATCGGTGCGAGCTTTCTCCCCGGCGGCACGCGCCGGGAGGAGCTGGTGATCGTCGCCGACATCGTGGCCACGGCGGGGCTCGCCTACTCCGTCTGGGGCCTTCTCTACCTGCGCCGGTCGTTCTCGATCATCCCGGAGGCGCGGCGCCTGGTCACCGGCGGCCCTTATGGATTGAGCCGCCACCCGGTCTACCTCGGCGAGGTTACGACCGCGATCGGCGTCAACCTCGCGACCGCCGGCTGGCTCAGCGCGCTCGCGGTCGCGTACTTCATCGCCTGCGAGCTCATGCGCATCCGCTGGGAGGAGCGCATCCTTGCGCTCTCCTTCCCGTCTGAATACCCGGAATATGCAAAACGCGTCCCCCGCTACCTACCCAACCCGTTCGGCCGCCGCTGACGGGTTGAGGCTGAGCGATAGGCTCAGCGCTCGCACGCTGCTGATCGGCGGCGTGATGGTCGTCGTGCTCGCGCTCTTCATCGGCGCCGAGCAGGATCCCGACTTCTGGTGGCACCTCCGTATCGGACAGTGGATGGTGGCGAACGGCCGCCTGCCGAGCACCGATGTCTTCACCTTCACCGCGTCGAACCACGTCTGGACGGACCACGAGTACCTGACCGAGATCCTGATGTGGCTCGTCTACAGCACGGTCGGCCTGCAGGTGCTGGTCATCCTCTTCGGGCTCCTGACGTGGGCAGGCTTCTGGCTCCTTTACCTGCAGGTGCGCAAGCAGCCGTTCGTCTTCATCGGCGTCGGGCTCGCGCTGGCGGCCATCGCGGGCTCACCCATCTGGGGCCCGCGCGCGCAGATGATCACCTTCGCCCTCAGCTGCCTCGAGCTCTACTGGCTGCGCGCGTACCTGTCCGGCCGCAGCCGCGCCATCATGTGGTTCCCGCTCGTGATGGTCGCCTGGGCCAACCTCCACGGCGGATGGGTCATCGGTTTCGTCTGGCTCGGCGTGGCTATCGCGTCGGAGCTGTGGGGCTGGGCGTGGAACCGCAACGATGCCGGCCACTGGATGCACGTCCGGCGCCTGGCGATCGTCGCCCTGGTCTCCGGGGTCGCCGTCGCCGCGACGCCGCACTTCTTGAGCCTTTACCCCTATCCCTTCGAGACGCAGGGCAGCGAAGCGCAGCAGCGGCTGATCGTGGAGTGGGCTTCGCCGAACTTTCACAACGTCGAGCTCAGGCCGTTCGAGGGCATGATCTTCCTCGTCATCGGCGGCTTCGCGCTCAGGCGACCGTCCGTGTACGACCTGGTCCTCGCCGCGGTTGGGATCGGACTGGCGCTCCAGAGCGTGCGCAACATCGCGCTCTTCATCGCCGCGGTCACGCCCGTGCTCATAGACACCTACGGCCGCTGGTGGACCGAGTTCGAGGCTGCGCAGCGCTGGCGCTGGTCGCTGCCGCCGCGGCCGGCCTTCGCCGCCATCACCGCGGTGGCGTTGATCGTGATCACCGGCGCGACGTCGCTGCGCGTCGCCAGCTCGATCAGCCCGACGAGGCAGGCGCAGATCGACACGGCGAACTATCCGGTCGGCGCGGCCGACTGGCTCGCGGCCCATCCCGACGTCGGCACGCGCATGTTCAACCAGTACGGGTTCGGCGGCTACCTCGCCTACCGCTTCTACCCGCAGCCGAACCGCCGCGTGTTCATATTCGGCGAGGCGGCGCTCATGGGCGACGGCCTGCTCAACGAGTACGCCGACGTGTACTACGTGCGCTCGAACTGGCGCCAGGTGCTCGACAAGTACAAGGTCGACTACGTCGTCGAGAACACCGGCGACCCGCTGCCGAACCTACTCGCGACCCAGCCCGACTGGGCGCTGGTGTACCAGGACAAGACGGCCGTCATCTACGTGCGCAAGACGCCCAGCTAGTACAGCTTCCAGATCTTGACCGTCGGCGTCTGGTACGCCGGCGGCCCCAGCTCCTGGGGCGGCAGGGTGCCGAGGTCGGACGTCCACACGACGTAGCGAATTTCGTTGGCGCGGTCGAAGGCGACGATGTCCTGCCGCCCGGTGAGCAAGGCAAGGGCCGTCTGCGTCTTGTGCACGTAATCGAAGGTCTCGTCGTAGTGCCCGACGTAAACGGTGTCGGAGCTGAACGCCGGCACGTACAGGCCTATGCCGGGCATCGAGAGGACGCGGCCCTGCGGCTGCGTCCCCAGCCATGACAGACCGTTGTACTCGGCCAGCGTGAACGTGTACTGCGGGTCGGTCGCGACCGCGAGCGGCGCCAGGATGAGGAAGGCACTGCCGATCGCGGCGAACGACACATATGAGAACGGGATGAGACGGCGGAGGCGGAGGCTTCGGATGCGGGGCAGAATCTCCTCGTACATCCCTCTCGCCGCGAGCACCACGAGCGGCAGGTAGATCCCGTCGAGGAACCGGCGGCGCAGGTCGCCGGCGGGATTCGGCAGATAGAGGATCGCGGCGAGCAGCACGAGCCAGGCGAGGAGAAAGACGTCCTCCCGCGTGCGCCGGCGGAGCGCGCCCGGCACTCCCACGAGCGCCAGCAGCAGCTGGGGCGCCACGGCGAAGAAGAGGCTGATCGACTCCGGCGGGAGGGCGTTCTTGGAGTGGAACGTCCAGCGCTGGACCTCCGCGTTGCCGACGAACGCCAGGTACGAATAAAGGATGTAGGGCGCGGGGATGGCAAATGCGAGCACAAACGCCAGCCATCCGCGCGGCCGCGCAGGCCGCAGCAGCAAAGCCACGCCGGTGGCGCCACCCATCAGGATCGGCATCTGGGGGTGGATCGACGCCTGGCCGAGCCAGGCGAGGCCCGCAAGCAGACCCAGCACCATGCTCCCGCGGTCGATCGCCTTGAGGGTCAGCGCGACGCCGACGGCGGCGAAGACGCCCGACCACGCGAAATGCGGCAGCGCGAGCACGGAGTAGAAGGCCGTGAGCTCGGGCATCCGCCAGTCGAGCGTGTCGGTCTGATGGCCGAAGATCACGGGCTGCCCGAAGGCCTGGATCACGTACCCCATGCCCAGCCCGAGCGCGCAGAAGAAGAAGGCGAAACGGCGCGCGCCCGGGTCTTTGATGAAATGGCCGATGAAGAGCCACGCCCCTGCCATGAGCGCGAAGGCCGCGGCGACGCGGGCCAGGTGGAAGACCGCGATCAACGGCAGGTTCGTCACCGCCGCGATGTGGCCGAGGACGATCCAGAACATGAAGAGGTACGCGCTCGGGCTCGCCTCGGTCGTGTACCGGTTCTGCCACGACCAGGAGCCCTCGAGCCCGAGGCGCATCTTGGCGAGGTACGTGCTCGCGTCGTCGCCGAGGTAGAAGAAGCCGACGAAGACGTGGCCCGGTGGCTGGACCGCGTAGGCGTAGAGGTAAGGGATCGCGGTGACGACCGCGAGCACGGCGCCCATGGCGAGCGGCAGGCGCCACTGCGACAGATCCCTCGCGGCGCCGTCTGAAGCCTCCCCGCCCGGCGGCGCCGGGGGCGCCGGCGCGGCGGCCGCCCGCTCCATGGTCTTCATCGCCGCGCGCTCAGCCGCAGCACCGTCCACAGCGCGCGCCGGATCTCGCCCTGCGAGACCTTCGAGGCGCCGGCGACACGGTCCTCGAACCGGATCGGCACCTCGACGACCGGATAGCCCAGCTTCACCGTCCTGTGGACCATCTCGATCTGGAAGGAGTAACCCTGGGACACGACCTCGTCGAGCTTGATGGCCTCGAGCAGGTCGCGCGTGTAGCAGCGGAAACCCGACGTGCAGTCACGCACGCGCAGGCCCAGCAGGGTACGGGTGTAGACGTTGGCGCCACGCGAAAGGAAGAGACGGTGCGCCGGCCAACCGACGATCTCCCCGCCGCGCATGTAGCGCGAGCCGATCGCGAGGCCTCCGCAGCCGCGCGCCGCGTCGACGATCGCGTCGAGGTCCTGCGCGCGGTGCGACCCATCGGCGTCCATCTCCATGAACAGCGCCGTGCCTTCCGCGAGGCCGACGCGAAACGCATCTTCATACGCGCTGCCGATGCCGAGCTTGCGCTCGCGGTGCAGCACCCGGACGCCCGGGTCGGCGGCGGCGAGCCGGTCGGCGATCTCACCGGTTCCGTCCGGCGACGCATCGTCGACGACGAGCACGTCGTGGCCGAGGTGACGCACCCCTGTCACCACGCGCTCGAGGTTTTCCTTCTCGTTGTAGGTTGGCAGGACGACGAGGACCTCGGTCGGCGCGGTGCGCCGCTCGGTCAGCCGGCCCGCAACGTTCACGCCCGCATCCTGAGCCTGATGACGTGCCGAAGCATGTCGAAAGAGCTCTTTAAGGGCCTGACCTTCGTCGGCGCCGAGTTCCGCCAGACCACCGGAACCTCGACGATCCTGACCCCGTGCTTGCGCGCGCGGTACAGCACCTCGGGGTCGTAGGCGAAGCCGTCGGTGACGAGGTTCTCGAACACGCTGTGCGCGACGTCTGCGCGGAAGAGCTTGAAACCGCACTGGGTGTCCCAGATGCCGGGAAGCAGCACCGCCTGGACGATCAGGTTGAAGCCCTTGCCCATCAACACCCGATAGACGGGCTGCGAGACTTCGACGCGCGAGCCCTTCAGCGCGCGTGACGCGATGGCGACGCCGGCGCCGCCGGCCAGCCCGGCCTGCAGCTTCTCCAGCTCCTCGATGGGCGTCGAGAGGTCGGCGTCGGTGACCAGTATCTGTTCGCCCTTGGCCGCCTCCACGCCGACCGCCAGCGCCCGGCCCTTGCCGCGGTTGTGCGGCAGCACCTCGATGCGCACCGCCGGGTGCACCCTGGCCGCCGCCTCCATGACCTGCCGTGTGCCGTCGGCGCTGCCGTCGTCGACCAGGATCAGCTCGTGGTCGAGCTTGCGGCCGGCGAGGTAGGTCTCGATCTGCTCGATCGTGCGCGGGAGGCGCTGCTCTTCGTTGTAGGCGGGGACGACGACGCTGAGCACGGCGAGCGATGTTAGCGGGGGGAGCGCAGAACCTTGATCGCGTAGACCGGAAGCACCGACATCCGCCGGATGCGCCACGGCTGCCGGACAAGGCGAGCGAACCACTCGAGGCGGGCCCTGCGCATCCAGCCCGGAGCCCGCGGGACCCGCCCCGTCAGGTAGTCGAACGCCCCGCCCACGCCGATGGCGATCGACACCCCGAGCCGGTTCTTCAGACGGTCGATCCACATCTCCTGGGCCGGGGCACCGTAGGCGACCAGCAGCACGTCGGGGCGGTGGTCGTGTATGCGGTGGAGCGTCTCGATGTCGTCACTCGCGTCGGGCGAGCCGGCATGGGCGTTGACCTCGAGACCCTCGTGCTCCTCACGCAGCCGCGACGCCAGCTCCGCGGCGACGCCTGGCGCGGCGCCGAGCAGGAAAAGGCGGAGGCCGCGGCGCGCGCACAGCGCCGCGAGCGGCTCGACCAGGTCGACCCCCGCGACCGGCTCGCGCAGGTCGCAGCCCTGCCGCCGCGCCGCCCAGACCAC
>CAYWTI010000273.1:0-4174 GCA_964461175.1 uncultured Actinomycetes bacterium | reverse complement strand
GCCTGGCCCGCCGGCGAAAGCGCGGCGGGGCTGATCGCGTCGTCGGGCTTGTCCGCCGCGTACACGCCGATCGAGCCGGCGCCGACGCGCGCGCTGAAGTCGGGCATGCAGAACGCCGAGCTCGTGCCGATCGCGCCCTTGAACGCGAGGTGGCTCTGCAGGACCGCCTGCCAGATCGCGACCCCGTCGTCGAGGTAGCTCACGTCCCAGAGGAAGTCGGCGCGGTCGGCGGCGAGCCTCGCGACGATCGCGCCCGCGTCGTACGCCGCCGGGTTGTACTCGATGACGTCGGCCACGTCGATGCCTTCGGTCTTCGCGAGGTCGACCTCGCCACCCCCGACCGACCGGCCGTAGATGTCGTTGACTCGCACGACCACCGCGCGCGGATGCGCGAGCCCGAACTTCGGGACGAGCACATCGTGCGTGAACGTCACGGCCATCCGGCCCAGCGAGCTGCCGGTGGCCACCGTGCGAAACACGTACCGGCGCTGGGCGGTTATCGGGTCGGCCACCGCGCCCGTCTCCCAGTACACCGTCTTCAGCTCTTCGGCCCGCGTCGACGCCGCGGCCGACAGCGTGCTGCCGTACGTGCCCACGATCGCGGGCACGTGGTAGCGCTTCACCAGCGTGTCCACCGCCGCCGCGGCCGCGGCCGGCGTTGTCGCGTCGACGACCTGCAGGCGGACGTTGGCGCCGGACAGCCGCAGCGCGGCCTGCACGCCGGCGAGCTCCTCCTTGCCGCCCGGCGCCTGCGGTCCGGTCAGCGGGTAGATCGCCCCGAGCACGAGCGGCGCGCTCGAAGAGTTCGAAGCGTTCGAGGCGGTCTGAGCGTTGCCGCAAGCCGCGACGAAAGCGACGAGTAAGGCAGCGAGCGCGAGCCGGCGCATCACGCCGAAGGTTACGCGGTGGCGGCGCTCAGTTTCCCGGCCCGCGCCTCGGCGAGCTGGCGCGCAAGCTTCGGCGCCGGCGCGTAACCGTAGTTGACATGCAGCGCCTGGCCGTCGGCCGCCATGACGACGGTCGTCGGCAGCGTGTAGACATGGAAGCGGTCGGCCAGCTCGCGGTCCTGGATGGCATCGATATGGTCGACGCGCACGCCGTCGAGCTTCGCCAGCGCCGGCTCCTGGTGCGTCTTGCACACGGTGCAGCTCTCGCCGGTGAAGTACACGATGTACGGCTCACCCGCCGCCACACCGCGCGCGCCGCGCACGATGCGCCGCGCCCGCCATGCCCGGAAGGTCTCCAGGCCGGCGGCGGCCAGCACCACCGCGCTGACCACCGCCAGAGCCCAGAGTTGCGCACTCACGAGGGCTTCAGGACTCCCCTGCGCTCGAGCTGATAGAAGATCTGGCAGCCGAGGCAGTAACCGAAGGCGAGATTCACAAATGCGAGCACCGCGACGAGCAGCGCAAGCGCGAGACCGATGACCGGCGCCGCCAGCAGGAACACCGACGCGATGGCGAGGACGACCCCGCCCATCCCCTGGGCGAAGTTGTGCGGCTCCGGCCGGTCATGCACCGGACGTGGTGTGACGAGGCCGCGCGGCTTGAGGACCTTGAAGTAAAGCTGCTTGAACGGCGCGAGCTGCGGGACGAAGGTGCCGAGCAGCAGCGCCACCCCGAGCAGCGGGACCAGGACCAGGAACGCGGGCGAGAGCAGGCTGCCCACGAACGCGACCAGGACGGTCGCGACGATCCCGGTCTGGTTGACCTTGAGCGCCGAGTGGTCGACGACGGAAGTGGCCGCGGTGCTCACTTCTCGATCGGCACCCGGATGGAGCTGCCCCACTCGGTCCACGAACCGTCGTAGTTGCGGACTTCGGGGTAGCCGAGCAGCTCGTGCAGGACGAACCACGTGTGCGCCGACCGCTCGCCGATGCGGCAGTAGGCGATCACCTCTTTGTCTGGCACGACGCCCTTGCCGCCATAGATCTGCTTCAGCTCGTCGGTGGTCTTGAAGGTGCCGTCCTCGGCGTTCACCGCGGTTGCCCAAGGGATGGACGCGGCGGTCGGGATATGGCCGCCACGCTGCGCTCCTTCCTGGGGCAGGTTCTCAGGCGCGAGAAGCTCACCCGAGTACTCCTTCGGCGACCGGACGTCGACGAGCGCCGCCTTGCCGATCTTGTCGAGGACCTGCTCGCGGTACGCGCGGATCTTCTCGTTCGTCCCGGCCTTGAACCGGTACTCGGCGGAGGGATGAGACGGGACATCGGTCGAGTACGGCCGGCCCTCCTTCTCCCACTTCACACGCCCACCGTCCACGAGCTGCACCCTGTCGTGGCCGTAGTACTTCAGCGCCCAGTACGCATAGGCGGCGAACCAGTTGTTGTTGTCGCCGTAGAGGACGATCGTCGTGTCGGGCGTGATTCCGCTGCGGCTGAGCAGCTCGGCGAGAGCGTCCTTCGGCGCGATGTCACGCGCGAGCTGGTCCTGGAGGTCGCGCTTCCAGTTCCAGCCCACCGCGCCGTCGATGTGACCCTTCTCGTAGTTGCTCGGGTCGACGTCGACCTCGACGAGGCGGATGCCGTGGTCCTTGGCATGCTCGGCAATCCACTCTGTGGTGACGAGTGCCTTGGTCTGGGTTTGTGAGCTCAATTCCAACTCCTCCGGAAAATGCAAATGGGTCCAGGTGACGGTCTCGGCGAAGACGACGATCGAATGGGCGCGCCCTCAAGGCGCGAGCAGACGACCGGTGCTAGCTACAGAAGCAGGCCGGGATGTGGGTCAGACGCTGAGCAGGCCAGGTGAGGTCCCGCATGAGCGGCATCAATTGTAGGCAACCCCCAATCGGCCGCGGGAATTCCTGACAATTTGCGACAGTGTCGCAACTGCAGCTGATCAAGTACCAGGCGCTCGGCAACGACTACCTGGTGCTCGACCTTCCGGCACCACTCGACGCGGTCGTGGAGCTGCTGCCTCGACTCTGTGATCGCAACCTCGGCCTCGGGTCCGACGGCCTGCTGGCGTTCGACCCACGCGCGATGTCGGTGCGCATCTTCAATCCCGACCGCTCGGAGGCGCAGAAGAGCGGCAACGGTTTGCGCATCACCGCCGCTCACGCCGTGCTCCAGCACGGCGCCGGCGAACGGTTCGAGCTCCGCACCGCCGATCGCGGCAACGCGGTGCGCGTGCTCTCGCGCCACGGCGCCGAGGTCGTGACCGAGCTCGACATCGGCCGCCCTTCGTTCCGCGCAGCCGACCTGCCGGCGATGTTCGATGGCGAGCCGGAGGAGGTGTCGCTCGACACGCCATCCGGAACGGTGACGGCGGTGCTCGTGTCCGTCGGCAATCCGCACTGCGTCGTCTTCGGCGAGCCGGTGACGAAGGTGAGGTGCCTCGAGGTCGGGCCGCACCTCGAACGACACCGCGCCTTTCCCGAGCGCACCAACGTGCAGCTGTGCGAGGTCGTCGACCGCGGACGCGTGCGCATCGAGATCTGGGAGCGCGGCGCCGGCTACACGCTGGCGTCGGGAACGAGCGCGAGCGCGGTCGCGGCGGCGTGCATGCGCCATGGGCTAGTCGACGACGCCGTCACGGTGTCGATGCCCGGCGGTGACCTCGCGGTCCGCCGCGAGGCGAACGGCAACCTGGTCCAGTCGGGCCCGGCGCGGCGGGTCTACCGCGCGACCGTCGACCTCGCCGACTTCGTCTAGCGTCGTTACGGGCGCGCGCGGGCCAGCCTGTCGACAGCTTCCGGCAGGTCGGCGAGACCACGAATTACGGCGTCGGCGATCGACGGGTCGTCTTTCTCTCCCTGCCGGTTCACCCAGATGCGCGTGATGGCCAGCTTGTGCGCCGGCCGGATGTCGTGGAAGTAGCTCTGCGCCACGTGGATCCACGCCTCCGCCGACGAGCCGAACGTCGACTGGAAGAGGCGGAAATGCGCGGGATTCGGCTTGTAGGCGGAGACGTCCTCCGCTGTCACGACCGCGTCGAACGACGCTGGCAGGCGTCGCTGCGTCTGGGCGATCAGGTCCCGATCGCAGTTCGTCAGCAAGGCGAGCTTCCAGCCCTCGCGGCGAAGCGCGGACAGCGCCGGGCCGACGTCGGCGAACGGCGGCCAGTACGGGATGGTCGAGACCAGCGCCGTGGCGTCGTCGGGCTTGAGGTCCAGGTCGAGCTGTCTCGCGGCGCGGCGGGTCGTCTCGGTCAGGACCGCGCGGTAGCGCTTGAAA
>CAYWTI010000272.1:0-3065 GCA_964461175.1 uncultured Actinomycetes bacterium | reverse complement strand
CCCATGATCTCGTTGGGAACGCCGGCCACGCCGTAGGAGACGAGGCGCGCGATCGGCTTGTGGCCGGCGGCCGCGGCAACCGAGGCGTCGGCGAGCACGAAGAAGGCCGCTCCGTCGTTGATGCCCGACGCGTTGCCCGCGGTCACCGACCCATCCTTCTTGAACGCCGGCTTCATCTTCGCCAGCCCTTCCAGCGTCGTGGCGGGCTTCACATGCTCATCGGTGTCGAAGACCACCTCGCCCTTCTTGCTCTGCTTGACGATCGGCACGATCTGCGACTTGAAGCGCCCCTCTGCGATCGCGGCCGCGGCGCGGCGGTGCGATTCGACCGCCAGTGCGTCCTGCTCCTCGCGCGTGATGTTCCACTTGGTGGCGAGGTTCTCCGCGGTGATACCCATGTGGCCGACGCCGAACGGGTCGGTCAGGGTGGCGACCATCATGTCGGTCAGCTTGGTGTCGCCCATCCGCGCGCCGCTTCTCATCGCGGTCGACAGGTAGCCGCCGCGGCTCATGACCTCGACGCCGCCGCCGATGCCGTAGTCGCAGTCGCCGAGCAGGATGTTCTGCGCGGTCGTCACGATCGCCTGCAGACCCGACGAGCACAGGCGGTTCACCGACATGGCCACGGAGTCCATCGGCAGGCCCGCCTGGATCGACGCTACGCGCGCGACGTACGGGAAGCGGCCCTCGGTCGGGATCGTGTTGCCCACCGTCACGTAGTTGATCGTTTTCGGGTCCACGGCGGAGCGCTTGATCGCCTCCTTCATCACCGTGCCGGCGAGCTCGGACGGCTCGATGTCGGCGAGCGAGCCGCCGAACGAGCCAATTGCCGACCGCGCCGCACCAAGGACCACCACGTCACGCTTGCTCATGCTCCATTCTCCTCAAGAGTCGACACCCGCCCGAAGCGGCACGATACGCGCGGCCGTTGCCTCCGGACGCGCCGTCCGGCAGCGGCCCCTCGGCTTTCAGGCAGCGTTCCCGGGGGAAGCCACGGCTGCCCTGATCTGCTCGATCCCGGTCGGGTCATCCAGCGTCGTCAGGTCGCCCGGGTCGCGGCCTTCGGCGATCGCCTGGATGCTGCGCCGCAGTAGCTTACCCGAGCGCGTCTTCGGCAGGCTGGTGACAAAGTGGATCCGCGACGGGCGGGCGATCGCCCCGAGCTCCCTGTCGACCGTCGTCATCACCTCCTTTTCGAGCGCGCTGCGCCCGGCGGGATCCTGGACGCGGCTGGCGTCCCTGAGCACCGCGAAGGCGAGAGGGACCTGCCCCTTCAGCGAGTCGGCGACGCCGACGACGGCCACCTCGGCGACCGCGGGGTGCGAGCTCACCGCCTCCTCGATTTCGCGGGTTCCAAGGCGGTGCCCGGCGACGTTGATCACGTCGTCGGTGCGGCCGAGGATGAAGTAGTAGCCGTCAGGATCGCGGATGCCCCAGTCGAAGGTCGAGTAGACGAGCTTGTCCTTGAAGCTGGTGAAGTAGGTCTTGACGAAACGCTCGTCCTGGCCCCAGACGGTCGAAAGGCATCCGGGCGGCAGCGGCGGAACGATCGCCACCACGCCTTTTTCGCCCGGGCCGATGTCGTCGCCGCTCGGCTCGCGGAGCAGCTTGAGGTTGTAGCCGTAGGCGGGAAAGCTCGGGCTGCCGAATTTCGTGGGCGTCTGCTCCACCCCCGGCATCGCCGTCAGGACTGCCCAGCCGGTTTCCGTCTGCCAGAAGTGGTCGTACACGGGCTTGCCAAGCTCGCGCGCGATCCAGCTCGCCGTGGGCTCGTCGAGCGGCTCGCCCGCGAGGAACAGGTGACGCAGCGAGCCGAGGTCGTACTTTTTCAGGTACGCCGGATCGTATTTCTTCAGCACGCGGATCGCGGTCGGCGCGCTGAACATCACGCTCACCCGATGTTCCTGCACGATCTTCCACCAGATCCCGGGGTCGGGCCGGATCGGCGTTCCTTCGTAGACGACGGTGGCCATCCCCTGCAGCAGGGGACCGTACACGATGTACGAGTGCCCGACCACCCAGCCGATATCGGAGGTCGCGAAGTAGGCCTCGCCCGGTTGCCCGCAGTAGATATGGCGCATCGAAGCGGCCAGCGCCACCGCATAGCCGCCGGTATCGCGCTGCACGCCCTTCGGCTTGCCGGTCGTGCCCGACGTGTAGAGGATGTACGAGGCCTCGTTGGACTCCAGCCAGACGACCGGTACGTCCGCGCTCATGTGCTCGCGGCGCAGCGACGCGTAGTCGAGATCGCGGCCGGGCGTCATCGCCAGCTCCCTGTCCAGGCCGCGGTTGACGATGACGACCTGGCGCGGCGGCGCCTGCGCAAGACGAAGCGCCTCGTCGACCAGATGCTTGTACGGAACCGGCTTGCCGCCGCGCATGCCGGCATCGGCGGTCACCATCACCTTCGGCCGCGCGTCGTCGATGCGCGTGGCGAGGCTGTTCGACGCGAATCCGCCGAACACGACCGAGTGGATCGCGCCGATCCGCACCGTGGCGAGCATCGCGAACAGCGCCTCCGGGATCATCGGCATGTAGATCAGGACGCGATCGCCCCTGCCCACCCCCAGGCCGCGCAGGACCGCGGCGAAGCGATTGACCTCGGCATGCAGCTCCCTGAACGAGTAGGTCTTCTCCTCGCCCGTCTCGGTCGAGACGTAGATCAGCGCGCGCTGGTCGCCGCGCTCGGCCAGGTGGCGATCGACCGCGTTGTAGCAAAGGTTGGTCTCGCCTCCGACGAACCACCGGGTGAACGGCGGCTTCGAATAGTCGAGGACCTTCCGGTACGGCTTGTGCCAGTAGATGGCCCGGGCCTGCTCGTCCCAGAAGGCCTCCGGCTGCTCGATCGAGCGACGATGGAACTCCCTGTACCCCCCGTCGTTTGCCGCCTCTTTCACCACCTGTCTCTCCTTTTCGTGTCGCCGCTTCGTCCCGGTCGCGCGTGCCCTCAGATCGCGTACAGGTCCACGTACTCGTGGACCGGCATGGCCTCCAGGGCCTGCTGATCGAGCGAGACGCGCGCGATCGCCGCCTGCTGCCTGGCCGGGAAGCGGCGCGCCAGATTG
>CAYWTI010000271.1:0-1574 GCA_964461175.1 uncultured Actinomycetes bacterium | reverse complement strand
TGAAGGGAGAGCTTGGCGCGGCGGCTTCGGAGCTGGGCGACGGGACGCCGATCTCCAGCAAGACCGTGCAGCGCCTCGCGTGCGACGGCATCCTCCACCGCGTGCTGAAGTCCGACTCGATGGTGATCGACGTCGGCCGCGCCAAGCGGACGGCGCAACCGGCGCAGTGGCGCGGGCTGAAGGCCCGTCACCGGACGTGCGCGTGGCCGGGATGCGACCGGCCGATCGGGTGGACCAACGCGCATCACGTCGACCTCTGGGAACACGGCGGCCGAAGCGACCTCCACCGCATGATCCCGCTCTGCTACCACCACCATCGCCTCGTGCACGAAGGCGGGTACCGGGTCGTGATGGCCGGCACGCGCATCGAGTTCGTGCCGCCCGACCGGCCGGTGATGATCAGGCGGCGATGGGGCGAAGCGCGGTGGGCGGCCTGATCCGGCTTCTCCCGGGCACGGATCAGGCCGCGGGACGTTTTCAGACGGCGACCGCCTCGGGAGCGACCACCTCGTCGGAGACGACCTTGCCGTCCTTGAGGCGGATGATGCGATCGGTGGCGGCGGCGAGGTCCAGGTCGTGCGTGACGAGGACGAAGGTGACGCCGTGCTCGCGGTTCATCCGCCGCATCGCGTCCACCAGCTGGTCAGAGGTCTCTGTGTCGACTGCCCCGGTCGGCTCGTCGCCGAGGACGAGCGAAGGCCTGTTGACGAGCGAGCGTGCGATGGCGACGCGCTGCTGCTGTCCACCGGACAGCTGGTCCGGGCGATGGTGCATGCGGTCGCCGAGCCCGATCTCCTCGAGCAGCTGCCGCGCCCAGCGCCGGTCGCCGTTCGGCTTCCGAGCGTAGCTCAGCGGCAGCATGACGTTCTCGAGCGCCGACATCGTCGGCAGCAGGTTGTACTCCTGGAAGATGAACCCGATCTTGTCGCTGCGGAGGTGCGCCTTGGCGTCGTCCTTGAGCCGCGAGGTGTCCACCCCGTCGATGACGACGCGGCCCGAGCTTGGCTTCAGAAGCAGGCCCAGGCTGTCGAGCATGGTGGTCTTGCCCGACCCGGACCGGCCGACAACCGCGACGAACTCGCCGCGCTCGATGCCGAGGGTGACCCCGTCGAGCGCCCGGACGACCACGTTCCTGCCCTGGCGGTAGTGCTTGGTGAGCTCTTCGAGCTGGATCATTTCGGTTGTTCTCCTCTTCTTGTTCTTCTTCGTTCGAATCAGTTGGCGCGCAGCGCGCTCACCGGGTCGAGCCGGGCGGCGCGAAAGGCGGGGATGATGCCGGCGACGGTCCCGAGGGCGACGGCGAACCCGATGCACAGCGCCGCGAGCCCGGGCGTGACCAGGAACAGCGCGCCCTGCGAGGCCGGGACGCTCGCGTTGATCAGCGCGGTGACGGCGAAGCCAAGCCCGAAGCCGATGACTCCGCCGACCAGGCCGATGAAGCTCGACTCGAGCAGGAACTCGCGGATGACGTGGCGCGTGGTCGCGCCGATCGCCTTCTTGATGCCGATCTCGCGCACCCGCTCGCTGACGGCCATGATCATCGTGTTGATGACCGCGAGCCCGCCGATGACGAG
>CAYWTI010000270.1:0-7206 GCA_964461175.1 uncultured Actinomycetes bacterium | reverse complement strand
TCGTGCTCAGCCTGCTTCTACTTGCGGGCGGGATCGGGCTGATCGCGCGCTACTGGTACCTCCACGGCCGCGACCGCGCGTACCTGACGCGGTACTACACGACACCGGCGGCTGGCACGGCCGAGAGCATGGAGCCGGTCTTCCAGCACGAGCCTGTCGTCGTCGAGTTCGAGCCGCCGCAGCAGCTCAAGCCTGCCCAGGTCGGCGTCATCCTCGACGAGTCGGCCGACACCAAGGACGTCACGGCAACGATCGTCGACCTCGCGGTGCGCGGCTTTCTCACGATCACCGACGTGCCGGGGATCCTCGGCCGCAATGACTGGCTCCTGACCCAGAAGCCGGCCGACACGAGCGGCCTGCTTGCGTACGAGAAGACGATCCTCGACGCGCTCTTCGACGGCCGGCAGCAGGTGAAGATCTCCGAGCTCCGGGGCAAGTTCCAGACGAGCTTGCGCTCGGCCGAGAGCCAGATCTACAGCGACGCCATGGACCACCGATTCTTCGTCGCGCGCCCCGACTTCGTCCGCGGCGCCGCGGTCGCTCTAGCGATCGTGACCATCGTCGGCGGCGGCATCCTCACCTACCTCCTCGGCATCACGCTCGGGTGGGGACTCGTCGGCGTCGCCATCGTCCTGGTCGGCGCCGTCCTTCTCGGCTTCCACCGGGCGATGGCGAGCCGGACCGCCGCCGGGCGCGAGGTGATGGAGAAGACGCTCGGCTTCCGGCTGTACATGAACACCGCCGAGAAGTACCGGCAACAGTTCGCCGAGAAAGCCGAGATCTTCACCCAGCTTCTCCCCTACGCCATCGTGTTCGGCTGCGTCAGCCGCTGGGCGAAGGCGTTCGAGGGCATCGACACCAGTGCCTCCAACAGCTGGTATGTCGGCAACGCGCCGTTCCAGGCCGCGCTGCTGTCGAGCAGCCTCGAGTCGATGAACGCGAGCCTTTCGAATGCGATCGCGGCGGCACCTCCGAGCTCCGGCAGCGCGAGCGGGTTTGGTGGCGGCGGCTTCTCGGGCGGCGGTGGAGGCGGTGGCGGCGGCGGCAGCTGGTAGGTTCCGTCGTCCCGGGACCCTCTTCGACGCGGTGGCCATCTCGCTCGCAGCCGTCTCGCTCGCGGCCGAATGGACGGTCGGCATCCCACCCGCCCATATGCCGGAGACGTTCGGCTACGAGACGGTCGCGTGCTGGGCGGCGATCGCCGGCCTGGCGGCGGCCCTGGTGCTCGAGCCGCGCCTGGCAGCCTTCGCGCTCGTGGCCGTGGAGGCGGTGCTCGTCGCCTGGTTCGCCTGGGCGACGTGGGTGGTGGCGACGCCGCGATTCACGAGCCTCGGCTTTCCCTTCCTGCCCACGGACGTGACCGGGTCGGGGTACTACCTCGCCTGGGCTGCGGTTCTCGCCGCCGCCGGGGCTGTGAGCTGGGAGCTCTGGCGCCGGCGCGTCCCCCTCGGCGGCGATCTGTGGCTGCTCACCGCGGTGCCGGGTTTCGGCCTCGTCCGCCTGGGCCACTGGGCAAGCGGGCTTGCCCTGACCGCGCTCGTCGCCGGGGCCTTCTACCTCGCCTCGTCCGACTCGCCCGATTCGACCCAGTTCGCCGATTACGGCCGCTTCGGCACCGTGCCGCCCGCCTACCCGCGCGCGGCCGGATGGGTGCTGCTGGCGGTGACGTTGGCGCTGATCGTCGTCGGGGTCGCCCTGACGGTCCGGCGGTGGCTCAAGTTGCAATCGGAACTCGATCGGCGTTGAATTGAATCCGGCTACGGAACGCGTCCTTTAAGGGGGGATTGGCGCGATGGGGGTCTTGCTGGTATTCCACCAGACGTATCAGCCTGTGCTCGACAGCATCCTGCTGTCGGCGCTGGTGGCCGGGCTGCCGCTCTATGTGCTGTTCGTCATGCTGGCCGTTTTGCGGTTGCCGGCGTGGCTCTGCGCGGTTGCGGCCTTTCTGACTGCGGGCGTGCTGGCCTGGCTGGTGTGGGGCATGCCGCTGGGCATCACCGTCGGCGCCGGAACGGAGGGCATGGCTTTCGGCCTCTGGCCCATCAGCTGGATCGTCCTGAACGCGATCGTGTTCCACAACCTGACCGTGGCCAGCGGCGACTTCGATGTCATCAAGCGGTCGCTCACCCGGTTGACCACGGACCGGCGTCTGCAGGCGCTTCTGATCGCCTTCAGCTTCGGCGCGCTGCTGGAGGGCATCGCGGGGTTCGGGGCGCCGGTCGCGATCAGCGCCTCCATCCTCGCAAGCCTCGGCTTCGAGCCCGTGACCGCGGCCGTGCTCGCGCTGCTCGCCAACACCGCCCCGGTGGCTTTCGGCTCCATCGGTATACCGGTGGTCACGCTGGGCGGTCTGGTTGCGCCGATCCTGCACAAGGACGTGACCTCGACGACGCTGGCGCTCTCGGCGATGGTCGGCCGCCAGCTGCCGCTGTTCTCGATCGTGATACCCGCCTATCTGATCGTGGTCCTCGCCGGCTGGCGGCGCATGATGCAGATCCTGCCGGCCGTCCTGGTCACCGGCGTCTCGTTCGCAATCGTCCAGTTCCTGGTCTCGAACTTCGTCGGCCCGCAGCTGACCGACATCATCGCCGCCCTCGTGTCGATGGGCTGCCTCGCCTTGCTTCTGCGCTTCTGGAGGCCGGCCGACGTCTGGCGGTTCGCGCACGAAGGCGAGACGGTGATGGCGCCGTCCGCCGGACAGCTACGCCGGGTGGCCGGCGGCGCGAGCGACCTGCCCGGCAGCGCCGTCGCCGCGCGGTCTGCCGCGCCCGGCGACGTCATCGACTCTCCGGGTCGCATCGCCCGCGCCTTCGGGATGTACGTCGTGCTGGTCGTCGTCATCCTGATCGGCCAGATGGGCAACCTGCCCTTCTGGTCCGGCCACCCCGTGAACGACCCCAAGACCGCGCTCCACACGCCGGCGAACATCACGGCGGACCTGAACTGCGGAGCGCCGGCGTTCAAGCTCTGCCCGCTTCCGTGGATCGGGCCTGATCCCGCCAAGGATCGCCAGGCTTTCAAGTTCCCGGTCTGGAACTTCTACTGGCCGGGCACCTACGACCTCAACGCCAAGGGCGCGCCGACCTCGCTGGTCTTCCAGGAGAAGCCGATCCAGTCGAAATCCACGGCTTACGTCAACACGTTCAAGTGGGACTTCCTGGCGGCGGCGGGATCGCTCGTCCTTTACGCCGACATCGTCGCGTTCATCCTGATGCTGCTGCTCGGCAGTCGGGTCAACTTCTTCAGGGTCTATGCCGCGACCGTGAGGCAGCTCGGTCTGCCGATCATCACCATCGCTTTCATCCTCGGCATCGCCTACCTGATGAACTTCTCCGGCATGACCTCGAGCCTGGCGATCGCCTTTGCAAAGACCGGTGTGGTCTTCCCGTTCGTGGCCGCGTTCCTCGGCTGGCTCGGCGTGTTCCTGACCGGCAGTGACACGTCTTCGAACACGCTGTTCGGTCCGCTGCAGGCGCAGACCGCGCAGCAGCTCGGCAACGTCAGCCCGATCCTCACGGCCGGCACGAACTCGTCCGGCGGTGTGATGGGCAAGATGATCAGCCCGCAGAACCTTTCCGTCGGAGCGGCCGGCGTGAACCGGGTCGGCGCCGAGGGCGACATTTTCCGCCGCGTAATCCGTTACAGCCTCATCCTGACCGCGGCGGTGGGCGTCGTCGCGATGCTGGAGGCGTACGTCGTGCCTGGTATCGTGCCGACTCCGTAAGCGCCGCCTCGGCGGCGGCGCGGACCCGTGGCACCGGGTCGTCCAGCGCCGCCGCCAATGCCGGGTCTGCCTCCGCGATGCCGCGCCGGCGCGCAACCTTGGCGCACATCTCTCGGACCCGCCACGCGCCGTCGTGCAATCCCGCGATGACCGCCGGCTCCGCGCTCGTATCCCACACGTACAGCAGACCGCGCGCCCCCCACACGCGCGGCCAGTAAGCCTGGCCTCGTGCTTCTAGATCGCCACGGCCCAGCTCGCGCGCCGCGTGCCGGCCTCCGAGCCAGGTCAGCGGAGGGCGTCGGCGATCGTCGTAGCGGATCGTGGCGAGGAGAAGCTCGCCACACCACTTCGCCACCGCGGCCTCACCGGCGAGCCGGGATAACGCAGCCACCCTTCGTGCCGGAGGCCAGCTCAACTCGGCCGGCCCAGGCTCATCAATCCCCACTCTCGTAAGGCTGGCGAACTTGAGCTTCCGAATTCAACTACCCACAAGCTGCCCGCGGAGCCGCGTAACGCTGCGCCCACGACCGGCCGTTTAACCCCGCTGTGGTGCCGAGAGCGGGAGTCGAACCCGCACGTCCTTGCGGACATCGGTTTTTGAGACCGACGCGTCTGCCTGTTCCGCCACCTCGGCGCGCCCAAAAGCCGTATTCGAACGGGCATCGACCATACCATTGGCCGGTGCGCCTGGCGCTCGCCCTCCTCCTCGTCGTGTTCGTCGCCGCCTGCGGCCCGACCGTATCGCCCTCGGCGGCGCTTTCGCCCAGCGGCGTCGGGCCGAGCGACGCCTCGGGCCCACGCATCTCGAACCCGCCCGTCACACCGCCGACCCCGCCCGCGACGAGCCTGCCCGACTTTTCTTGCGCCGACGCGTCGGGCGGAAAGACCGGCGTCGCCAACACGATCACCGCCAGGGCCGCCGAGCAGGACGGGTACGACCGATTCGTGCTGCAGTTCGACCCGATCGTCCCCACCTACACCGTCAAGCGCCAGGCCAAGCCCGTCTTCACGCAGGGCGCCAGCGGTCAGACGGTCACGCTCAGCGGGACGGCGGGCATCCTCATCACCGTCCACTCCGCGACCGGCGCCACCACCTTCACCGGGAGCAAGGACCTGATCCACCCCGACTTCCAGGTCCTCAAGGAGGCCCGGGAGGTCCAGGACTTCGAGGGCTACGTGTCGTGGGGGCTCGGCCTGAGCAAGCCGACGTGCATGCGTGTCTTCACGCTCAGCGATCCGGCGCGCTTAGTCGTCGATTTGCAGATACCCACCAGCTAATCTTCCGCGGCGATGGCCGCCCAGCCACCGCCCGCGCCGACGACAGCAGTCGCCCAGCCGTCCACCGCGCCTGCCACGGCGCAGAAGTCGGGCGGATGCTTCGGCCGCGGCTGCGGCTGCAGCTGTCTCGGCTGCCTCGGCGTCTTCACCCTCGCCGCCCTGCTCCTCCTGGGCAGCGGCTACTGGTTCTTCGTCGTCCAGGCCTCGGCCGCGGTGACCGCGCCCGCGTCGCTGATCGTCTTCAACCAGCCCGTCACGGTGAACGACAATCCCGGCATCCCCGGCGAGTCGCTCAACGCCGGCGACCAGGTCGCCACGCAGGCGGCGGGCCACGCCGAGATCCAGTTCCCGGACGGCTCTTACGTGCGCCTTGCCCCGAGCACCACGGTGCAGATCTCCAGCGTGCAGCTGCAGCGCGGTGGCGCGCTCCAGACCGCGTCGGTTCTGCAGAAGGTCGGCCGCACCCTGATGAACGTGCAGCACCTGACCAGCGGCGCATCGTTCAAGGTCGGCGGCCACTCGGTCAGCGCCGAGGTCCGCGGCACGCAGTTCGAGGTGCTGGTACGGCCGGACGGCACGAACCTGATCAAGGTCTTCGACGGCACCGTGACCGTGAGCGGCAGGCAGACGCGCCAGGTGACGGCGGGGCAGGAGATCGACGCCGACGCCAACGGCAACCTCTCCGCCGTGCGCCCGATACGCCGCGACACCGAGGACCCATACGCGCTCGCGGCCGAGTGCGCGCGGGCGGTGTCGCAGGGCACGACGCCCGGCACCCTGGAGACATTCTCGGGCGACCCGATCTCGACCGGCCAGAACGCCGAGGTCGACTACGACTCGTCCGGCGGCGTGGTCAGCGTCGCGCTGTGCTACCCGGGCAGCTTCATGACGCTGTCGGTGATCGATCCCACCGGCGCAGTGCACGACAACCGCAACGGTGCCTCGCCGGTGACGGGCCACATCCAGGGACCGGGAGGACGGTGGCGTGCCATCGTGCACGCGATCACCGTCTCGCCGCCGGAGGCCTTCGCCGTGGCCTTCGCCACCAACTCGCCGTGCGTGGCGAGCGATCCAGGCAGCTCCGACAGCGGCACGGTCGTTCGCGAGACGCTGAGCAACTCCCAGCTCGCGCGGTCCCTGGCCGACTCGGGCGCCAGCGGCGTCACCATCCAGGTCCAGGGCACATCGTCGACTTCCGCGCGCCTCTTCTACTACTCGAACTTCGGCGGCACCCCTATCTCCTGGACGATCGTCTTCTACGCGGCGACGCCGAACCTCGGCGCCGTCATCACGCAGGTCACCGTGCGCGGCATCAACGTCACCACCCAGGTGCTCAGGTACATCGGTTCCTACGGCGGCACCGCGATCAGCTCCATCCCGTCCGGTTTCACAGTCGACCGCGTGTACTCCTGCACGGCGATCAACGGCGACAACATGATGGTCATCGAGGGCCACCGCTAGAGCCGGCGCCCGAAGCGCGCGTAAACCCGCCGTGAACGGCGGTCGCATCAGCTATCTTTCCCGCGCAACATGGCATCCGTAGCCGCCAAGCCCGCCCCCAGACGCCGCGGCGGCCGCCGCATCCTGATCGCGCTGTTCGTGTTGATCGTCCTGGTGGTCGCGGGTGTCGTCTGGCTCAACGTCGCCGCCCAGGCCCAGGTCAACGCCTCGGCGGCCCTGACGGTCTATCAGCCGACCGCGTCGGTTTCGCACAACGGCGGGAGCTTCAGCGCCGCGTCGACGGGAACCATCCTCCAGGCCGGCGATTCGGTCAACACCGACACGAAGGGCAGGGCGGCGATCACGCTGCCGGACGGCACCCTGACGCGGCTCGCGAGCGACACCACCGTCCGTCTCGACTCGGCGCATTTCACCAAGACTGGCAACCTGCACGACGTCTCGCTGACCCAGCAGATCGGCCGCACGTTCACGAACGTGCAGCACCTGGTGTCGGGCTCGTCCTTCAACGTGCACGGGCAGTCGGCGACGGCGAGCGTCCGCGGGACCAAGTTCGAGGTCTACATCAAGACCGACGGCACGATGATCGTGAAGCTGTTCGACGGCACGCTGATCCTGACCTCGAGCAAGGGATCGGTCACGCTCCACGCCGGCCAGCAGGTGACAGTGTCGGCGGACGGGACCATCGGCCCGGTCGGCCCGATCGTGCCGGATCCCGACGACCCGTTCGGGCCGGCGCTCGACGC
>CAYWTI010000269.1:0-4478 GCA_964461175.1 uncultured Actinomycetes bacterium | reverse complement strand
GCGCCGAACCACCGGAAGAACACCACGCCCGCGGCGACTCCGAGCGTGACCTTGCCGAAGATCATCAGCACGGCGCCCGCGATCGTCTGGTCGATGAGCGCGGTGTAGCCCGCGATCAGGCGCGGCACGTGCGTGTAGTAGGCGTAGAAGGGCACGCGCGAGAAGATCAGGACCAGCGCCACGCCGTCCTGCGGCAACGTCGCCAGGAGCATGTACACAAGGCGCGCGCCGTCCGTCATCTTCCAGCGCGAGTGCGCCGACGTCGCGTCGAGCATCGGCCAGTACAGGACGAGCCCGCTGATCACGAACATGACGTGCTCGAGCACGTGGATCCACTCGTTGTAGAGCGTCGCCTCGTACAGCGCCGGGATGTGCCAGCCGACCATGATCGCGCCGGAGATGACCTGCGCCGCGACCGGCTCGGTCATTGCGCGCACGCCCGGGATGCGGGCGAGCCGCCCCGCCATCTCCGTGGACAGCCCGAGCAGCATGAGCGGCGGCGCGACGAACGCCAGGAGCACGTGCTGGAGCATGTGAACGCTGTCCAGGTAGTCGTCACCGATGGTGTCGAGCGGCGTCTCCAGCGCGACCCAGAGCACGAACAGGCCGGCCAGGAAGTAGACGGTGTGCCGCCGCGAGGCATCGGGAGCGTCGCGCGCGAGCAGGGCGTGGCCGAAGAAGAGGACGAGCAGCCCGGCGTAGACGGTCGGGTCGACCGGCCAGCTCACCGCCGCACCGAGACCGCGATCAGGACGAGGGCCAGGACGAGCACGTGCGCCGCGGTGCACCAGAGGCAGATGGCGCCGAGCTGCACGATCTCGATGAACACGAGGTAGAGCACCGTGAGCAGGCCGGCGCCCGCCCAGGCGAGGAGCGCCCAGCCGACCGCCGGCCGCGTCCAGAGCACGGCGTTGACGCCGAACCAGACGATGCCGAGCAGCGAGGTCGGCACGGATGTGCCGGCGACGACAGCGTACGAGCTCGACAGCACGGCCTCGCAGTTGATCGCTCCCGACACGGGGCAGGCGGGGACGACGCCGGCGTAGTGGAGCGCCGTCAGGTAGATGGAGACGGCGATCCCCGCCACGCTGACGAGGACCGCGGCAATGTGCACCCGCGGAAGCGAGGCGTTAAACGAGCTTCTTCTCCAGTGCCTGGATCGCCGGCGTAGAGCACACGGCGGCGGGCTGGTCCGACGTCGTCCGGCAGATCGCGGCCGTGATCAGGTTGGCCGAGCCGACGATCGCGCGGGCCTGCGTCGTGCTGCCGTCGCGGATCTCGTCCGCGATCTCCTGCCAGCTCTGGCCGCCCAGCAGGTCGGGCGAGTACGTCGCGCCGGTGAACGTGTAGCGGTTGGCGAAGTCGACGAACGGGATGCTGCCCGCCGAGTTGTACTTGCCCATGATCTGCTGCTCCGCCGGCGTGGGGTTGTCGAGCGGCTTCTGGTCGCGGTCGCTCGTCTCCACGCCGCGAAAGTCGATGTACTGGCTCGTGTAGGTGGCGCCGCGGAACGTGAAGGTGGGCGTGTTCGCGTAGACGTCCGTCGACGACGAGCTGGTCGTCTTCAGGCCCGACCACGTGCCGAAGCGCGAGAGGGCGACGATGATCGCCCAGCGCTGCGCGGCGCAGTACGGGCAGTACTCCGCCCCGATGTAGAGCACCTCTGGTTTGCCGGTCGCCCCGGTCAGCGGCGTGCCCGACACGGGCTGGATCAGGTTGGTCGCGCCGCCCTGGCCGACCTCCTCGAACTCCGAGGCGGGCACGGCGGTGATCTGCGCGACCACCACCGACGTCGTATCGGCCGGAAGCGGGGCCGGCGCCGGTGCCGTGGTGTAGTAGCGGTAGACGAGAAACGCCGCGATGACCACCGCCACGGCTGCGACCACCGCCGCGGGCGCCACCCACGCCGGCGTGCCGGAGACGGGCTTGCGAGCCGGCGGCGGGCGCCGCGACGAGCCGGCGCCGCCCGTGCGGCCCTGCTTCTTTGTCGCCCGGCGCGTGCTCACACCTTCTCCTGCGTGATCGGCTGGGCGAGGATCCACAGGCTCGTCATCGTGTACATCACCATCAGCAGAAGCATGGGGTACTGGCTCAGCAGCGCGCGCTGAGCGTTGCGGAACCTCTCCCCGGCGCGCAGGTGCGCGAGGTAGACGGCGACCACGTGCCCGAGAACGATGAGCACGATCTGCGCGTACCACACGGTGGCCGCCTGGGCGAGGGCGAAGGTCGGCTTGTAGGCGGCGAGCGCCGGGAGCAGGTGCCAGCCCTTACCGAGCGGGTCGTCGAGGAGCGGGATGAAGTACTGCGACTGCACCATCACGTAGCTGTAGTTGTGCGCGAAGTTGTAGACGAGCGCGATCGGGACCAGCGTGAGCGCGAACGCCGTCACCGTGCCCTTCATGTCGACGTCGCGCCGGCCCAGGAACACGACCGCCTCCATGAAAGCGACGAAGACGAGGAAGAACGTCGCGGTCAGGAGCAGCAGCCCGAGGGTGCGCACGAAGAAGAACCCGAACGGTCCCATGGGCAGCCACACCGGCTCGAGCGCCACCGTGAAGTCCTGCCATGCGGGCGTCGACAGCACGCCGTCGAACGCGAGCGTGCTGAGCATGAGGATGACGAACATCACGCGGTCCCACCCGGTTGCGCCCGGCTTCAGCAGCCCGACACCCCACGGCCGAAGGAAGACGCGCGTCACGTTTCCGCCCTCGTCTCGCTCCGCCTCGACGGGACCAAAGCGGCCGACGATGCCGAAGAGCACGGTGAACGCCTCGCAGTGCTCGAGCCACTCGTCGCGGCCGAACACGAGCATCCCGGCGAGCGTGACGAGCGTGTAGACGATCGCGCACACGGCGACGATCACCGGCCGGCTCGCCATCCCACTGGTCAGCTCGAGGCACGCGAACAGGAAGAACGCCAGCGCCGCCGGCCACACGCCGACCGCGGCAAGCGAACGTGGAGCGGGTACACCAACCGCGCGCGCGAGAACGTCGTAGATCGCCGCAAACGGGTTGAGCAGCGCGTACAGGTTCCCGACGAGGCCGGAAAGGATGACGGTGATCGCCCAGAAGAAGATCCAGACCACGTACTCGGCCGGGTTGTAGAAGGCGTTGGACGAGCCGAACAGGCCCGCCACCACCACCGTCACAAGCGCCAGCACCCCGATGACGCCGCCGACCGCGCGCGGCCACGGCGAACGCGCGGCGGCGAGCAGCCAGCGCGCCTCCCAGCGGGGATACTCGATCGCCTTGGCGCCCACCTGCTCGCCCGCGAACAGGACGACGAGCACGAACGACAGGAACACGACGCCGCCGGCGGCGACGATGTATAGGACCAGCGGCGCGGTGAGGTCGAAGCGCTGACCGAAACCGTGGAGCAGGATGTGCGTCGTCGCGATCATGGGCTGACGATCAGGTTGCCAAGCGGCGAGCTCGTGCTCTCCCACTCGATGAGGCATGTGCACGTCTTGTCGGCTTTGAAGGTGTGGCTCACGGTCTTGCCGGCCTCGGCGTCGAACGGGATGTCGTACTCGTGCAGGTGGACCTCGCCGGACTGATCGCTGGTGATGTTGATGGTGATGGTGTCGCCGAGATGGGCCGGCTGCAGCGTGCTAGGCGACATGCTCTTCGCCCCGCTGACGGTGACGTTGAACGTGCGGTTCTGGCCCCCGGGGTGACTGTTGGCGTAGATGACCACGCCGACCACCAGGACAAAGACGACGAGGAGCGCGACGACGATGAGCGCGCGAGTCCTGCTCACGCTTTTCCTCCTTTATCTGTGTGGACGTCGACACGAGGAGCGCTAGGAGGAGGGCGGACCTCGTCGAGGATGGATGGCGATCGCGGCGCGAGTGAGCACCGGTCGGGTCGCGAACTCAAGCGCGGGCAGCGCAAGGGTCAGGCCCGCGGGCTCATAGGCGGGCGTCGCGGGTAGGCGAAGCGCGGCGAGAGCCGGCGAGACGCGTCCCAGCAGCCAGCGCAGCGCCAGGGTCGCGGCCAGCGCCACCGGGAGCTGGCCCGCGGTGCCCCACAGGAGCAGCAGCGGCGCCGACATCGGGTGCCCGCCGCCGGCGAGCGCCTCGACCGTCTCCTGGACGGCGAAGCAGGCGAGCTGGACGGTGTAGATCACGGCCAGCAGCCGGGTGAACGGCGGCGCCGACCCGGGCTCGAGCCGCCGCCCGGCGGCCACGCGCGCGACGCCGACCAGGCACATGGCGGCGATGACCGCCACCGAGGCCAGGCCGAGGCCGGTCTTGGCCAGCGCCGGGAAGTACGCGTGGACGCCCGCGGCCTGGACCTGCATCGCCGCCGCGCCGAAGCGGAGCTGGTACGCGAGCAGGTGTCCCGCCTGGGCGCCGGCGAAGCCGAGGCCGAGGACCGCCAGCGACCGCTTGGCCGTCATCGGACGATCATAGGCGGCGCCAAAGGCGCGCTTGACAGCGCTTGCCGCCGGGCAACACAATGCGATCGACTGAGCCG
>CAYWTI010000268.1:0-2598 GCA_964461175.1 uncultured Actinomycetes bacterium | reverse complement strand
AGCTCGGTGGCGACGGCGAGCACGAGGCGGGCGCCGCTCGCCCCGATCGGGTGACCCAGCGCGACCGCGCCGCCGTTCACGTTCACGCGCTCCTCGTCGAGCCCGAGCATCCGCGTCGCGTTGAGGGCGACCGCGGCGAAGGCTTCGTTGATCTCGACGAGGTCGAGCTCGTCGACGTCCAGCCCGGCCTTCTTCAACGCGTTGCTCAATGCCAGGGCCGGGACGGTGTGCAGCCACGCGTACCGCTCCGCGCTCATGCCGTGGGCGACGATCTCGACCAGCGGCTCGGCGCCGACCCTCGCCGCCCGGTCCTTCGACATCACGACCACGGCGGCGGCGCCGTCTGAGATCTGCGACGCGTTGCCGGCGGTGATGGTGCCGCGCTCGTTGAAAGCAGGAGGCAGCTTGGCCAGCGACTCGATCGTCGCCCCGGCGCGGACGCCTTCGTCGCGGTCGACGTTCACGGCGTCGCCCCTGCGCTGCGGCACCGAGACCACGACGACCTCGTCCTTGAAGGCGCCCTCGTTCCATGCCTTCTCGGCGCGCTGGTGCGAGCGGGCGGCCCACGCGTCCTGGTCTTCGCGGCTGATCTCGAGCTCGTCGTTCACCTCGTCCGAGCTCTCGCCCATGCCCTTGCCGGTGAACGTCGACCAGAGCCCATCGTGGACCATGGAATCGATCATCTCGGTGTTGCCCATGCGCGCGCCAAAGCGCGCCTTCGGGAACAGGTACGGCGCCTGCGACATCGACTCCATGCCGCCGGCGACGACGACCTCGACCTCGCCGGCGCGGATCAGCTGGTCGGCGAGGGCGATGGCGTTGATCCCCGACAGGCAGACCTTGTTGATGGTGATCGCGGGGACCTCCTGCGGGATGCCGGCCTCGACAGCCGCCTGCCGGGCGGTGATCTGCCCGGCGCCGGCCTGCAGGACCTGGCCCATGATCACGTAGTCGACGTCCTTGCCCTCGACGCCCGAGCGGTCGAGGGCCGTCCGGATCGCGTGGGCGCCGAGGGTGGTGGCGGGAACGTCCTTGAACGCGCCTCCGAACTTGCCAAATGGGGTCCGCGCGCCCGCTACTATCACGGAGGCCATAAGGCAAGTCTAGGGATGAGAAACGCGCTGCTCGTGGTGGACGTGCAGGTCGACTTCGTCGAGGGCGGCAGCCTCGGCGTCAACGGCGGACTCCAGGTTGCGGCGATGATCGCCCGTCACGTCCGGCACTTCAAGCACGAGTACCAGTTCGTGGTCGCGTCACGCGATTACCACGAGAATGCGCCCGACCACATCTCCGACCACCCCGACTTCTCGACCACGTGGCCGCCGCACTGCATGGTCGGCACGCAGGGCGCTGCGTTCGTGCCCACGATCCAGAACCTGGTGCGCGAGAAGTACATCCAGGAGGTGGTGACGAAGGGTCGCGACCGCGCCGCCTACTCGGCGTTCGACGGCGTCGACAAGCGCGGCCACGGGCTCCTGGACGTCCTGAAGGAGCAGCGCATCGACCACATCGACGTGTGCGGCATCGCCACCGACTACTGCGTGCGGGCGAGCGCGCTCGACGCGCGCAAGAACCAGTTCCAGGTCCGCGTCCTGGTCAACCTGTGCGCCGCCGTCAACGAGGCGACGGGAGTTCAGGCGCTCGAGGAGATGAAGGCGGCCGGCTGCCAGATCCAGGCGGCCACCGCTCCCTAGCGCTCGCGGGCGCTACCGCTTCTTGGCGCTGCTCCTCCGCGGCGCCGCGGTCCCCTCGTACTTGAAGGAGACGTTCACCTTCACGCGGTAGGAAGTGACCTTCCCGTTCTCGATGGTCATGTCCTGCTCGACCACCTCGGCGACACGCAGGTCGCGCAGGGTCTTGGACGCGGTCTCGACCGCCGTGCGCGCGGCGGCCTCCCACGATTGGCTGCTGGTCCCGATCAGCTCTGTGACGCGATACACGCTGTCAGGCATGGCGACCTCCCTTGACTAACCGCCGGCGAACAAGCCCATTCTTTCAGGATCGGGACGCCAGCAGCTTCTCCAGGTTGCGAAGCTCGTTCTCGCGTCCAAGCCTCGACATCTCGGTCCAGTTGTCGTCATGCATCGCGTCGAACGTCAACACGACTTGCGTCCCACGGTCGACCCTGTTCATCTCCACGACGGTCTCGACCTCGTACGGTGCGACGCCCGGGACGAAGTCGGCGACGTCGCGGTAGACGAGCTTGTGCGGCGGCTCGACGGCCAGGTAGGTGACGGTCTGCGTGGTCACGACCGGCATCCCAGCCTTGGCCATGAACTCGACCTGGTCGGCGCCGATCGCGGTCATGTCGTAGATCAGGGCGCCGCCCGGACGGAGGTCGAGCTCGCGCACCTCGACCTTGAACCCGTCCGGGCCCATCCACGCCTCGATACCGTCCCTCGTCGTCCACAGCTCCCAGACCTCCTCGGGCGAGGCTTCGAAGGTGCGCTCGAGGGTGAGCTTCGGACGATCGGTCACGAGACGGCGGCGCCCCTGTAGGCCTTCTCCAGGGCGGCGATGTCGAGCTTCTTCATCTTCAACATCGCGTTCATGCATGCCTCGGCGTCGCCCGACTTCGGATCCGTGAGCATGCGCCCA
>CAYWTI010000267.1:0-8959 GCA_964461175.1 uncultured Actinomycetes bacterium | reverse complement strand
CTTGTCCGAGAGCCCATTGAACTCGTACAGCGCAAGGCCGCCGAGCAGCAGCACCAGGATGTACACGCCGTACATACCGGCCAGGACGAGTCCGATGACCACCCCGAGAATGACGAATGCGCTGAGGATGCGCACCAGCAGCGGGCTCGGCTTCCAGGCGGGCGTGGCCATCGGACTGTTGCGGGTGGTCATCCGACGAGCTCCTGCACCGGCCGGCCGCCGAAGCGGCGGACCCGCGACGCGTACTCGACGAGCGCGGCCTTCAGCTCGTCCTCGCCGAAGTCGGGCCACAGAGTCTCGCTGACCAGCATCTCCGCGTACGCGCCCTGCCACAGAAGGAAGTTGCTGACCCGGTGCTCACCGGCGGTGCGGATGATCAGGTCCGGATCGGGCAGCTCCGGCTGGTACATGCGGCTCGAGATCGCCGCCTCGTCCACGTTTCCGGCCTCGACGCCGTCCTGGATCAGCCGCCGCGCGGCATCGACGATCTCCGCCCTGCCGCCGTAGTTCAGGCAGACGTTGAGGATGCCGTTCTTGTTGCCGGCGGTGAGCGCCATCGCCTCGTCGATCCGCTCGCGCATCCGCGCCGAGAGGTCCTCGCGGCGGCCGCTGACGACGATGCGCACGCCGCGCCGGTGCATCTCGTCGATCTCGCGCTGCATCGTCTCGTGGAACAGGCGCATCAGGGCGCGGACCTCGGCTCGTGGACGCGCCCAGTTCTCGGTCGAGAAGGCGTAGATCGAGAGGGCGTGGACGCCGTTGTCCTCGCAGGCCTGCAGCACACGCTTGATGGCCCGGACGCCGGCACGGTGGCCGAAGCTGGCGGGGCGGCCCTGGCGGCGGGCCCACCGGCCGTTGCCGTCCATGATGATCCCGACGTGCCGGGGGACCTGACTTTCCACGGGTGAGGGAAAGCGTACCGGCAGGGCCGGAAACCGTCCTCCGGAGCGGGCTCGTCTCCTAACCCAGGTCGCCAGGGCGGCCGAGTTCACCTCGGCCGCGCCACGCATCATCGGAGAGTCTCCAGGCGTCGCTTGTGGAAGGCGACTTAAAGAATCCGAACTGTATAGCGGAGGGTGAGCGCCGGCCGTATCGATAGGCTCTAGCAAGGCCGGCTCGGCATGTACGGCCGGGTCCCCGGCGCGAAGCGCCCGGGCGATGAGCGGGAACCATCCGGGTTCCCGCTCATATCTAGACTTCCATGACCTCGCGTTCCTTGCGGCTGGCCAGGCCTTCGACCTTCTCGATCTGGGCCTCTGTGATCTTCTGCAGCCGGGCGGTGGCCCGCTTCGACTCGTCCTCGGCGACCTCGCCGTTCTTCTGCATCTGCTCGATCCGGTGGAGCTCGTCGCGACGCACGTTCCGGATCGCCACGCGCGCCTCCTCCGCCTTCTGCTTCACCAGCTTGACGTACTCGCGCCGGCGCTCCTCGGTGAGCGGCGGGATGGGCACGCGGATCACCTGGCCGTCGCTCGCCGGGTTCAGGCCCTGGTCGCTTGTCCGCAGCGCTTTCTCGATGGCGGCGATCTGGCTCTTGTCGTAGACCTGCACGACCAGCAGTCGCGGCTCGGGCGCGTTGATCTGCGCGAGCTGGTTGAGCGGCGTCGGCGTGCCGTAGTACGGGACCATGATCCGGTCGATCAGCGCCGGGTTGGCGCGGCCCGTCCGGATGTGGGTCAGCTCGGCGCCGAAGTGGTCGATGGACTTGGCCATCTTCGACTCCGCCTCGCGCAAGATCGGGTCAATCATGGTCGATTACGAGCGCGTGCCCACGAGCGTGCCGATCTCCTCGCCGACGATGACTCGCTCGATGTTGCCCGGCGTGAGGAGATTGAAGACGACGATCGGCACATCGTTGTCCATGCAAAGCGTCAGAGCGGTGTTGTCCATCACCTCGATGCCCCGGTTCAGGACCTCGAGATAGCCGAGACGCTCGAACTTCGTCGCGGTCGGGTCGCGCTTGGGGTCGGCGGTGTAGACGCCGTCGACCTTGGTCGCCTTGAGGATCACGTCGGCCTCGATCTCGACGGCGCGCAGCGCGGCCGTGGTGTCGGTCGTGAAGTAGGGGTTGCCAGTGCCGGCCGCGAGGATGACGACGCGCCCCTTCTCGAGGTGGCGCACGGCCCGGCGCCGGATGTACGGCTCGGCCACCTGCGGCATCTGGATGGCGGTCATGGTCCGCGCCGGGATGCCGGTGCGCTCGAGCGCGTCCTGAAGGGCCAGCGCGTTGATGACGGTCGCGAGCATGCCCATGTAGTCACCGGTGGCGCGGTCGAAACCGCGCTCCGTCGCGGCCAGGCCGCGGAAGATGTTGCCGCCGCCGACCACGAGCGCGATCTGGACGCCCATCTGGTGGACGCGCTTGACCTGCGCCGCGATCGTCTCCACGACCGTGAGGTCGATGCCATAGTCGCGATTGCCGCCAAGCGCCTCACCGCTCAGCTTGAGCAGCACCCGGTTGTACTTCGGAGCGCCGTTCTTCAGATCGCTCAGTTCTCTCTGATGTTAAATCGCGCGAAGCGCCGGACCGTGATGTTCTCCTGGAGCTTGGAGATGTACTCGGCCACCAGCTGCTGCACGGTGTGGCTGGGCTCGCGGAAGTACGGCTGCTCCATCAGGCAGTTTTGCTTGAGGAAGTTCTCGACCTGGCTCTCGACGATCCGCGGCACGACCTGCTCGGGCTTGCCGTCCTGGCGCGCCTTCGCCTCGTAGACCTCGCGCTCCTGGACGAGCACCTCGTCGGGGACGTCGTCGCGGGTGACCCAGCGCGGCTCGAACCCGGCCACCTGCAGCGCGAGCTCCTTCGCCAGCTTCTTGAAATCGTCGCCCTTGGCCACGAAGTCGGTCTCGCAGTTGACCTCGATCAGCACGCCGACCTGCGGCGGGTAGTCGGGTGACGTGCTGTGCAGGTACGACTCGACGCGGCCTTGACCGGTGGCCCGCCCGGCGCGTTTGCTCGCCTTGGCGATGCCCTTCTCGCGCAGGATCGTGAAGGCCTTGTCGAGGTCGCCCTCGGCCTCCTCCAGCGCGCTCTTGCAGTCCATCATGCCGGCGCCGGACAGCTCGCGCAGCTTCTTGACGTCCTCGAGGCTGACGGCCATCAACGGGCCTCCTCGTCCTCGACGCGGCCGATGAACTCCTCCTCGGACACTGTCGGCAGGTAGTCCTCCTCGTCCTCGAGGTACTCCTCGATCTCCTCGTAGCGAGGCGTCTCGAGAAATTCGCGCTCCTCGACCTCGGGCAGGATCTCGCCGCGGGCGGCAGCCTCCTGGCGTCCGTCCTGGCACGCGTCCGCGATCTTCGACGTGAGCAGCTTGACGGCGCGGATCGCGTCGTCGTTGCCCGGGATCACGTACTGGATGAGGTCCGGGTCGCAGTTCGAGTCGGTGATCGCCACGACCGGGATCTTGAGCCGGTTCGCCTCGGTCACCGCGATGTGCTCCTTGCGCGGGTCGACGACGTAGAGCGCGCCAGGCAGGCGCTTCATGTCGGCGATGCCGTCGAAGTGGAACATCAGGCGGTCGAGCTCGTCCTGGAGCTTCTTCGCCTCTTTCTTCGGCATCTGCTCGAACTGGCCTTCCTGCTGCATCTTGCGCAGATCCTGCAGGCGTTCGATCCGCTTCTTCACCGTGCTGAAGTTCGTCAGCATGCCGCCCATCCAGCGGCGGTTGACGAAGTACATGCCGCACCGCGCGGCCTCCGTCTGGATCGTCTCCTGGGCCTGCTTCTTCGTGCCCACGAACAGCACGGGGCGTCCGCTCGCCGCGACACCGCGGGTGAAGTCCCAGGCGTCGTCGAGCAGGCGCACGGTCTTCTGCAGGTCGATGATGTGGATGCCGTTGCGCGCGGTGAAGATGTAGGTCTTCATCTTCGGGTTCCAGCGGCTGGTCTGGTGGCCGAAATGGACGCCGGCCTCGAGCAGCTGCTTCAAGGTCACTTGAGCCACGGTCTTACGAATGCCTCCTGTTTCTCTTCCGCCCGGTTCAGGCCTCCATTTCGGAGGACAGGTGCTTTGCCCCGGGCGTGCCAACTCGATTCGCTTGGCGAACCGGCCTCTGGAGTATACCCAGCGCCCGGATTCTTAAGCGACGGCCTGCTTCTTGCTCACTCCCTTGGGGCCCGGGCACTTCGGGTAGTCGGAGCAGCTCTTGAACAGGCCGAACCGGCCGCGGCGCTCCACGAGCGGCTTGCCGCAGACCGGGCATGGCTCGTCGAGGACCTTCGGTCCCTCCCGCCGCTTGCCGTCCTTGCCGATGTTGGCGCGGTACTTGCAGTCCGGATAGCGTGAGCAGGCGACGAACGGGCCGTACCGGCCCGTCCTCTCGACCAGCTCTCCCTCCCCACACTGCGGGCACTTCTCACCGGTCGGCTTCGACTCGCCCTGCGCGGCGTCGCGCTTGATGTACTTGCACTCGGGATAGCCGGAGCAGCCGGTGAACTCGCCGTAGCGACCGTTGCGGACCTGCAGCGGGCGGCCACACGTCGGACACGCCTCCTCGAGAAGCTTCGGCTGCGGCGGCTCGCCGTCGGGGGTGAGGGCGCGGCGGTACTTGCACTTGGGATAGCGCGAGCAGCCAAGGAACGGTCCGAAGCGGCTCGCCTTGCGCACGAGGTGACCCTCATGGCACAACGGGCATTCCTCGTCCGTCTCCGCCGGCGTGGCCTCCTCGGCGGCGCTGAGCATCCGCTGCAGCGGTCCGTAGAAGTCTTTGACGACCGGGACCCACTCCTGCTTGCCGCTCTCCACCTCGTCGAGACGCTTCTCGAGGTTCGCCGTGTAGCCGTCGTCCGCGATCGTCTTGAAGTGGTCGACCATGAGCGTGTTGACCGCCTCGCCGATGCGAGTCGGCTGCAGGCGCCGGTCTTTGACCTCGACGTAGCCGTGGTCTTTGATCGTCTCGACGGTCGGCGCGTAGGTGGAAGGACGGCCGATACCACGCTGCTCCAGCTCCTTGATCAGCGTCGCCTCCGTGTAGCGCGGCGGCGGCTGGCTGAAGTGCTGCTCGGGCTTGATGCCGTGGTAGTCGAGGTCGTCTCCCGCGGCGAGCGGCGGCAGCTCGTTCTCGCCATTTTCGTCCCGACCCCACACCTTGTAGAAGCCGTCGAAGGCCAGCACCGAGCCGTTCGCCCGGAACAGGTAGTCACCGCCCTCGATCTCGACCTGCGTCTGGTCGTACTGCGCGGGCGCCATCCGGCTGGCCACGAACCGCCTCCAGACGAGGTCGTAAAGCCTGTACTGGTCGGCGCTCAAGTGCTCACGGACCGAATCCGGCGTGCGGTCGACGTCGGTCGGCCGGATCGCCTCGTGCGCGTCCTGGGCGCCGGGCGTCGCCTTCGTCGCGCGAGCCGTGCCGAGGTAGCGCTGGCCGAACGCGCCGGTGATGTAACCCTTGACCTTCGCCTCCGCCTCGGGCGAGATGCGCGTCGAGTCGGTGCGCATGTACGTGATGAGACCTGTCGACCCTTCGGTGCCCAGCTCGACGCCCTCGTACAGCTGCTGGGCCACGCGCATCGCGACTCGCGGCCGCATGCGCAGCCGGCTGGAGGCGTCCTGCTGCAAGGTCGACGTGATGTAGGGCGGGTTGGAGCTCTTGCTGCGGCGCTTCTGCTCGACCCCGGTGACGCGGTAGGCCGCGCCCTCGAGCTTGCGCACGACCTCCTGCGCCTCGGCCTCGTTGTGGACCTCGAACTTTTCGTCGCCCCCGGCTCGCGGACCCCGGAGGTGGCCCATGAAGTGGGCCTCATCGCCTTTGCGGGACAGTTCCACGTCGACGGTCCAGGATTCGACGGGCACGAACTTGCGGATCTCGTCCTCGCGGTCGACGACCAGCCGCAGCGCCACCGACGAGACGCGGCCCGCACCGATGCCCTTCTGGACCTTGGCCCACAGGAACGGGCTCAGGCGGAAGCCGACCAGCCGGTCGACGACGCGGCGCGCTTGCTGGGCGTTGACCAGGCGCATGTCGATGCCGCGCGGGGACTCGAGCGCGCGCCGGACTGCTTCCGAGGTGATCTCGTGGAACTCGATCCGCTTGGGATCGCGCAGCTTGAGCACCTCCGCGAGGTGCCAGGCGATGGCCTCGCCCTCGCGGTCTGGGTCGGAGGCGAGGATCACCTCCTGGTCGCCCTTGGCCGCCGAGCGAAGCTCGGTGATGGTCTTACGCCGGCTCTCGACGACCTCGTAGTGCGGCTTGAAGCCGTCGTCGACCTCGACGCCCATCTCCTTCTCCGGAAGGTCGCGTACGTGGCCCATCGAGGCGCGCACGTCGAAGCGATCGCCCAGGAACCGCTTCAGGGTCCGGGCCTTGGCCGGCGACTCGACGATGATCAGTCCTTGTGCCACAGCTTTGTCTCTATTCCCACTTTCGGACGTTTGTTCCCCCGGGCTGGACGTCCGGGCGGGCATCCTACGCCCGTTCTTTGCCGCGGCGCAACGCCCTTAAGTAGCCTCCCTGGTGCCTTGTGACCGCTCCCTCGAGCTCCAGGGCGGTCAGGCGACCGAGCACCTCGGCAACGGGCAGCTGAAGCTTTCGGGCCAGCTCGGCCGCGTTCAGCGCTAGAACGTCCGAGAGGTGGGAAAGGATGCCGTCGCGCTCCCTGGGGAGCCGAAAACCGAGTGTGGCGGGAGCCATGAGCGGATCGTCCAGGACCTCCCCTCCGCGGTCCAGGGCGGCGAACACGTCGCGGGCGTTCTGGACCAGGCCGGCACCGTCGCGGAGCAGCCCGTGGGTGCCCACCGACAGGGGCGAGAACACGCTGCCAGGCACGGCCATAACCTCTTTATGTAGGTCGAGCGCCGCGCCCGCGGTGATGAGCGCGCCCGAGCCCTCGGCCGCCTCGACGACGACCACCACATCGGACAGCGCGGCGATCGTGTGGTTGCGGGCGGGAAAGTTGTGCCGGCGCGGGGCTGTGCCGTCGGCGAACTGGCTGACGAGCGCCCCGCCCGCGGCCAGGATGGCCTCGGCGAGAACGGCATGCGCCGCGGGGTAGACGATGTCGACGCCCGTGCCCATGACGGCGATCGTCACGCCGCCGGCGTTGAGCGCCCCGCGGTGCGCCGCCGCGTCGACGCCGAGCGCCAGGCCGCTGACCACGACGACGCCCGCTCGGGCGAGCTCGAGCCCGAGCTGCTCGGCGACCGCCTCGCCGTAGGGCGACGGGCGGCGCGAACCCACGATCGCCACGCGCGGACCCTCCGGCGGCGGCCAGCGGCCGCGCGTCCGCAGCTCAGGCGGCGACATCGTGGAGGCGAAAGCCGAGCGCTTCAAGGACATGACCCTCGCCGATTGCCGCGCAGCCGTCGAGGTCGGCCGCCGTGCGCGCAACACGCCAGGCCCGGTGGAAGCCTCGCGCGGTGAGGCCGCGCTGCTCCGACCAGCGCGCGAGGTTTCGCGAGGCCTCAGGCATGAGCGGGGCGAGCTCGCGCAGCCGGCTCGGCCTGAGCTGGGCGTTGAGGCTGCCCTGGCGCTCGAGCTGCAGGCGGCGCGCGGCGACCACACGATCGCGCACCGGGGCTGAGGGCTCGCCCCGAGCGTCAGCAGCCAGCGATTCGATCGGGACACGCCGCACCGCGACCTGGAGGTCGATGCGGTCCAGCAGCGGACCCGAAAGCCTTCGCCGGTACGCGTCGATCGCCGCCGGCGTGCAACGGCACGCGCGCAGCTGGTCGCCTTGCCACCCGCATGGGCATGGGTTGGTCGCGGCGACCAGGCCAAAACGAGCCGGGTACGTGACCGAGCCTCCGGCGCGTGTGATCGTGACCCGCCCGGACTCGAGCGGCTGGCGCAGCGCCTGCAGCACCGGCGCATGGAACTCCGCCATCTCGTCGAGAAAGAGCACGCCCTGGTGCGCACGGGAGATCTCGCCCGGCATGGCGAGCCCCCCGCCGCCCCCGACCAGGCCGGCCGTCGAGATGCTGTGGTGCGGGGCGCGAAACGGGCGCGTCCAGTCGAGCGGCCGTCCCCGGGGCAGGTCGCCGAGCAGGCTGCGCACCTGCGCAACCTCGAGCGCCTCCGCCAGCTCGAGCGGCGGCAGGATGCCGGGAAGGCACCGCGCGAGCATGGTCTTGCCGGCGCCGGGCGAGCCGGTGAGGAGCACGTGGTGGCCGCCCGCGGCGGCCAGCTCGAGGGCGCGCTTGGCCTCTTCCTGCCCGTGCACCTCGGCCAGGTCGTGCTCCACAAACTCCGCCGCGGACGCAGGATCGAGTCGAGCCGCGGTCTCCTGCGCCGGGGTCAGCGGTTCGAGGCCGAGCAGGTGGTTGACGACGCTCAGCAGTGACGCACACGGCATGACGTCGATGCCGCCCGCCAGCGATGCCTCGGCGGCGTCCTCGGCCGGGACGAAGACGCGCTCGTAACCCAGCCCGCGCAGACCGCGCGCGGCCACCAGCACCCCGTCGGCATGGCGGACGCTGCCGTCGAGGGCAAGCTCGCCCAGGAAAGCGCTTCGCGGCGGCGGAACGCGGTGCGCGACAGCGAGCGCGATGGCGACCGCTATCGGCAGATCGAGGCCCGATCCCTGCTTGCGCAGCTCGGCCGGGGCGAGGTTGACGGTGAGCCTGGTGCGAGGGAATTCGAGACCGCTGTTCTTGATCGCAGAGCGCACCCGCTCCCGCGATTCCTTGACGGTCGTCTCGGCGAGCCCGACCAGCGCAAACGCGACATCGCCCCCGCGTCCCACGGACGCCTCGACCTTGATCGCGCGAACATCCAGGCCCGCGAGCACGCACGAATCCACCGTGGCGACCACGCAGCCGAAGGTAGGCGGCCGGGGGCGCGAAGTCAGCCCAGGTTGTTAAGGCCTAGCTTTCGAGGAAGCTCGACACCTCGTCGTAGAAGGCGCGCGGCTGCTCCATGAACACCATGTGGCCCGCGTCGCCGACCAGGACCTTCTGCGCGCCGGGGATCGCCGCCTCCATATCGGCCGCGCACGCCGGACCGCAGATGAAGTCCTCCTC
>CAYWTI010000266.1:0-2768 GCA_964461175.1 uncultured Actinomycetes bacterium | reverse complement strand
TTCGCCGGCCGGCTGCCGTCGACCGGCGTGCGGTCGCGGCCCTGCGCCAGCCGCTGCAGCACGGCGCCGTTGGTGCCGAGCGCCTGGACGAGGCGCTGCGTCTCGTAGCCGGCCAGCGCGCCGACGGTGCGCACACCCATGGCGTGAAGCCGCTCCTCGGTCTTCGGGCCGAGGCCGGGGATGACCCCGACCGGCAGCGGACCGAGGAAGTCGGCCTCGGTGCCGGGCGGGACGAGGACGAGCCCGTCGGGCTTGCGCGTCCCGCTTGCAACCTTCGCGACCAGCTTGGATGTCGCGGCGCCGACCGACGCGGTCAGCCCGACCTCGGTGTGGATCTGGAACTTGATCCGGCGGGCCACCTCCTCCGGCGTGGCCGTGCCGTGGCGCGTCCGCGCGGTGACGTCGAGGTACGCCTCGTCCAGGGCGACGCCTTCGACGAGCTCGGGCGAGGTGAAGCGGCGAAAGATGGCGTGCACGAGCCGGCTCGCCTCGCGATAGCGGGAGCCGTCCGGCGCGATGACGGTGAGCTGCGGGCACAGCTGTAGCGCCTCGTGGAGCGGCATCGCCGACCGCACGCCGTAGCCGCGCGCCTCGTACGACGCACCCATGACGACCGCCCGGCGCGAACGTCCGGCGACCGCGACGGCGATGCCTCTCAGCCTGGCGTCGTCGCGCTGGTGGACCGACGTGTAGAACGCGTCGAGATCGACGTGCAGGATGGTCCTCGGCCAGTTCTCAGGCTTCGCCATGTCGGTGTGCGAGCGAGAGTATGCCGCAACGGGTTGTGGGTGACCGCCGGGTTAGGGGCTTGGTGTCGAGCCCAGGGCGGCGGCGACGTTGGAGAACACGTTCGCGATCTGGTTGCCCATCGTGTACAGGATGAGCACCGTGAACAGCGAGACGAGGAAAAGGACGCCCCCGAACGCGAGCACGACGATGAGGATGGCCACCCCGGTGCGGCTGCCGCCCTGGGCCGGTTGCGCCGGCACCCATGATCGTCCGTCCCATCGCCACCGCCCGTCGGGCGACACGGCCGGTCGCCACTGAGCACCGTCCCACCACCACTGGCCGTCGGGCGAGAACGTGGTCGGCGCCGCGCCGGCGCCCGGAGGAAGTTCGGCCCCCATGCCGCTAGACGATAATCCCGGCCGATGAGGGGCGTCATCCTCGCGGGCGGTACCGGCAGCCGGCTGCACCCGCTGACGCGGATCACGAACAAGCACCTCCTGCCGATCTACGACCGGCCGATGATCAGCTACGCGATCGAGGCGCTCGTGAGCGCGGGGATCAAGGAGCTGATGGTCGTCACCGGCGGCACGCACGCGGGCGAGTTTCTCCGTCTCCTCGGCAACGGCACGGAGTACGGCATCGAGCGCCTTTCCTACGGCTACCAGGAGAAGGCGGGTGGGATCGCCGAGGCGCTCGGCCTGGCGGAGAGCTTCGTCGCCGGTGAGCGCTGCGTCGTCCTGCTCGCCGACAACATCTTCGAGCGTTCGATCCAGCCGTGCGTGGAGGCATTCGGCCACCAGAAGGAGGGCGCACGCGTGGTGCTCTCGCGCGAGTCCGACTCCGAACACCTGCGCCACCTCGGCGTCGCCCAGTTCGACGGCGATCGGCGCATCGCACGCATCGTCGAGAAGCCGGAGCGGCCGCCGAGCGACTTCGCCGTCACCGGCGTGTACTTCTACGACGCGTCCGTCTGGAAGGTCCTGCGCGAGCTGAAGCCGTCGGGCCGGGGCGAGCTCGAGATCACCGACGTCAACAACTGGTACGTCGCCAACGGGCTGATGGACTATGACGTGATCGAAGGGTTCTGGGGCGACGCCGGCGAGTCGATCGACGCGTACTACGCGGTCAACGATTTCGTCCGCGGGCACGCGAGGCACAGATCGCGTTGAGCATCGAAGGCGTCGTGCTCAAGGAGCTCGTGACGCACACGGACGAGCGGGGATTCTTTCGCGAGATCATGCGCGAGACCGACCCCGACTTCGTCCGGTTCGGGCAGTGGAGCCACTCCCTCATGTATCCGGGGGTTACCAAGGCCTGGCACATCCACCAGCGCCAGACCGACTGGTGGTACGTGATCGGCGCGATCAAGGCTGCGCTGTACGACACGCGCGAGGGCAGCCCGACGCGCGGCCGGCTGATGGAGTTCCTGATGGGGGACGGCCATCCGACGTGCTTGAAGATCCCGCCGGGCGTCGCCCACGGCTGCCGCGCGCTCGAGCTCAGCCATCTCGTGTACATCACGTCCACCGTTTACTCGCCCGACGACGAGGGCCGCATCGCGCACGACGACCCGTCGATCGGCTACGACTGGACGTCGGGCCCCGAGATCAAGTGAGCCGCTCCCTCGGCAGGCTCCTGGTGGCCGGGGCCGCCGGCTTCATCGGCTCGAACTACGTCCGCCACCTCCGGCGGACGCGGCCCGACGTCGAGATCACCGTCCTCGACAAGCTGACGTACGCGGGCAACCTCGCCAACCTGGCCGAGCTCGAGGGCCAGCGTGGATACCGCTTCGTCCACGGCGACATCTGCGACCGCGACCTCGTCGACTCGCTGGCGCGCGGCGTCGACGCGATCGTCAACTTCGCGGCTGAGACGCACGTAGACCGCTCGCTGATGGACCCCTTCGCGTTCATCGAGACCGACGTGCGCGGCACCGCGGTGCTGTGCGAGGCCGCGCGAAACCACGGCCACGAGGTCTTCCTCCTCATCAGCACCGACGAGGTCTACGGCAATGTGCCCGGCGGCCGCTCGCGTGAGAT
>CAYWTI010000265.1:0-14989 GCA_964461175.1 uncultured Actinomycetes bacterium | reverse complement strand
CTGCTGTCAGCTGAGCGAGCTGCTCGGCATCTACTTCGGATCGCGTGGAAGGCTGCTCGGCAACCCGCGCGGCCGCTCCGCCTACTTCTCGCTGCTCCGCAACGCGGTGGCGCGGAAGGTGGTCCGCCTGGGCCGCGCGGTCGCGCGGATGGACGCCAAGTACCAGGCGGTCAAGTCCCGCAAGCGCATGTCCTTCTTCATCGAGCTGGCGTTGACTGGTGAGCTGGTCGGCGCCTTCTCCCAGCCTCCGGTGCAGGCGATGCCGGAGGCCGCGTGCGACCGTAAGGCGATGCTGCGCGGGCTCTTCCTCGGCTGCGGCTCGGTCAACGCGCCGAACACGCGTTACCACCTCGAATTCGTCGCCCCGACGCGGTCTTGGGCCACGACGATCGCCCGCATGGTCGAGGCGTCGGGCGTGAAAGCGGGGATCACCGAACGCGCCGGTCAGGCCGTCGTCTACGTGAAGGACGGGGACGGGATCGTCCGCCTTCTGTCGGTTATGGGCGCCAACCGCGCGGTCATGGAGTTCGAGAACGTCCGCGTGGTGCGCGAGGTCAGCGGCGAGGTCAACCGCCGGCTCAACTTCGAGACGGCCAACATCGGCAAGACCATCGGGTCGGGCCTTCGCCAGGCGGCGGCCATCGAGACGCTCGAGGCGGAGGGTAGGCTCGCGGGGCTGCCGCCGGCCTTGCGCGAGATGGCGCGGTGGCGTCGCGAGCACCCCGAGCTGAACCTCGGCGAGCTCGCGGGACACATGAATCTCTCCAAATCGGCGGTCAACCATCGCCTGCGCAGGCTGCAGCACCTGGCCCGGTCAGACGGTGACTCCCGGCCCTCCAAGGACGAACGCCGCTCCGCCTAACATTGCCGCATGGCATTGAAAGTTGGAATCAACGGGTTCGGCCGGATCGGCCGCAACATCTATCGAGCCGCGTGGGAGCTCAAGGCTGACTTCGACATCGTCGCCGTCAACGACATCGGCGACGCCAAGACTTTCGCGCACCTGCTGAAGCACGACACCGCGCTCGGCACGTTCGGGCCGGCGGTGAAGGCCGACGGCGAGACCATCCACGTCGACGGACACGACGTCAGGTTTCTCAGCCAGAAGGACCCCGCCGCCCTGCCGTGGAAGGACCTCGGGGTCGACCTCGTCATCGAGTCGACGGGCCTCTTCACCGACGCGAACAAGGCCCGCGTGCACATCGACAAGGGCGGCGCGAGGAAGGTCATCATCTCGGCGCCCGCGACGAACCAGGACTACACGATCGTCATGGGCGTCAACCACAAGGGCTACGACTCGAGCAAGCACAACGTCATCTCGAACGCCAGCTGCACGACGAACTGCTTCGTGCCGCTCGCCAAGGTGCTGCACGAATCGTTCGGGATCGAGCGCGGCATGATGACGACGATCCACGCGTACACCGCCGACCAGCGGCTGCAGGACCTTCCCCACAAGGACCTCCGGCGTGCACGGGCGGCGGCCGACAACATCATCCCGACCTCGACTGGCGCCAACCGCGCCGTCGCCGAGGTGATCCCCGAGCTCGCCGGCAAGTTCGCCGGCATCTCGTTCCGCGTCCCCATCCTCGACGTCTCGGTCGTGGACCTCACGGCCCAGCTGGGCAAGTCGACCACGGTCCAGGACATCAACGCCGCCTTCGACGAGGCAGCGAGCGGCGAGCTGCGCGGCATCCTCGCCGTCAGTCACGAGGAGCTCGTGTCGTCGGACTTCAAGAGCGACCCGCACTCGTCGATCGTCGACGCGCCGGCGACGGCCGTGCTCGGCGGCGACTGGGCGAAGATCGTCAGCTGGTACGACAACGAATGGGGCTTCAGCTGCCGCATGGTCGACCTCATCACCTACATGGCGGAGCGGCTCTGAAAGCTTCGATCGCGGGCGTCGAGGTCGCCGGCAAGCGCGTCCTCGTGCGCGAGGACCTCAACGTGCCCATGAAGGACGGCTCCATCACCGACGACGCGCGGGTGCGAGCGGCGGCGCCGACGCTGCAGCACCTCGCCCAGCGCGGGGCGCGCGTGATCGTGATGTCGCACCTCGGCCGGCCGAAGGACCGCGAGCCCGAGCTCTCGCTCAAGCCGGTCGCCGTCGACCTCAGCCGCCGCGTCGGCCGCGACGTCCAGTTCGCCGATGATTGCGTCGGCGAAGCGGCGGTGATGGCGGTCGATCGCCTGCAGTCCGGCCAGGTGCTGCTGCTCGAGAACGTCCGCTACCACAAAGAGGACGAGGCCAACGACGCGGCGTTCGCGCGCCGCCTCGCCTCGCTCGGCGACGTATTCGTCAACGACGCGTTTGCCGCCTCGCACCGCGCCCACGCATCGGTGGTCGGCGTCGCGACCTACCTCCCCGCGTACGCCGGCGAGCTGATGGAGGTCGAGCTCGACGCGCTGCACAGGGCGCTCGACAACCCGAAGCGGCCGCTCGTGGCGGTCGTCGGCGGCGCCAAGGTGTCGACCAAGGTCGGCGTCCTCCGCCACCTCCTCGGCAAGGTTGACGCGCTCCTCATCGGCGGCGCCATGGCCAACACCTTCTTCAAGGCGCGTGGGTGGCCGACCGGGACCGGGCTGGTCGAGGACTCGGCTCTCGACGAAGCGCGCGAGGTCGAGAAGATCGCCGCCGGCAAGCTCGTGCTCCCGGTCGATCTCGTCACGGCGCGGAAGATGCAGTCCGGCGAAGCCCTTCGCGTCATGGAGGCGGACAAGGTCGAGCCGGATTGGGCCGCCTACGACATAGGCCCGCGCACGATCTCGCTGTTCCGGGACAAGCTCCGCGGCGCGGGCACGATCATCTGGAACGGACCCGTCGGCGTGGCCGAGATCAAGGACTTCAGCGACGGCACCAAGGCGGTCGGCGAGGCGATCGCGTCGTCGGGCGCGTTCACCCTCGTCGGAGGCGGCGACACCGTCGCCGCGGTCGACGCGCTCGGCCTGAGCGGCCGCTTCTCGCACGTCTCGACGGGGGGCGGGGCGACGCTGGAGTACCTCGAGGGCAAAGAGCTTCCCGGCATCGCGATCCTCAAGGACACATGAGCGCGCGGCCGCCGGGCATGCCGCTCGTGGCGGCGAACTGGAAGATGAATCCCGACAACCTCGACGACGCGCTCGACATCGTGCGCGGCGTCATGGCCGTCGCCCGGGGGCACGCGGACCGCGTCGAGGTCGCGCTGTTCCCGCCCTTTCCGTTTCTCATCAACGTCTCCGACCTGATCGTCGACTCGGGCGTGAGGCTCGGTGCCCAGAACGTCTTCTGGGAGATGAAGGGCGCGTACACCGGCGAGGTCTCGCCGGCGATGCTGAAGCCGCTCTGCCAGTGGGTCATCGTCGGCCACTCCGAGCGCCGCATCCACCTCGGCGAGACCGACGAGATGGTCGCGAAAAAGGCGGCGGCGGCGCTGTCGTGCGAGCTCGGCGTGATCATGTGCGTCGGCGACCGGCCGGAGGAGCACGAGGCGGGCCGCTCCGACGAGGTGGTGTCGGCGCAGGTGCGCGCGGGGCTCGCGACCTGTTCGGCCGACGACTCGGCGCGGCTTGTGATCGCCTACGAGCCGGTGTGGGCGATCGGCACGGGCAAGAACGCCGACCCCGAGCACGCGTACACGATCATGCGGCGGATCCGGAAGATCGTCGGCGAGATGATCGGCGCCGGCGCCGCCCGGAAGGTCCGCATCCTCTACGGCGGCAGCGTCAAGGCCGACAACGTGCAGCAGTACGTCGAGCTGCCGCTCTGCGACGGGGTGCTGGTCGGCGGCGCGAGCCTCGACGCCGAGGAGTTCGCGCACATCGTGAAGGTGACGGCCGAGGTGTATGGCTCGCGGTAGCGCGCCCGGGACGCTGATCCTGCTTCGCCACGGCGAGAGCACGTGGAACCTGGAGAACCTCTTCACCGGTTGGACCGATGTGCCGCTGAGCAACCGCGGCGTCCGCGAGGCGAAGGAGGCGGGGCGGTTGATGCACTCGGCCGGCCTGCGCCCCGCGGTCGTGCACGAGTCGCTGCTCCTGCGCGCCATCCAGACGACTCAGCTGGCGCTGGCGGAGATGGAGCTTTCGTGGATCCCCATCCGGCGGAGCTGGCGCCTCAACGAGCGCCACTACGGCGCGCTGCAGGGGCTGAACAAGCAGCAGACTGCCGAGAAGTACGGCGATGCCAAGGTCAAGCTGTGGCGCCGCAGCTACGACGTCCGGCCGCCGGACCTCGACCCCGGCGACGCGCGGCATCCCGGTCACGACGCCCGCTACGCGGGGCTGCCGCCCGAGATCCTGCCGACCGCCGAGTGTTTGAAGGACGTGGTCGAGCGCATGCTCCCGTACTGGTACGACGCGATCGTGCCCGACCTGCTGGCGCACCCGTGCGTCCTCGTCTCGGCGCACGGCAACAGCCTGCGCGCGCTGGTCAAGCACCTCGACGGCATCTCGGACGAGGAGATCCCGGAGCTCAACATCCCGACCGGCGTGCCGCGCGTCTACGAGCTCGACTCGGAGTTCCGGCCGAAGTCGTGGCGCTACCTCGGCGACGCCGCCGACATCGAGAAGCGCGCCGCAGCGGTGAAGGCACAGAGTGAGACCAAATCCGGCAGCACTTAGACTGGACTGCGAATTCAAAGAAAGGGGGACCCGATCATGGCCTTTGAGCTGCCTCCGCTTCCCTACGCGTTCGACGCGCTCGAGCCGCACATCGACGCGAAGACGATGGAGATCCACCACGACAAGCACCACGCCACCTACGTCGCCAACGCGAACAAGGCGCTGGAGGCGCATCCCGAGCTGGCATCGAAGACGGTCGAGGACCTGCTGTGGGGGATCAACACCGTGCCCGAGGACATCAGGACGGTGATCCGAAACAACGCCGGCGGCCACGCCAACCACTCGATCTTCTGGTCGATCATGGGCCCGGGCGGCGGCGGCAACCCCTCCGGCCGGATCGCCGACTCGATCCGCAGCACCTTCGGCGGCTACGACCAGTTCAAGGAGCAGCTGACGAAGGCCGCCGTCGGCCAGTTCGGCAGCGGCTGGGCGTGGCTCGTGGCCGACCGGCAGGGCAAGCTCTCGGTGCGCGGCTTTCCCAACCAGGACAGCCCGTACATGGAAGAGCTGACGCCGCTCCTCGGCATCGACGTGTGGGAGCACGCCTACTACCTGAAGTACCAGAACCGCCGCGCCGACTACGTCGCGGCATGGTTCAACACGCTGAACTGGGAAGCCATCAACACGCGCTTCGGCTCGATCTGGACCTGATCGGCCCCGCGCACCGCTAGGTAAAATCGGCGTCCGTGGCCAAGCTTCAGAACGCCCTGGTGATCGCGGAGGCGGTGCTCGCCGTGCTCCTCATGGCCGGCGTGCTCGTGCAGACGCCGAAGGCGTCGGGCCTCGGTGGGACGATCGGCGGCGGAGACTCGGGCCTCGGCGGCGGCTACCGCACGCGCCGCGGACTCGAGCGTCAGATCTACTGGACGACGTGGGTCCTCGTCGCCGCGTTCCTCGTCTGCTCGATCGCCAATGTCTGGGTGACGACTCATATCCACTAGGACCCTCTACGCCGCCGCATTCGCGGCGGTGCTGGCCCTGGTCGGATGCCAGCCGGTGGCGACGGTGCCAAAGCCGGCGCGCGGCGGAACGGCGGTCGAGGCCCTGATCGGCCAGGCCACCGTGCTCAACCCTCTGTTCGAGACGAACGAGAGCATGCGCGACGTCGACACCCTGATCTACCAGGGCCTCACCGCCGTGGACGGGCAGCAGGACGTCGTCGGTGTGCTGGCGAGCGACTGGACCGTCTCGCCCGACCACCTCACTTATACCTTCGACATCCGCGACGGGGTCAAGTGGGCGGACGGCGAGCCATTCGGCGCGGACGATGTGCTCTTCACCTTCCACGTCCTTCAGGACCTCGAGTACCAGCAGCCCGGCGCGTCGGACTGGCGCCAGGTCGGCGTCGCGGCCGGCGGCGCGGGTCAGGTCGTCTTCAGCCTTCGGGCGCCGGACGCATCGTTCCCGCTCTCGCTCCAGGTGGGGATCATCCCCAAGCACATCTTCGGCGGCATGGCCCCAGACCAGATCGAGCAGAGCCCGTACAGCGGCGTGCGGGCGTTTGGCACCGGGCCGTTCAAGGTTGGCGCGATCAACTCGCTCGCGATCACGCTCGACCGCAACCCGCTCGCGTCGCCGCAGCCTTACCTGGACCACCTCGTGCTGCGCACGTATCCCGCGACGGATCCGCAGCTCGCCGTCCGCGCCGTGCTCACGGGCGCCGCCGACCTCGTGGGCGGCATCCAGCCCCAGGAGGCCGATACGCTGCAGGCGCGCGCCGACCTCACGGTGCAGGAGGGGCGCATGTTCACCAACTCGTTCGTCGCCTTCAACTCCGACGGCGACGGCAAGACGTTCTTCGCAGACGCCAGAGTCCGGCAGGCGCTGGTCCAGGCGGTCGACCGGCAGAAGGTCGTGAGCGACGTCTTCGCCGGTCGCGCCGACGCCGACCCGACCCCGATCCCGACCGCGGACTGGGCGTATTCCGCGGCCGCGGGCAACCTGCACCCGTTCGACGTGGTCGCGTCGGCGAAGGCGCTCGACGCGGCGGGGTGGACGCTCGCGCCGAACTCGAAGGTGCGGGCGAACAAGACGAACGTGCCGTTCAAGGTCACGCTGGTCGCCGCCGACTCGTATCCGAACGCGCAGACGGCGCAGGCGATCGCGTCGCAGCTCGGCGCCATCGGCATCGAGGTCGACGTCAAGCCGGTCCCCGCCTCACAGCTGCTCTCGGACTGGCTTCTGACACGGAAGTACGAGATGGCGCTGGTGTCGATCGACATCGGCCCGGACCCCGACCAGTACTCGCTGTGGCACTCGGGGATCGACCCAGGGTCGCTCAACTTCGCCTACTCGCGCGGCTGGGGTTTGATCGACAAGGATCTCGAGGACGGCCGCAACGCCCTCGACCCGCAGACGCGCCTGGCCGCGTACATCGACTTCCAGGCGCTGATGGCTGACGCAGCGCCGGCGATCTTCCTCTACGCCGGGCGGTACCAGTACGCGATCTCGCAGCGCGTGCACGGGGTGCACTTCAACAAGGCGATCGAGCCGTTCGAGCGGTTCCAGTACGTCACCGACTGGTACGTCAACACGACGGGATAGCCGCACCTCGCGCAAGTGCATGCACTTGCGGGCCGATCCCTCCCCGATGCTCGGCAAGTGCAACCATTTGCGGAGTGGACCTCGGGCTGAAGGATCGCCGCGCGCTCGTCACCGCCGCGAGCAAGGGGCTCGGCCGGGCGTGCGCCGAGACGCTCATCGCCGAAGGCGCGAGGGTCTTCATCTCCTCCCGCGATCCCAAGGCGACGGCCGAGCAGATCGGCGCGCACGGGTGGTCGGCCCGCGATATGTCGAAGCCTGGCGACCCGGAGGCGCTCGTGGGCGAGGCCGTCGAGCGCCTGGGCGGCCTGGACATCGCGATCGTCAACGCAGGCGGCCCGCCGTTCGGGACCTTCCAGGACGTGCCGCTAGAGGCGTGGGAGGACGCGTTCCAGCTCACGCTCATGTCCGCCGTCAGGCTCACAACGGCCGCGCTGCCCCACCTGAAGCGCTCGGAGCAGGGGCGGATCGTGTTCATCACCTCGATCTCGGTGCGTCAGCCGATCGGCAGCCTGGCCCTGTCTAACTCGCTGCGGGCCGGCGTGACCGGGCTCGCGAAGACCCTCGCCCTCGAGCTCGCGGGTAACCGCATCACGGTGAACTGCGTCGCACCGGACGGCATCCTGACCGACCGCGTGCGCCACCTCACCGGCGACAGCGAGGAGGGCGTCAACGTCCTCGCCGCAGGCAAGCCGATGCGACGCCTCGGCACGCCCCGGGAGTTCGCCGCCGCGTGCGTTTTCCTGTGTTCGCGCCAGGCCGCCTACATCAGCGGCCAGACGCTGGGTGTCGACGGCGGCACCCTACTGGGCGTTCACTAGCAACTACGATTCGGTTAGTGGCCAGCACCGCGATCCGCTTCGCCGAGCGCATGTCCCGCCTCGGCACCGAGGGCGCGTTCGAGGTCCTCGCCAGGGCGCGCAAGCTCGAGGCGGAGGGCAAGCGCGTCGTCCATCTCGAGATCGGCGAGCCGGACTTCGCGACGCCGGACAACATCGTCGAGGCCGCGATCGGCGCCATGCAGAACGGCTACACGCACTACACGCCCGCCAGCGGCATCTTCGAGGCGCGCGAGGCGGTGGCGCAGTTCGTGAGCAAGACGCTCAAGACCGAGGTCGAGGCACAGGACGTCGTCCTCGTCCCGGGCTCGAAGAACGTGCTCCTGTTCACGCTGCTGGCGTGCGTCGAGCCGGGCGATGAGGTCATCCTTCCGGACCCCGGCTATCCCGCGTACCACTCCCAGGTGAACTTCATCGGCGCCGTGCCGAAGACCGTGACCCTGCGCGAGGACAAGGACTTCCGCATGGACCTCGACGAGCTCGCCTCGCTCGTCACCCCGAAGACTCGAATGCTCATCATCAACACGCCGCAGAACCCGACCGGCGGCGTGCTCACCGACGAGGACGTCGACTTCGTGTGCGAGCTGGCTCACAAGCACGACCTGCTCGTCGTCTCGGATGAGATCTACAGCCAGCTCGTGTACGGCTTCCACCACGTGTCGCCGCTCTCCAGGGAGGGCATGCGCGAGCGCACGGTGCTGATGGACGGTCTGTCGAAGTCGTACGCGATGACAGGCTGGCGGCTCGGTTACGCGGTCGCGCCACGCGCACTCGCGGCCAAGCTCGACACGCTGATGATCAACTCCTCATCTTGCGCCGCGGCGTTCACGCAGATCGCAGCGATCGAAGCGCTCGGGTCGCCCGAATCGGAGCACGCGGTCCGCCGCATGGTGAAGGTCTTCGAGCACCGCCGCGACCTCGTCGTCGATGGCCTGAACGATATCCCCGGCGTGCGCTGCAAGAGCCCGCAGGGCTCGTTCTACGTGTTCCCGAACATCGAAGGCACCGGCTTCGACGAGCACGAGCTGGCGAGCCGGCTTCTCAGCGAGGCGGGCGTCGCCGTCCTGCCCGGAACGGCGTTCGGCGCCGCGGGCAAGGGCTTCATTCGCATTGCCTACACGCAATCGGAGGACGAGCTCAAGCTCGGTCTGCGGCGAATCAAGGAATTCATCGCCGCCAATCGCCCTCGCTGATAATTCGAGCTGATGGAGGGTGGCCTTCGTCGCCTGACCGAGCCGCTGGTGCGGGACGGCGGCCAGCTGCGTCCGGCGACGTGGGAAGAGGCGCTGACGCGCGCCGCCGCCGGCTTCGACATCGCACGTCAGCGTGGCCCGCAGGCGTTCGGAATGTTCAGCTGCTCGAAGACCACGAACGAGATGAACTTCGTCGCCCAGAAGTTCACGCGCGCGGTCATGCACAGCAACAACATCGACAGCTGCAACCGGACTTGACACGCTCCCAGCGTCGCCGGTCTGGCGACAGTGTTCGGAGCCGGAGGAGGGACGTCTTCCTACCGCGAGGCTGAGGAGACGGACGTGATCATCCTCTGGGGCTCGAACGCCCGCGAAACCCACCCGATCTTCTTCCACCACGTCCTCCGCGGCGTGCGCAGGGGCGCGAGGTTGATCGCCATCGACCCGCGGCGCACGAGCTCGAGCGAGTGGGCCGATGTGTGGCTCGGGCTCGACGTCGGCAGCGACATCGCTCTCGCCAACGCCATGGCGCGCGTGATCATCCACAACGACCTCATCGCGGGCGACTTCATCGCTCGCGCCACGACCGGCTACGACGAGTTCGCGCAGTGCGTCGAGGCGTACACGCTGGAGCGTGCGGAGCGCGAGACGGGCGTTCCCGCCGGCGCGATCGAGGAGGTCGCGCTCGCGTACGCGCGCGCGAAGACCGGCATGATCTGCTGGACGCTCGGCATCACCGAGCACCACAACGCCACCGACAACGTGCTTGCGTTGATCAACCTCGGTCTGCTCACGGGCAAGGTCGGTCGCTACGCCTGCGGCCTGAACCCCCTGCGCGGCCAGAACAACGTCCAGGGCGGCGGCGACATGGGCGCGATCCCGGCCCGCATGCCCGGGTTCCAGGACCTCGAGGATCCGGCCGTGCACGAGAAGTTCTCGCGCGCGTGGGGCGGCGCCGACTTCCCGCGCAAGAAGGGCTGGCACCTGAGCGAGATGTTCGAGGCGATGGAGCACGGCGACCTGCGGGCGCTCTACATCGTCGGCGAGAACCCGGCCCGGAGCGAGGCCGACCAGGGTCGCGCGGTGCGCCTGCTGAGCGGCCTCGACCACCTGGTCGTCCAGGACATCTTCCTGACCCACACCGCCGAGCTCGCGCACGTCGTCCTGCCCGCGGCCGCGGGCTGGGCCGAGTCGGAGGGAACGGTCACGAACAGCGAGCGCCGCGTGCAGCGGGTCCGTCGCGCGCTCGACCCCCCGGACGGCGCTCGCGACGACATCGAGATCATCAGCGACATCGCGCGCCGGCTGGGCGCTGACTGGGGCCATCCGACCGCCGAGGAGGTCTGGGACGAGTGCCGCCGCCTGTCGCCCATGCACGCGGGCATGAAGTACTCACGCCTCGACGAGCTGGGCGGTCTACAGTGGCCGTGCCCCGACGAGTCGCATCCGGGCACGCAGTTCCTCCACGGACGCCTCTGGGAGAACCCGGTCGAAGGGCCGCCCGCGCCGTTCCACGCCGTGGAGAACGAGCCGCCCGTGGACACCCTGACCGACGAGTTCCCGATCCGCCTGACGACGGGCCGCCGGCTCGACTCGTTCAACACCGGCGTGCAGACCAACGAGTACACATCGCCGCTGCGAAGGCGCGAGGCGCTCGTGATCTCGCCCGAGGATGCCGAGCGGCTCGGCGTCGCCGACGGCGAGGTCGTGCGCGTGAGCTCGAGGCGCGGTTCGGTCGCAGCGCCGGTCGGGATCGATCGCTCGATGCGACCCGGCCTCGCCTTCATGACCCTCCACTTTCCCGACCAGGTGGCGACGAACGTCCTGACGATCGACGCCACCGACCCGAAGTCCGGAACCGCCGAGTTCAAGGCGAGCGCGATCCGGATCGACAGGATCGCCGAGAAAGCCCGGGCCTAGTGGACATCCGCACCGCGGGAGGTCCCGCGACCGCCGAGGAGACGTCCGCGGTCGATTCGGTGCTGGGTGAGCCGGCCCAGGCAGGGCACCACGTTGTGTACGGGGGCCACGCCGCCCGCTCGCGCAGGCACCTGCTGCTCCCCGTCCTGCACGCGATCCAGGACCAGGTCGGCTGGGTCAGCCGCGGCGCGCTCGAGTACGCGTGCCGGCGGCTTTCGGTGCCGCCCGCCGAGGCTTACGGTGTGGTCAGCTTCTACGCCCGCTTTGCGCTGCAGCAGGGCGCCGGCCTGACGGCGCACGTCTGCGACGACGTCGTGTGCCAGCTCGCGGGCGCGAAAGGCGGCCACGGCGCCAACTGCCTGGGCCTGTGCGACCGGGCGCCCGCCACGCTCGACGAGGCCGAGCCGAGCGCGACGCCGGCGACGCCGCGAGGAAAGGTCAGGCTCCTGCGGCGCGTCGGCGCCGTCGACCCGGAGAGTCTCGACAGCTACCGCTCGCACGGCGGATTCAAGGCGCTCGCGCGGGCGCGGGAGATCGGCGGCGCGGCGGTCACCGCGGCCGTCAGCGATTCGAAGCTTCTCGGCCGCGGCGGGGCGGCGTTCCCGACGGGCCGCAAATGGGAATCGGTCGCGAAGGCGCCGGCCCGTCCGCACTACCTCGTCTGCAACGCCGACGAGTCGGAGCCGGGCACCTTCAAGGACCGCGTCCTGATGGAGCACGACCCGTTCGCGGTGGTCGAAGGCATGGCCGTGGCGGCGCTGGCCGGCGCGTGCGACAAGGCCTACATCTACATCCGCGACGAGTACCCGGTCGCTCGCAGGCGGATCCAGCAGGCCATCGACAGCGCGCGCAAGGAGGGCTTGATCGACCTCGACATCGAGGTCCGGCGTGGCGCCGGCGCGTACATCTGCGGCGAGGAGACAGCCCTTTTCAACTCGATCGAGGGCAAGAGGGGAGAGCCGCGCAACAAGCCGCCCTTTCCCGTCGACGTCGGGCTCTTCGGCAAGCCGACGCTCGTGAACAACGTGGAGACGCTCGTCAACGTCCTCGACATCGTCAACGGCGAGTTCGCGGACACGCGGCTGTTCTGCGTCTCGGGCCACGTCGCGCAGCCGGGCGTCTACGAGGTGCCGCTCGGTACGCCGCTCCGCGAGCTCCTCGAGATGTCGGGAGCCCGCGATACGCGAGCGGTGCTGCTCGGCGGCGCCGCAGGGTCGTTCCTGACACCCGAGCAGTTCGACGTGCCGCTTTCCTTTGACGGGACGCGCGCGATCGGGGCGACGCTCGGTTCGGGCGCGGTGATCGTGTTCGACGAGACCGCGGACATGAGGAAGGCGCTGCTCCGCATCGCGCGCTTCTTCCGCGACGAGTCGTGCGGCCAGTGCGTCCCCTGCCGCGTCGGGACCAAGCGGCAGGAGGAGATCCTGGAGAGGATGTTCGAGCCCGGCGACGGTGACCGCCGGGCCGACGTGCTGCTGCTCAGCGACGTCGCGCAGGCGATGCGCGACGCTTCGATCTGCGGCCTCGGGCAGACGGCCGCGAACGCCATCGCATCCGGCTTGACGCAGCTGAAGGTGGTGAACCATGGCTGACGTGAGGATCTCCGTCGACGGCCGCGACCTCGACGTGCGCGCCGGCTCGACGATCCTCGACGCGTGCCGGCGCCTGCGCATCGACACGCCGACGCTGTGCCAGCTCGACACCCTCACGCCCGTCAACGCGTGCCGCGTCTGCGTGGTCGAGCTCGAGGGCTCGCGCGTCCTGGTGCCTGCGTGCTCGCGGAAGGTCGAAGAGGGGATGAAGGTGCACACCGACTCGGAGCGGGTGCGTCACTCGCGACGCCTGGTGCTCGAGCTGCTCGGCTCCTCCGTCGACATGTCGCTGACTTCGCCGCAGGTCCACGGATGGATGGAGCGCTACGGCGCCACGCCCTCCCGGTTCGGTCGCGCCGCCGCGACCGTCGCGCAGCCGGTGAAGGTCGACAACGCGCTCTACGTGCGCGACTACTCGCGCTGCATCCTCTGCTACAAGTGCGTCGAGGCTTGTGGCGTCGACGCGCAGAACACGTTTGCGATCGCTGTGGCGGGGCGCGGGTTCGACGCGCACATCTCCACCGAGTTCGATGCGCCGCTGCCGGACTCGGCGTGCGTGTACTGCGGCAACTGCATCGGTGTTTGCCCGACCGGCGCGCTGATGTTCAAGAGCGAGCACGACATGCGCGCCGCAGGGACATGGGACGAGCCGCGGCAGACCGTGACCGAGACCGTGTGCCCGTACTGCGGCGTCGGCTGCATGCTCGAGCTCCACGTCCAGGACAACTCCATCGTCAAAGTGACATCGCCCCTCGACAGCTCGGTGACCTCAGGTCACCTGTGCGTCAAGGGGCGATTCGGGTTCGAGTTCGTGCAGCGGAGAGGGGCTAAGGGCTAGCCGTCCCCACCGCCGCTGTGGTGATCGCCGCCACCGCCCTCCGGCTGCGTGCCCTGGTTGTGCTCGTTCTGGTCGTCGTCGTTGTTGTTCTCGTTCTGGTTCTCCGCCGGTTCCGCTGCCTCGGGCGGCTCAGGCTTCTCGGTGGGCTCCGCCGTCGGTGGCGCCTCCGGACTCTCGGTCGGCTCCGGCGATTCCGCCGGCTCGACGCGCGCGGACGTCGCGTCGTCACCGAACACGGTGGTATGGCTGTTCACGACGGTCGCGAGAGATATGCCCGAGTGGGCAGAGGCACCTGCCGCGGCGACGAGAAGCGCTCCCACCGCGGCGCCGACGACAAGAACGACTGGTCTTTTCATGGCTCTACCAACGCCGCTCGGCGCCGAAGTCGGAAGCCGTCAGTCGTGGCCGCCGCCGCCGCTTGTGCCACCGCTACCGCCATCACCGCCGCCAGACGGTTCGGGCGACTCCCGTGGCTCAGGCGATTCGCGCCGTTCTGGGGTGCCGCTCGGCTCGGGGCTTTCCCTGGGCTCGGGCGACTCATGTTGGGTGGGCGTGGCGGCCGGCTTCGCTGTGGGCGCGGGCTCCTCGGGCGATCGCTCCGGTGTGGGCGAAGCTGCGGCGGGGTGGAGGACGGTGAACACGTGCTGGGTCCAGACCACCGGGTTCGGGCTGCCGGCGTACGCGGTCAGTCCGAGCATCCCGAACAGCGCCGCGACGAGCGCGACCGGGGCCAGCCGCCAGGCGGACGGGCGTCGCCTGGCCGCCAGGTAGCGCGGCGTCGAGAACGCCGGCTGGACGCCGTCCAGCTCGCGGCGGAGCCGCTCTTCCACGTCCGGCCCGAGAGGACCCTGGTCAGCGCCCGGCATAGGACTCTTCATGCTGTTCAGAAGGGAACGCTCCAGGTTCGTCGAGTGAGAAGTCCGGCGCGAGCCTGGCGCGCAGCATCTCGCCGGCCTGACGCAGGCGCGTGCCGACGGTGCGCTCCGACACCCCGAGGGCGGCGGCGATCTCGCGGTTGTTGTAGCCGTGGTAGTGGCGCAGCACGATCGCCGCGGCGGGTTTGGGCGGAATGGAGCGGAGGGCGGCGAGGAGGCTCGGCTTGATCGCCTCGTCGGCGGGATCGGCCCCAGGGCCGGGGCGGCCGAGACGCCTGAGGACCTCGCCGACGCTCCTCAGCTTCGCCGAGCGCCGGTAGGAGATCGCCCGGTTGACCGCGATGCGGTGGACCCAGGCCTCGGCAGGCGCTTCAGGGCGCCATCGGCTCCAGGAACGAAACGCATGCACGAACGCGTCCTGGGCGCAGTCCTCGGCAGCCTGCGGGTCCGCCAGGATGGCGCTCAGCGTGCGGTACACGTGTGGGTACGCCGCGCGGTACAGACGGTCGAAGTCTTCCTTGTCACCGGGGCGGTATGCCTCTTCGGACACTCGTCACTTATAACCCGGCGGGCTACGGGAGTTTGCTCTGCGAGG
>CAYWTI010000264.1:0-6273 GCA_964461175.1 uncultured Actinomycetes bacterium | reverse complement strand
ACCGGCGGCCTTGTGCTGATCGTCGCCCTGGTTGGCGCCAACTTCATCGTCGGCCGGCTCGACCGCGTGCCCGCCATCCACCGCCTGTTTACGCCCGCGGCGTCGGTGATCATCCGCAACGGCGGCTACATCAAATCCGCGATGGATCGCGAGGGCATCACCGAGGACGAGGTCGAGATGGCGATCCGCGAGCACGGTCTCGAGGGCGCGGGCGACGTCAGGCTCGCGGTGCTCGAGGCCGACGGCTCGATCTCGGTGGTGGCGAAGGATGGGAAGACGCCGAAGCGCCGGCGGCGCGTGCGCTTCGTGCGGCGCGCCTAGCTCGAGAGGAAGTCGACCGCCGCTCTCTTGAAGTCGCCGGCGGGCACCGCGCTCATGTGGTCGCGCTCGGCCACTGTGACGAGCCGCGCCGTGGGGATCTCCTCGACCAGCTCCGGCGCGCCGGCGGCGATCTGGTCGCGATCGCCGACGACGATCAGGATCGGTGTCGTGATCGCGCCGAGGCGGCGCGGGTCGCGCTCCGGGCGCAGGCCCTCGATGCACGCCGCGAGCGCTAGCAGGTCGTTGCCCGGACGCGCCGACGCGAATTTGAAGAACGTCTGGGCGACGGGGTCGTCGGTCGGCTCGTCCATTCGAAAGGCATAAGCGATCTGTTTGGCGCGCTCTATCGCACCGGCCGCGCCGATACCGCCCAGGACCACGCGGGAGATGCGCTCGGGATAGTCCATGACGACCTCGAGGCCGATGCGGCCGCCCATGGAGTAGCCGAGGTACGCGGCGGTCTCGACCTCGGCGTGGTCGAGCAGTCTCCTCACGTCCGCGGCCATGATGTCGACGGCGTAAGCCTCCGGGTCGTGCGGCTTGTCGCTGTGCCCGTGGCCGCGGCAGTCGAGGCCGAGGACGCGGAAACCGTTCGACGTCAGCGTCTCCTGCCAGCGCGTGCCGACCCAGTTGAGGCGGTAGTCGGACGCGAAGCCGTGGACGAGCACGATCGGTGCGCCGCGGGCGGCGCCATGCACCTCGTAGTGCAGCCGCACGCCGTCGCTGTCGAAATCCATGCCCCGCTAACCTATCGGATCACTTTGGCTGGACGTCGCGCGGTGCACGAGCGGAGCGGCATGGTGCTCGCCGAGTCGCTGGAGATGCCGCGCACGATGTTCGGCCGGGGCGTTGGATTGATGTTCCGGCGCGAGCTGCCCGCCGGCCAAGGCATGTGGATCAACCCCTGCAACGGGATCCACATGATGTTCATGAGATTCCCGATCGACGCTGTCTTCCTCGACGCGCAGGAGCGCGTGAAGAAGGTCTACCGCCGGCTGCCGGCGTGGTGGGGCATCGTGCCCCTGGAGTGGGGCGCGCACAGTGTGCTCGAGCTGCCTCCCGGCTCCACGCGCGACATCGACCTCCAGCGCGGCGACCAGATCGTCATCAAGTAGCACGCTGTTAAGAAGCGATTGACTCGGTGCATAGCCTGGTCATGTGCGCCTGCTCGATGTCCTGCTGCCGCCGCGCTGCGGCGGATGCCGTCGCGTCGGCTCGTGGCTCTGCGCGTCGTGCCGCGCGGCCATCCGCCGGCTCGATGAGCCGCTGTGCACTCGCTGCGGGGCCGAGGTGGAGTCGGCCCGCCGCGAGTGCGGGTGCCGCAAGCGTCTTCCGTCGCTGACCCGACTGCGCTCCGCGGTCGCGTACGAGGGCCCGGCGGAAGCCGCCATCCACCGCTTCAAGTACGGCGGCTGGCGCCGCGTCGCCGCCCCGCTCGCCGAACTGCTGGCCGAGCGCCTGGTCGTGGAGGGCGTGTCCGGCGTATGGGTTCTGGCCGTGCCGCTGCATCCCCACCGCCTTCGGCAGCGTGGCTTCAACCAGGCCGAGCTGCTCGCGGTCGAGCTTCGGCGCCGTCTGCACGCCCCGTGGCCGCCAGGAGAACTCGTACGTACGCGTCCCACTCCGCCGCAGGTCGGCAAGGACCGCCGGGCGCGTCACGACAACGTCCGCGGCGCCTTCGCGTGGCGCGGTCCAGGCCTCGCCGGCGCGGCTGTGATCGTGGTCGACGACGTGGCGACGACCGGGGCCACGCTCGACGCCTGCGCGGCCGCGCTTCGAGCCGGCGGATCAGGCCCCGTAACGGGGGTGAGTGTCGCGCGCGTGACTGTATAGTTCTCGCTCGGTCGAATTCACGGCGCGCAAGCTGGAGGCTAGCCGAATGGCAGTCCGGATCCCAGGTATCAACATCGATGAGTACTACCAGCAGCTCGGTCCGATCGAGCCGCTGGTCCGCGACGACCGCGTCACGGAGGTCATGGTCAACGGCAGCGACCACGTCTACGTCGAAATGGCGGGCAAGGTCGTGCTCACGAACATCAAGTTCGTCGACGAGGACCAGCTGCTCAACGTCATCCAGTTCATCGTCCGCACCGTTGGCCGCCGCATCGACGAGCGCTCGCCGCTGTGCGACGCGCGACTTGCTGACGGCTCCCGTGTCAACGCCGTCATCCGGCCGCTGGCGCTCAACGGGCCGCTGCTCACCATCCGCAAGTTCTCTCGCGACCCGTACCAGGTCGAGGACCTGATCCGGTTCGGCACGTGCAACGAGGCCGGCTTTGGCTTCCTCAAGGCTGCCGTGCTCTCGAAGGCGAACATCATCGTCTCGGGAGGCACCGGCACCGGCAAGACGACCTTCCTCAACGTTCTCTCGGGCTTCATTCCCGTCGAGGACCGCATCGTCACCATCGAGGACGCGGCCGAGCTGCAGCTGCACCAGGAGCACGTCTGCCGTCTCGAGACGCGGCCGAAGGACATCAACGGCGAGGGAGAGGTGACCATCCAGCGCCTCGTCATCAACTCGCTGCGTATGCGCCCCGAGCGCATCGTCGTGGGTGAGTGCCGTGGCGGCGAGGCGCTCGACATGCTGCAGGCCATGAACACCGGCCACGACGGCTCGATGACCACGCTGCACGCCAACAGCCCTCGCGACGCCCTCGCGCGTCTGGAGACGCTCGTCCTCATGGCCGGCGTCGACCTGCCGGTGCGGGCGATCCGCCAGCAGGTCGCGGGCGCGATCAACCTCATCGTCCAGCTCAGCCGCCTTCGCGACGGCTCGCGCAAGGTGGTCGCGATCACCGAGATCGTCGGCATGGAGCAGGACGTGATCACGATGCAGGACATCTTCGTGATGGAGCAGAAGGGCGCCACGCCCGACGGCAAGGTCATCGCCGAGTTCCGGCCGACCGGACTGCGGCCGAAGATCCTCGACAGGATGTTCTCGCAGGGCATCCCGCTGCCCAAGGAGATCACGGTGCTGTTCCCGCCGCCGCCCGGATACAAGCCCGCGACGCGGTAGACAAGGTCTGCGGCGGGGCCTATATTCGGTTTGTGAAGGTCGTCCTGCACGACCGTACCAACGGTCTCGGGCAGGAGGTGCGCGAGGCGGCGCAGCGCAAGGTGGCTCGCCTCGAACGCCACTACGGCAAGGTCGTCGAAGCGGAGGTCGACTTCTCCGAGAAGAGCCGGACCAGCGACCTCAGCTGGTTCGTATGTCGCGTCCACCTCCGGCTCGACGGCCACCGCGCACCGGCGCTCCACGCCATGGAACGCGGCAGCGACCCGCAGACCGCGCTCGATCTCGCGCTGGACAAGATCGACCGCCAGCTCCTCGCGTTCAAGGACAAGGTGAAGCACCGCCGGCAGGCGGTCTCGCCGGTGCGCGTCCCGCGCACCCCTGGGGCGGCCCGCGCGCCCGAGGCGCCGCAGCGGCTGCGCCTCAAGCTGCGGCCGATGACCGAAGCCGAGGCCCTGTCCGAGCTCATGGCCGACGGCCAGCCGGTCGTCGTCTACCTCGACGAGCAGTCGGGCGACATCCAGATCATGGTCCGGCAGGCCGACGGCACGCTCGCGGTGATCGAGCCGGTGGTGCCCTAGGCAGCCCCGGTTGATCTCCGGCCGGGCCGGGTAACCTTCAATTCGGACCATGGTCATCCTTTCCCGGCTCCTCGACCCGAACGAGCGCGAGGTCAAGCGCCACCTGGCGGTCGCCGAGGCCGTCAACGGGCTCGAGGACGAGATGAAGGCGCTCGACGACGCCGAGCTGACCGCTCGCTCGGCGGAGATGCGCAAGCGCGCCGAGGATGGCCTTGACCTCGACGAGCTGCTGATCGAGGCATTCGCGCTGTGCCGCGAGGCCGGGCGCCGGACGATCGGCCTTCGCCCCTTCGACGTCCAGCTCGTCGGCGGCATCGTCCTCCACCAGGGAAAGATCGCCGAGATGAAGACCGGCGAAGGCAAGACCCTGGTCGCCAGCCTGGCGCTGTACCTGAACGCGCTGGCCGGCAAGGGAGTCCACCTGGTCACGGTCAACGACTACCTCGCCCGCCGCGACGCGGGATGGATGGCCCCCATCTACCACCTGCTCGGTATGACGGTCGGCGTCAACGTGGGGATGAACGCGTGCTACGTGTACGACCCCGAGTACCTGGACGAGACGCACCCCGACTCACGCCTGCAGCACCTGCGGCCGGCGAGCAAGAAAGATGCCTACGCGGCCGACATCACGTACTGCACCAACTCCGAGCTGGCGTTCGACTATCTGCGCGACAACATGGCGCGCGACCTGTCGCAGTGCGCGCAGCGCACGCTCAACTACGCGATCGTCGACGAGGTCGACTCCATCCTCATCGACGAGGCGCGGACGCCGCACATCATCTCGGGCCAGTCGGAGGAGTCGACGGAGAAGTACTACCAGTACGCGCGGTGGGCCGCGCGCCTGAACGAGGGCGAGGACTTCGACGTCGACCTGAAGCACAAGTCCGCATCGCTCACCGAGGCGGGCATCGCGAAGATGGAGCGCTGGACGGGGATCAAGAACATCTACGACCTCGAGAACGTGATCGAGGCGCACCAGATCAACCAGGCGCTCAAGGCGAAGGCACTGTTCCTGCGCGACCGCGACTACATCGTCAAGGACGCGGAGATCGTCATCGTCGACGAGTTCACCGGGCGCACGATGCCGGGCCGGCGCTGGTCCGACGGCCTGCACCAGGCGGTCGAGGCGAAGGAGGGCGTCAAGGTCCAGCAGGAGCAGAAGACCATCGCCACCATCACGGTGCAGAACTACTTCCGACAGTACGAAAAGCTCGCGGGCATGACGGGCACCGCGGTGACCGAGGCCGAGGAGTTCCACAAGATCTACGGCCTCGACGTGGTCGTCATCCCGACGCACCGGCCGATGGTCCGCACCGACAGCCCCGACGTCATCTACAAGACCGAGAAGTCGAAGTTCGACGCCGTCATCGACGAGATCGTGGAGATGAACAAGCAGGGCAGGCCTGTCCTCGTCGGCACCGTGTCGGTCGAGAAGTCCGAGCGCCTGGCCAAGATGCTCGAGCGCCGCGGGCTGAAGCACAACGTGCTCAACGCCAAGCAGCACGAGCGCGAGGCGGCGGTCGTCGCCGAGGCCGGGCAGCCGAAAGCCGTGACGATCGCGACCAACATGGCGGGCCGCGGCACCGACATCGTGCTTGGTCCCGGTGTGAAGGACGTCGGCGGCCTCCACATCATCGGTACCGAGCGGCACGAGAGCCGGCGCATCGACAACCAGCTGCGCGGCCGGTCGGGACGCCAGGGCGACCCCGGGTCGAGCAAGTTCTTCATCTCGCTCGAGGACGACCTGATGAAGATCTTTGGACCAGCCGCCGACCGGATCGGGCGGCTGATGGAGAGCCTCGAAGTCGAGCCCATCGAGCATCCCTGGGTTGCGCGATCGATCGCCAGCGCGCAGAAGAAGGTCGAGGGCATGCACTTCGACGCCCGCAAGCACGTGGTCGAGTACGACGACGTGATGAACAAGCAGCGCCAGATCGTTTACGAAGAGCGACGCAAGGTGCTCGAGGGCGCCGACACGCGAGAGAACATCCTCGGCTACGTGCGCGAGATCATCGACAAAGGCGTCGAGCAGCACTGCCAGAGCCGGCACGCCGAGGACTGGGACCTCGAGGGCCTGGTCAAGTACCTCTCGACCTACCTGCCGATCGCGCCCGGCTCCGAGATCCCCGAGGAGGCGTTGCGAGGGGGTACACAAGGTCTGGCCGAGCACCTCTACGAGTCGGCGACCGACGCCTACGACCGCAAGGTGGAAGAGGTCGGCGCGGACCTGATGCCTATGGTCGAGCGCGACGTGATGCTGCGCACGATCGACTGGCAGTGGATGGAGTACCTGACCCAGATGGAGCACTTCCGCGAGGGCATCGGGCTGCGCGCATACGGCCAACGTGACCCGCTCGT
>CAYWTI010000263.1:0-5246 GCA_964461175.1 uncultured Actinomycetes bacterium | reverse complement strand
CGCGAGCGGGGCCACGAGGTCAAGGTCGGCAAGTTCCCGTTCTCGGCCATCGGCCGGGCGCAGATCCACGGCGAGACGGCGGGCTTCGTGAAGATGATCGCCGACGCGAAGACGGGCCAGCTGCTCGGCACGCACATCGTCGGCGACAGCGCGACCGAGCTCATCGCCGAGCCCGCGTTGACGCAGCTCTTCCAGGGCGACGCCTGGGAGGTCGGGCGCAACATCCACCCCCACCCGACGCTCAGCGAGGCCGTGATGGAGGCGGCGATGGCCGTGGACGGCCGCGCCATCCACTTCTAGCCCCGATGGCACAGACGACGCGGACGCGCGAGGAGTCTTCATTCACTCCCGACTGGCGCTTCCAGGAGCCGATTGCCTGGCGCGACACCGACCTCGACGAGAACATCCTCACCGAGTGGTTCCACTACATCCTGCTCGGCCGCCAGATCGACTACCGCTTCCAGGTGCTGAACCGCCAGGGCCGCGCGCCGTTCATCATCTCGTGCGCCGGTCACGAGGCCGCGCAGATCGGCATCGGCTGGCCGCTGAAGCCGAAGTACGACTGGCTCGCGCCGTACTACCGCGACGTCGTGCTGTGCATGCGCATGGGCATGACGCCGCTCGACCTCATGCTCTCGGTGCTCGCCAAGGCGGCTGACCCGGCGTCCGGCGGCAAGCAGACGCCCGGACACTTCTCGGACTCTCGCCTGAACATCACCTCGGGCGGCTCGCCGGTGGCCACCCAGATGGTCCGCGGCGCGGGCGTCGCGTACGCGCTGAAGATGGACGGCACCGACAAGGTCCTGCTTACGTGCTACGGCGAGGGCGCGGGCGCGGAGGGCGACGCGCACGAGGCGTTCAACTTCGCCGCGGTCTACAAGCTGCCCGAGATCTTCGTCTGCGAGAACAACGGCTTTGCGATCTCGACGCCCTTCAGCAAGGAGTACGCCATCGCCCACGTCGCGCAGCGCGCCGCGGGCTACGGCTTCCCCGGCGTCACGGTCGACGGGCGCGATGCGGTCACGTGCTACGTCGTCGCCAAGGAGGCGGTGGCGCGCGCTCGCGCCGGCGACGGGCCGACGCTCATCGAGTGCCTCGTCGACCGCCTCGGCGCGCACTCGTCCGAGGACGACCAGCGCCGCTATCGCTCGCAGGAAGAGATCGACACGCTGGCGCAGAACGACTGCCTCGAGCGGTTCAAGAAGCAGCTGATCGAGGAAGGCGTGCTGTCCGCGAAGCAGGTCTCCGAGTTCGAGGAGCAGGTCAAGGAAGAGGTCACGAAGGCGACCAAGCTGGGCATGGACGCCGACGATCCTCGGCCCGAGGACGCGCTGACGAACGTCTATGGCGCCGGCGTGCCGGAGGCGATCGAGCCGGCGCCGGAGCTCGAGACCGAAGACATGAACATGGTCCAGGCGCTGCGGTCGGCGCTCACGGAGGAGATGGAGCGCGACCCGCGCGTGATGGTCATGGGCGAGGACGTCGGGAAGAAGGGCGGCGTGTTCCTGGTCACGGACGGCCTGCGCGCGAAGTACGGCGAGGACCGCGTCATCGACACGCCGCTCGCGGAGTCTTCGATCGTGGGCGTCGCGCTCGGCCTCGCCATCGCCGGCAAACGGCCGGTCGCCGAGATCCAGTTCACCGACTTCGCGCACATGGCCTTCAACTCGGTCACCAACGAGGCGGCGAAGTACCGCTACCGGAGCGACGGCGACTGGTCGGCGCCGCTCGTCGTGCGCGCGCCCATGGGCGGCCACGCGCACGGCGCGCTCTACCACTCGCAGTCGATCGAGGCCCGGTTCGCGACGCCAGGTTTGAAGATCGTCATCCCCTCGACGCCGTACGAGGCGAAGGGCTTGCTCCTCGCCGCGATCCGCGACCCGGACCCGGTCCTCTTCTTCGAGCACAAGCGCCTTTACCGCATGTTCAAGGAGGCGGTGCCGAAGGGCGAGTACCTCATCCCGCTGCAGAAGGCGCGGATCGCGCGCGCGGGGTCCGATGTGTCGGTCTTCTGCTACGGGCTGATGGTCCACTACGCGGCCGAGGCGGCGAAGGCGCTGGAGGCGGACGGCGTGAGCGTCGAGATCGTCGACCTGCGCACCGTGTATCCGCTGGACAAGGACGCGATCATCGCCTCGGCGCGCAAGACCGGAAAGTGCCTCGTCCTCTACGAGGACAACTTCAGCGTGTCGGTCGGATCGGAGGTCGCCGCGCTCATCGCCGACGAGGCGTGGCGCTGGCTCGACGCGCCCGTCAAGCGGTTCGGCGGCCTCGACGTGCCCTCGATGCCGTATGCCGCGCCGATGGAGGAGTACTTCATGCCCACGCCGGACAAGATCACGAAGGTCCTTCGCGACCTCGCCGCCTTCTAGGTAGAGGATGGCCGGTAAGACCACGCGCGTCGTCATGCCGCAGCTCGGCGAGTCGGTGCACGAGGGCACCATCTCGAAGTGGCTCGTCAAGCCCGGCGACAGGATCACGGAGTTCGAGCCGATGCTCGAGGTCGACACCGACAAGGTCAACGCCGAGGTGCCGGCGCCGGTGTCCGGGGTCCTGAAGGAGATCCTCGCCAAGGAGGGTCAGACCGTCCAGGCGGGCGCCGAGATCGCGGTCGTGGAGACCGGCGACGGCGCGGTCACGGCCACGCCGGAGGCGCCGGCGCCGGCCCCGAAGACCGAACCCGTGAAGGTCGAGAAGGCCGACAAGAGCGACAAACCTGCCCCCGCGGCGGCCCAGGCACCGCCCCCGACGCCGCAACCGAGGGAAGCCGATGCCGCCGAGCCGCATCGCTACTCGCCCGGCGTGCAGATGGCCGCCCAGGAGCTGCACGTCGACCTCTCGAGGGTCACCGGCACCGGGCTTGGCGGCCGCGTGACGAAGAAGGACGTCCAGCAGTACGCGTCAAACGCCAAGGCCGCTCCGGCGGCGTCCGCGCCGGCGCCGGCGCAACCCGCGACCAGGGCGGAGGGCGACGAGATCGTCCAGCTCACGCGCGTGCGCCGGCTGATCGCCGAGAACATGACGCGCGCCAAGCAGACGATTCCGCATGCGTGGCAGACGCAGGAAGTCGACATGTCGGGCGTCGTCGCCAACCGCAGCGCGAACAAGGCGGCGTTCCAGAAGCAGGAGGGTTTCTCGCTGACCTACCTGCCCTACGTCCTGGCCGCGGCGGTGCAGGCCCTGCGCGAGAACCCCCACGTCAACGCCACGTTCAACGAGACCGAGCTGATCGTCCACCGCGACATAAACCTCGGCGTGTCGGTCGGCATGGAGGACACGCTTCTCGTCCCGGTCGTCCGCAGGGCGGACGGGCTGTCGCTGGCCGGCCTCGCGCGCGCCGTCAACGACCTCGCCAACCGGGCGCGCGCCAAGCAGCTGAAGGCGGATGAGCTCGCCGGCGCGACCTTCACCGTCAACAACTCGGGGACGTTCGGCACCCTCTTCAGCTACTCGGTCATCAACCCGGGCCAGTCGGGCATCCTCACCATGGAGGCGATCGTCGAGCGGCCCGTCGCGGTCAACGGACTCATCGGGATCAAGCCGATGATGTACCTCTGCTTCTCGTTCGACCACCGCGTGCTCGACGGCCTGCAGGCCGCGCGCTTCCTCACCGCCTGCCGCAAGTGGCTCGAGGCCGTGACCCTGGAGACGCCCGTCTACTGAGCCCCTGAGGGCGCCTGAATTCGCCGTCTCGGGCGTTAAGGTTGTCGCCACCCCGATGTCCACGCCGCTGAAACCGGTGCAAGCTGCCACCTCGCACGACTCGCCACCGATCGTGCTCAAGGAGGTTTACGACCTCCGCTTCGACGCCCGCGACAGAGCGGCGAAGGACGCGATCTGGAAGGAGCTCGGCCGGTTCCTGCAGCGCTACATACCGGCCGACGCGCGCGTGATCGACATCGCGTGCGACGCGGGCTACTTCATCCGCAACGTCAGGGCGCGCGAGCGCTGGGCGACCGACATCCGCCCGGTGCAGGACGAGCTGCCGCGCGACGTGCGGTTCGTGCACGCGAGCGGCCTCGAGCTCGACGAAGTCCTCACCAACGACTACTTCGACGTGGCGTTCTTCAGCAACTATCTCGAGCATCTGCCCTCGACGGAGGCGGTGCTAGAGCAGCTCAAGGTCGCGTTCGCCCTGCTCAGGCCGGGCGGCCGCGTGGTCATCCTGCAGCCCAACATCCGCCTCGTCGGCGGCCGCTACTGGGACTTCATCGACCACCAGACCGCGTTGACCGAGAAGAGCCTCGCCGAGGCGGCCCGCATGGCCGGGTTCCGGACGCGGCAGGTCATCGCGCGTTTCCTGCCCTACACCACGAAGAGCAGGCTGCCGCAGCATCCCGCGCTCGTCCGCGCTTACCTCGCGTTCCCTCCGGCGTGGCTGATCTTCGGCAAGCAGACGCTCTACGTTGGCGAGAAGCCTGTCCCCCACTAAGCCTCCGCTCGCGCTGGCCGCCGTGACCGTGGCGGCCGCGTGGGGCGCGCTGTACAGCGCAGCCGTCTGGGTCCTCGCGTACGTGCGCTTCCCGATCCACGACGACGTGCGCTACGACTACGTCGCGGCCGAGGCGGGCCTTCGCTACGGCTGGTCGCGGATCTACGACCAGGTCCTGCTGCGCGTGCTGTCGGCGGGATTCCCGGCCCCGCAGAACACCATCCACCCCGGCGGCACGTTCATCAACCCACCGCTCCTCGCCTGGCTCTGGGCGCCTCTGGTCGCCTTCCCCGAGCCGGTCGCGTACGTGATCTGGACGGTCGCCGGCCTGGCCGCGCTGGTGTGGACGTGGCACATCGCCGCGCCGTTCCGGGGCCTCGGCAAGCTGGCCATGCTGCTCACAGCCCTGGCCCTGTGGCCTGTGCTGGAGGCCTTTTACTTCGGACAGCCGACCATGCTCGTGCTGGCCCTCGTCGCCACGGCGTGGTGGCTGATGCGTCGCGAGCAGCCCGTGGCGGCCGGGGTCGTGCTCGCGTTGGCGACGGCGCTCAAGCCGCAGGTCGTCGTCATGGTGCCGCTGTGCCTGGTCGCCGCCGCGCGCTGGCGCGCCGTGTTCGCCTGCGCGGTCACCGGTGCGGTGCTCGCCGGTCTCAGCGCGGCGACGCTGGGCGGCTCGGGCCTGCGCGACTTCTGGTCCACCCTGCAGTGGATCCAGACCGCCCCCGGACACTCCTTCTACACCGTCGCTTACCTGTTCGGGCTCGGCCCCGTCGCGTACGCGGTGCTCGCCGCGCAGGGTGCGCTGTGCCTCTTC
>CAYWTI010000262.1:0-5101 GCA_964461175.1 uncultured Actinomycetes bacterium | reverse complement strand
GCCGGCGATGTGGACGCAGCCGGCGGGGGTCGTCTCGCGCGAGGTGTGCGGCTACGACGGCGGTTACGTGGCGACCGGCGGGTACAACGAGATCTTCCTCAAGGGCTTCGGCGAGCCGCAGTACGCGTGCGGCACGAGGCCTTACCCGGGCGAAACGCCATACGTGGCGCCGGTCGCCTCACCGTCGCCCACGCCGTCGCCCTCGCCACACTAGGGACCGGAAGTGCGCCTCAACCGAACCGGCGTGGTGGCCGGGCTGCTCTATGTCGTGGCGGGCGCGGCCTGGCTCGCGCTCGGCCGCCCGGACAACATGTGGCTCGTCGGCGCCTGGCTCTTGATCGTCGCCATCGTCGGATGCGCGATCCCCGGCGTCGCCAACCACGTCTCGCTCGCTCGCGCATACCTGGCCGCGCCCGCGTTCGTGTACGCGCTCGCCGGCGAGTACGCGTTCCTCGCGGTCGCCGTCGCGCTGGCGGGGCTGACCGACCTGGTCGACGGCACGATCGCACGCCGTTTCGGATCGCCGTCGCAGCTCGGCGGCGGCCTGGACCCGGTCGTCGACGGCCTGTTCCTCGGCGCGCTGACCGTCGGCCTCGCGCTCGGCGGAGCGTTCCCCGTCTGGCTGGCGATTGTCGTGATCGCCCGCTACCTCCTGCCGGCCCTCGCGGGTGCAGTCCTGATCGCGATGGGGAGGACGCCGGAGCTCCGCCACACGCTGACCGGCCAGGTCTCGACGACGCTCATCCTCGTCCTCGTCGGTGGCGTGTGCCTGCTGCGCGGGCTCGACCAGGCCTCGGCCGGGTTCGTCGTCGCGGCCGAGGTCGTCATCCCGGTCGCGACGGCGGCGACTTTCGTGCACCTCGGCTGGGCGGCGCTGGCCCGGCCGGCCGCGGTCGAGAAGGCCGGGTAAACTTGCTCGTGGTCGCGCTAAGTGGGGTGCTGGCGGTCCCCTGAACCGGCAATCCGCCTTAGCCGGACCGAATTCCGTCGCTGAGGTCTGGGTTTTCAGTACCGGCCGCGGCAAACGGCGTTGAAGGTCGGGACCTGCGCAGCCCGGGTCTCCGAACCCCGTCAGGTCCGGAAGGAAGCAGCGGTAAGGAGAGAACCTGGGGGTGCCGCAGCCATCCGGGCCGGAGCCGCGAACCGCGGGACGGGCTGGAGGTCTTCGATCGAGGCGGGGGTGCGCGACCACCTGAAATGATCGGTTTTTATGCCTGAGTACCAGTCCCTCTACCGCAAGTACCGGTCGCAGACGTTCGCCGACCTCGTCGGCCAGGACGCCTCGTCGCGCGCCATACAGGGCGCGATCGTCTCCGGCCGCGTCGCCCATGCGTACCTGTTCAGCGGGTCACGCGGCACGGGCAAGACGTCGGCGGCGCGGCTGCTCGCGAAGTCGCTCAACTGCACCGGCCGGCCGCGGGACTCGGCGGAGCCGTGCAACGCGTGTCCCTCGTGCCTGGAGGTGATGGGAGGCACGGCACTCGACCTGATAGAGATCGACGCGGCGTCGAACCGCGGCATCGACGACGTCCGCGACCTGCGCGAGAAGGTGAACCTCGCGCCGGCGCGCGGGCCTTACAAGGTGTACATCATCGACGAGGCGCACGGGCTGACGCCCGATGCGTTCAACGCCCTGCTCAAGACGCTCGAGGAGCCGCCGCCCCACGCGGTTTTCGTCCTGTGCACGACCGACGTGCAGAAGATGCCCTTGACCGTCATCGGGCGCTGCCAGCACTTCGTCTTCCGCCGCCACTCGGAGGAGCAGACCGTCGCCCGCCTGACCCACATCGCCAAGGCGGAGAACGTGCAGGTCGACGCCGAGGCGATGAAGCTGATCGCGCGCACGGCGCAGGGATCGATGCGCGACGCGGTCGGCCTGCTCGACCAGCTGGTGCCCCTCGCCACGGGACCGATCTCGCTCGAGGCCGCGCGTTCGCTCCTGGGCATCGCCGATCCGCGGCTGGTGGAGTCGCTGCTCGGCGACGTCCTCGAGGGCCGGGCGGCCGAGGCGCTTGCGGAGCTGAGCCGCATGTACTCCGAGGGCGCAGAGCTGAGGCAGGTCGTGCGCGGGCTGATGGAGGTCTGCCGCGACCGGCTGGTGGCGGCGCTCTCGCGCGGCGACCAGGCCACGGCGCGGCGGCTGTCGGGGGTCCTCGACGCCCTTCTCCACCTCGACGGCGAGGTGCGCCGGCACGCCGAGCCGCGGTTCCTGGTCGAGGCGACGCTGGCGAGGTTGGCGGTCGAATCAGGATCGTCGTCTCCGGTCGCCGCTCCGGTCGCGGCGGCGCCGAAGGCGGCTGTTGCCGAGTCCACGGTCCGCGAGTCGGCCGCCGCTCCGCCGCAGCGGTCGCCTGAGCCGCCGGCGCCGGTGGAGGGGTGGAGCGACGTGCTCGAGAAGCTCAACCGGACCGTGCGCGCCGCCTACCTGGACGCCCAGCCCGAGGTGGATGAAGGCGTGCTGGTGCTCTGGTTCAGGTACGGCTTCCACCACAAGAAGGCGCAGGAGCAGGCGCCGCAGCTGATGCCTCACGTGCGGGCTTGGCTGGGCGACGGCGTGAAGGTCGATTTCCGGCTGCGCGAGAACGAGCAAGCCACGCCCCCGCCGCGGCCGGCCAGCCCGGAGGATGATCCCTTCGTGCGCGAGATCGTGCGGCGTTTCGACGGCAGGGTGACGCGGGTGAAAGAGGTGTCGGAGTGAAGGATCCGCTGAAGATGCTGCGCCAGGTCCAGCAGATGCAGGAGCGCATGCAGAAGGTGCAGAAGGAGCTCGAGAGCGAGACGGTCGAGGCCAGCGCGGGTGGCGGCGCCGTCACCGTGGTCGCGACCGGGGCGCAAAAGCTGGTCTCGGTGCGCATCGACCCCGAGGCCGCCGGTGATCCGGAGATGCTCCAGGACCTCGTCGTGGCCGCCGTCAACGAGGCGATGGAGCGCTCGAAGGAGATGGCCGCGACCAAGATGCAGTCGGTGGCGTCCGGCCTGGGGCTTCCGCCGGGCCTCATCTGACTTGCCGCAGCTCCCGGAACCCCTCGAGCGTCTGATCCAGGAGCTGTCGCGGCTGCCGGGCATCGGCCCGAAGACGGCGCAGAGGCTGGCGTTCCACCTCCTGCGCGCCGACCGGGTTCGGGCCGCCGCGCTCGCCGCCGCGATCGAGGACGTTAAGGCGCGCATCGGTTACTGCGAGCGCTGCTACAACATCGCCGAAGGCAGGCTGTGCGCGATCTGCGAATCGACACGGCGCGACCCGGCGGTGCTGTGCGTGGTCGAGTCCGCCTTCGACGTCCTGGCCATCGAGCGCACGGCGGAGTTCACAGGGCTGTACTTCGTGCTGCACGGTGTCATCTCGCCGATCGACGGCATCGGCCCGGAGCAGATCCACGTCCAGCAGCTCCTGGACCGGGTCCGCGACGAGGCGGTGGCGGAGGTCATCGTCGCCACCGACGCGGACATCGAGGGCGAGGCGACCGCGGTCTACCTCCAGCGGGCCCTGTCGCCGCTGGGCGTCAAGGTCACCCGGCCGGCCCATGGCCTGCCGGTGGGCGGCGACCTCGAATACGCGGACGAGCTGACCCTGGCTAGGGCCATGTCCGGGCGGAGGGCGTTCTAACCCCTTTCGGGCCTTTTCCGGTCACCTTGCAATCCCGCCTCGGGCGCGGGTATCATTCACGGGTTCCTCAGCCGAACAGGTTTCGTGCGCCCAAAACGGCGGTAGAAACCAGGTCCGGCTCAGCGGAGCCAGCACCCTGAGCGGCGCCGGGTCCGGAGGAGCCAGCACCTTGACAACTGAAGAGTGGGAAAGACTCTGAGAGTCTGAGAAGACTCAAGGCAAATGCTTTGGGTCCTCCGTTTTAGACGGAGAGTTTGATCCTGGCTCAGGGTTAACGCTGGCGGCGCGCATAACACATGCAAGTCGAGCGAGGGCTCATTCCCCGCAAGGGGAGTGGGTTCCTAGCGGCGAACGGGTGAGTAACACGTGGGCAACCTTTCCTATCGCGGGGAATAACAGCGGGAAACCGCTGCTAATACCGCATGTCGTCATCGGTCGCATGGCCGATGAAGAAAGCAGCAATGCACGATGGGGTGGGCCCGCGGCCTATCAGCTAGTCGGTGGGGTAACGGCCTACCGAGGCGATGACGGGTAGCTGGTCTGAGAGGACGACCAGCCACACGGGGACTGAGACACGGCCCCGACTCCTACGGGAGGCAGCAGTGAGGAATCTTCCGCAATGGGCGAAAGCCTGACGGAGCGACGCCGCGTGTGGGATGAAGTCCTTCGGGATGTAAACCACTGTTGGAGGGGAAGACAACTGACGGTACCCTCCGAGAAAGCCCCGGCTAACTACGTGCCAGCAGCCGCGGTAATACGTAGGGGGCTAGCGTTATCCAGATTTACTGGGCGTAAAGCGCGTGTAGGCGGCTGGTTAGGTGTGATGTGAAATCCTCGGGCTCAACCCGAGAACTGCATTGCAAACCGGCCTGGCTAGAGTGCAGGAGAGGGAAGCGGAATTCCAGGTGTAGCGGTGAAATGCGTAGATATCTGGAGGAACACCAGTGGCGAAGGCGGCTTCCTGGCCTGTAACTGACGCTGAGACGCGAAAGCGTGGGGAGCGAACCGGATTAGATACCCGGGTAGTCCACGCCCTAAACGTTGCGAACTAGGTGTTGGTCGGATTGACCCGATCAGTGCCGCAGCTAACGCATTAAGTTCGCCGCCTGGGGACTACGGCCGCAAGGTTAAAACTCAAAGGAATAGGCGGGGGCCCGCACAAGCAGCGGAGCGTGTGGTTTAATTCGAGGCGACGCGAAGAACCTTACCTGGGCTTGACATGTAGAGGAAACGCTGGTGAAAGCCAGCGCCCCTCGCAAGAGGTCTCTACACAGGTGGTGCATGGCTGTCGTCAGCTCGTGCCGTGAGGTGTTGGGTTAAGTCCCGCAACGAGCGCAACCCCTGTCCTTAGTTGAATTTTCTAGGGAGACTGCCGGGCGAAACCCGGAGGAAGGTGGGGATGACGTCAAGTCCGCATGCCCTTTATGTCCAGGGCTACACACACGCTACAATGGCCGGTACAACGGGTTCCGACACGGCGACGTGAAGGCAATCCCT
>CAYWTI010000261.1:0-4793 GCA_964461175.1 uncultured Actinomycetes bacterium | reverse complement strand
AGCGGCCGCGCGCCGTCGGTCACCGTCCCGACCGCGAGGTCGTAGTAGCGGTCGTGGCTGTCGTCGTAGCGGTAGCGCAGCGGGATCGTGCGGAAGATGCCGTGCTTCTGGAGCGTGCCGAAGTCGACTCGGATGTCCTCGGCGATGGTCAGGGTGGCGTCGCTCGAGATCCGGACGTCGGAGTGGAAAGAGGTGATCACCCACCCCTCGTCCGCACGCGCGGGAGCAGCGGCTCCGGCGACCAGCCACAGCGCGACCGCCAGGGACAAGACGGATCGGAGGTGCATCGCCCCACGTATATTGCCAACTCCAATGACGCAGATCCGTCACGACGTGCGCAACGTCGCGATCATCGCCCACGTCGACCACGGCAAGACGACCCTCGTCGACGCCCTCTTGAAGCAGAGCCACACGTTCCGGGAGAACCAGGAGGTGGGCTCGCTGATCATGGATTCGAACGACCTCGAGCGCGAAAAGGGCATCACGATCCTGGCCAAGAACACCTCGATCCGGCACAGCGGCGTGACGATCAACATCATCGACACGCCCGGCCACGCCGATTTCGGTGGCGAGGTCGAGCGCGTGCTCAACATGGCGGACGGCTGCCTGCTCCTCGTCGACGCTGCCGAAGGGCCCATGCCGCAGACGCGCTTCGTCCTCCGCAAGGCGTTCGAGGTCGGGCTGCGGATCGTGATCGTCATCAACAAGGTCGACCGTGCCAACGCCGACCCGTCAGGCGCGCTCGAGAAGGTGCACGACCTCTTCCTGGAGCTCGCCGAGAACGCCGACCAGCTCGTGGCGCCGGTCATCTTCGCCATCGCCAAGCAGGGCCGCGCGGGTACCGCGCCCGACGCCATCGGACCCGACCTGGAGCCGCTCTTCGCCGCGATCATCGAGCACGTGCCGGCGCCTGTCGTGCAGGACGGCGGCTTTCAGATGCTCGTCGCGAACCGCGCCTACGACGACTACACGGGAACGATGGCGATCGGAAGGATCACGCGGGGCAGCGTGCGCCCGGGGGACGCGATCACCGTGCTCGGCGCCGGAGGTGAGGTGCGCAGGGTCCGCGCCGTCCAGGTGATGCTGTTCCGCGGCCTCGAGAGGGTTGCGGTCGACAGCGCCTCGGCCGGTGACATCGCCGTCCTGACCGGGCTCGAGGAGGTCGCGATCGGCGACACCCTTGCCGACCCTGAGTCGCCCGACCCGCTGCCGCGAATCGAGATCGACGAGCCGACCGTGCGCATGACCTTCGGCGTCAACACCTCTCCGTTCACCGGCCGCGAGGGCAGGTTCTCGACCACCCGCCAGCTCCGCGCGCGTCTCTACAAGGAGCTCGACGTCAACCTCGGCCTGCGCGTCGAGGACACGTCCCAGGCCGAGCGCTTCCTCGTCAGCGGCCGCGGCGAGCTTCACCTCGCCGTGCTCATCGAGACCATGCGTCGCGAGGGCTACGAGTTCGAGGTCTCGCGCCCCGAGGCGATCGTCAAAGTGGTCGAGGGCCGGCGAATGGAGCCGGTGGAGAGGCTGACGGTGGATATCGGCGAGGAACACCTGGGCGCCGTCACCGAGGCGCTCGGCAAGCGCCGCGGAGAGATGATCGAGATCGTCTACGACCACAAGGGTGGCGTGCGGCTCGAGTACCTCATCCCGACGCGCGGCCTCATCGGCTTTCGCAACGCGTTTCTGACGCTGACGTCGGGTGAGGGCTTGATGGGGTCGATCGGGATCGGCTACCGCCCGTGGATGGGCGAGTTTCGCGAGCAGCGCAACGGCGCGCTGACGGCGTCGTCCGGCGGGACGTCGCTGACCTACGGGCTCGCCGCCGCGCAGGAGCGCGGGACGACGTTCATCGAGCCTGGGGAAGAGGTGTACGAGGGGATGGTCGTCGGCGTCCAGAAACGGCCCGGCGACATCCGGGTCAACGTCTGCCGGGAGAAGAAGCAATCGAACGTCCGGTCGTCCACATCTGACATCTCCGTGCGGCTGACGCCGGCCTCGCGGCTGAGCCTCGAGCAGTCGCTGGACTTCCTCGCCGACGACGAGCTGCTGGAGGTGACGCCCAAGCATCTGCGGCTGCGCAAGCGCTACCTGACCGAGGTCGACCGGTCGCGCGCGCGGAGGGCGGCCGAGGCGGCGGGTTTACGTTCCTAGGATTCCCGGTATACTCCCTGGCAGCTGGCGAAGCGCCGGCGCTCACAGTGGGCTGCGATCAGTTTCTCGAACGGGCCTCGCTAGTTGAGTAGGTCCCGCCGTTCGAGAGATAGGAGATGGAAATGCCCACAGGCACCATCAAGAAGCTGGTTTCGGATCGCGGCTTTGGTTTTATCAAGGCCGAGGACGGACAGGAGTACTTCTTCCACCGCAGTGGCACCGAAGGTGACTTCGACGGCCTCCAGGGTGGCGAGAAGGTGACGTTCGAGGTCGAGTCGAGCCCGAAGGGCCCGCGCGCCAAGAGCGTCCGCGTCGCCTAAGTAGACGAAACCGAATTGGGCCCCGAGCTTCGCTCGGGGCTCTTTTTTTTGGACGGGCGTCGTGAGCAGGCCGGATTGACTCCGGCCGTCTCCAGGCGTTTCCTACCCAGTCGCCACCAGGTGTGGCCTGCAACAGGAGGTGGCCCGCGGAGGAGGACGCAGTCCTCCTTCGCGAAGAAGAGCGTCCGCGTCGCCTAAGAGCTGAACCAGTGAAGGCCCGGGCTTCGGCCCAGGCCTTTTTATGTTTTCCCTCCACCGGGCTGCGTTTGGCGACAAACGCAGCAGTTGCCGCGCCGGATTGCAGCGGTTGGCGACAAGCGCAGGCTTCAGCCGCCCAGGTACGCCCGCCGCACCGCCGGGTTGTGCAGCAGCTCGTCGCCCGAGCCGCTCAGCAGGATCTTGCCCGTCTCGATGACGTAGGCCCGATCGGCGATCGCGAGCGCGCGCAGCGCGTTCTGCTCCACGAGCAGGATCGTCGTTCCGTCCTTGTGGATCTCCTCGATCGCTCGGAACACCTCGTCCACCATCTGCGGGGCGAGGCCGAGCGACGGCTCGTCGAGGAGGAGCAAACGCGGCCGCGCCAGCAGGCCGCGCGCGATCGCGAGCATCTGCTGCTCCCCTCCCGACAGCGTGCCCGCGCTCAGGGCGCGCCGCTCGCCGAGGATGGGGAACCGCGCCAGCACCGCGTCGATGTCCTTGCGTGTCGCCGCGCCATCGCGCCGCGCCCACGTCGCGAGCTCGAGGTTCTCGAGCACGGTCTGGCGGGCGAAGATCTCGCGGCCCTCGGGCACCTGCACGAGCCCGCGGCGCACGATCTCCGACGGGCTCGCGTCGGCGAGGTCGAGACCGTCGAACACCGCCGTCCCCGACTGCGGCCGGATGAGGCCCGAAAGCGTGTTTAGGATGGTCGACTTCCCGGCGCCGTTGGCGCCGATGAGGGCCACGATCTCGCCCTTGGCGACGCGGAACGTCGCCCCGCGCACGGCGATCACCGCGCCGTAGGCGACGGTCAGGTCCTCGACGTCGAGGATCGCATCCACCGGCTCGCGCGCGGACCTCGACGAGCCCGCGACCGCCTCGACGCCCTTCTCGTCGACGTCGGTCGCGCCCGGCGCGCTGTGGACCTCGCGCTCGCCGCCTGACCCGAGGTATGCCTTGATCACGGTTGCGTCGGTCGAGACTTCCTGCGGCGTGCCGTCGGCGATCTTCTTGCCGAAGTTCAGGACCGCGACCCGCCGGCAAACGCCCATCACGAGCCGCATGTCGTGGTCGATGAGGAGGATCGTCAGCCCTCCGGCGTTCAGGCGCTCGATGAGCTCGCGCATGCCGTGCTTCTCCGACGGGTTCATGCCCGCGGCCGGCTCGTCGAGGATGAGAAGCCGTGGGCGCAGCGCGAGCGCGCGCGCGATCTCGAGCCGGCGCTGGTCGCCGTACGGGAGCGTGTCGGCGTGGCGTGCCGCGACGCTGGAGGGCAGGCCCACCGTCTCGAGGAGATCGTTGGCGTCGCGGATCTGCTCGCGTTCGTGGCCCCTGAAGAAGGGAAGCGTCGCGAGCTGCGCCAGCGTGTCGTCGCGCCCGCGCGAGTGCATGCCGATCAGCACGTTGTCGAGCGCGGTCAGGTCCTTGAACAGCCGGATGTTCTGAAACGTCCGCGCGACGCCGAGGCCCGCGATCCGGTGCGCGGGCAGTCCTGTCAGCTCGTCCTTGCCGAGCCATGCGTGGCCGCCCTGCATGCGCGTGTAACCGGTGACGACGTTGACGAGCGTCGTCTTGCCGGCGCCGTTCGGACCGATCAGGCCCTGGATCGACCCCTGCTCAACGCCCAGCGACACACCGTCGACGGCGTGGACGCCGCCGAAGTGGCGCCGGACGTCATCCAGGCGAAGGAGCATTGGAACGCGAGCGCGGCCACCAGGCCGGGCGCACGATGGCGAGACCCCCGCGGCCGACAATGCCCTGCGGCCGGAAGACGATGACCGCGATGAGGAAGACGCCGGCGACGATGTTGATGTAGTCGCGCGCGCCCTCGAAGACGTAGGGGAGAAGGGTGACGATGAGCGCCCCGACGACCGGGCCGAGCACGAAGCCGGTGCCGCCAAGTACCGCGAACGTGAGGATCTGCACGGCGCGCGTGACGCCGTAGGTGGCATCGCCCGGGTCGATGTCGAAGTAGAGGTGCGCCTCGAGCGCGCCGGCGTAGGCGGCGATCAACGCGGCGAGGACGAACGCGATCATCCTGTAGCGGGCGACGTGGATGCCCTGGCTGACGGCCGCGATCTCGTCCTGGCGCGTGGCCGACCACGCGTGGCCGAGCCTGCCCTT
>CAYWTI010000260.1:0-3226 GCA_964461175.1 uncultured Actinomycetes bacterium | reverse complement strand
CGCGCCAGGCCGAGCAGGCGCGCGACCTTGTCGTCGATCGCTTCCTCGGCGACCATGCCGGCGCGGACGGCGGCCACGAGCTTGTCGCCCCACGGGCCCTCCGGGCCGGGCATCACGAGGTCGAGACCCGCGGCTGCGCTCGCGATCGTCGACGTCGTCGCAGACCAGTCGGATACGACCACGCCGCCGAACCCCCACTCGTCCTTGAGGACGCCACGCAGCAGAGGGAGGTTTGCCGTCATCGTCGCGCCGTTCACCGAGTTGTAGGCGGCCATGATCAAGAAGACTCCGGCCTCGCGGACGCAGGCCTCGAACGGCGCGAGGTACAGCTCGCGCAGCACTCCCTCCGCGATGCGGGCGTCGTAGGTGCGACGCTCCGTCTCCGAATCGTTTCCGACGTAGTGCTTGGCGGTCGCACCCACGCCGGCCTTCTGGAGGCCGGTGACGTAGGCGACGGCGATCCGCGAAGTCAGGAGCGGGTCCTCGGAGAAGCATTCGAAACCGCGCCCGCTCAAGGGCGTGCGCACGATGTTGATGGTCGGGCCGAGCAGGATGTCGACGCCCTTCGACCGCGCCTCGCGGCCGAGCGCGGTGGCCACGTCCGCGATGAGCTCGGGGTCCCACGTCGCGCCGAGCGCGATCGGGCACGGAAGCAAGGTCGACGGGTTGGCCGCGTCGAAACGGATGCCGCGAACCCCCGCGGGGCCGTCGGACATGACGAGCGGCCGCAGCCCTACCTCGGGCTCGCCATGGAGGACCCAGGCCGTCGCGCCGGTCAGAAGCCTGACCTTCTGCTCGAGGCCGAGGCGCGCGACCAGGCTCGCGTCGTCCTGTCCGGTGCCTTCGGCGTTCGAACCCTCAAAGGTCGGCGCACTGCTCATCGGCCCTCTCTCCTCGACTTGGTGGGTGGTGTGCCCGGCCGGCGCGATGCCGGCCGGGCGGTTGTGGTCGAACAATCGCCGGGCTACGAGACCGGCTTGAGCTGCATGACGATGTAGGCCATCTGCGGGTCGCTTGGCGAGGGGTTCATGTAGGGGTGGGACTGGTTCGGCCAGCCCGTGTACTTGGCGCTGCTGTACACGTTCCAGTCGGCGCCGTAGAGAAGCGGAGCCTCCGGAACCTGGGTCGACATGATTGCCTCTAGCTTCTGCACGATCGGGTACAGAGTGGCCGTGTCATTCGGGTCGGTGGACGCGTAGGCCTGGAGCGCGGACATGGCGTCCGTGCTCTTGAAGCCGACGTAGTAGGCGGCCGACGTCGTGTTGGCGTAGTTCAGCCAGTTCTCCAGCTGGATGTACGGGATGCTCCCGCCGTTGCCCCAGTGGATCGCGGTCTGCCACGACGAGGGGTTCGAGGTGAGGTTGGTGTTCCAGTCGGAGTAGCCCTGCGCCGGCTTGGTGGTGACATTCATCCCCAGCGGCTGGAGCTCCTGCGACATCAACGCGGCGTTCTCCCAGTAGTCGGAGAACGGAACCGGGTCGTAGATCGAGAACTTGATCGTCTTGCCGCCCTTGGTCCAGCAGTTGGCATTGTTGCTGCCGTCGCAGTTGCCGCCGGACTTGAAGGTCTGGGTCGACGCGTCGTAGCGCGAGCTCGCGGGCGGCGTCCAGCCCGCGTTCTTGAGGATGTCGTAGACGTCGGCGCCGGCCGGCAGGTTCTGCGCCTTGGCAGTCGCGCCGTCCGGAACGTTGCCGGCGATGGAAAGGTCGGCGTCCAGGCTCTTGTCAGTCGGAAGGAACGCCTTCTGGTTCGGCAGGATCAAGGCGCTCGACGACTTGGCCGGGAGCTCGTAGCCGGACTCGCCGAGCAGGGCGAGCGCGTTGCGGTCGACGCCGTAGCTGACCGCCTTGCGCACCGCGGCCTCGTCGATGCCGGTCGCACCGCCGTTGCCGGGGTTGAGGTTGAACCACAAAACCACGGTGTTGCCCGAGGCGAACCACGCGTGGTTCGTCAGCGGGTTGAGGTTGACGTAGTTGGCGTAGACGTTCGGGATATCGTTGCCGGCCCAGTCCAGCTGGCCGCTGACGAGCGCGTCACTGGCGGCGGCGTTGGTGGCGATGGCCGGCGTGTCGATCTCGGACTCTGGCGGAGTGCCGCCCCAGTAGTTCGGGTTCGGCTTCCACTTGATGAGCGAGCTCGTGTAGCTCGCGAGCATGAACGGGCCCGTCCCGATCGGGTTCGGGATCGCCACGGTCGGGTCCTGCGCGATCTGGTTGGCGACCGACGCCTTGACGATGTAGGTGCTGCCCAGGATCGCCCAGAGGCCCGTGTACTGCGGGGTCTGGAAGTGAAGCGTCACGTTGTTGCCGTTGATCGTCGGGTCGGATGCCTGCGGCGGCACACCCGGCGTGTCGGCCTTCGGGTTCTGCATCGCCTTGAAGGTCGCGGCGACGTCACTCGGGCCGAAGCTCGATCCGTCGTTGAACTTGACGTTCTGGCGGATCGTGATCTGGAGGTCCTTGCCGCCGTTCTGGAACGCGTACGCCGTGGCGAGCCACGGGTGCGTGCCGGCGGCCGTCGGGTCGAGCTGGTCGTATTCGATCAGCGGTTCGTTGACCAGGCTCCGCGTGCCCATGCTGGACGCGACGGAGTTCGGGTCGAAGGGGTTGAAGTCCCGGGAGAACGTCACCCCCGTCGTCGGCTCGGCGATTAGCGGCTTGCCGCCCGCCACCGTGGCCGTGTTGCTCGTGGACTGGCAGGCGGCCAGGATCATGACCGTCACTCCCAGCAGTCCTCCGACAGATCGCCACCTCATGTCTCACTCACCTCCGAAGAATTTGTTGACTGAAGCCCACCACCCTCTGCCTGCGCCTCCGCCGCGGGCGGAGATCGAAACACCACCGAACAGTCCAAATCGCCTCACCTCTCTTGTGTCTCTCTCACGAGTGATGTGTCCGCCGGGACGCCGTTGTCGCTTGCCTGCCGCTGGACCGGATCGACGTGCAGCCAGCACGCCGCGATGTGGTCGCCGCCGACCGCGACGCTCGGCGGCGCCTTGCGCCGGCAGACGTCCATCACGTGCGGGCAGCGCGGATGGAACCGGCAGCCGCTCGGCGGCGCGAGCAGGCTGGGCGGCGCTCCCCTGGCCGTCAGCGCGGGCGGCTGGGCCCGGTCGGGGTCCGGTGCCGCGGACAGCAGGAGCTGGGTGTAGGGATGTGCGGGCGCGTCGGTCAGCTCGACGCTGGGCGCGGCCTCGACGAGCTGGCCGGCGTACATGACGACGATC
>CAYWTI010000259.1:0-17522 GCA_964461175.1 uncultured Actinomycetes bacterium | reverse complement strand
TTCTCCTGGGCCTCGGCACCTCAGGCCCGCAGGTCTCGGAGGGATTCCACGGAGTGCGCTTCGCCAAGCAGCTGCAGCGCACGCGCGAGTACGTGGCCGTCGTCCGCAAGGCGCTGGCGCGGGAGAAGATCGAGTTCCACGGCGAGACGATCGACCTGCCGCTGCCGGACGGTCCGGGCAAGGCGCTCAAGCTCACGATCAGGCCCGTCCAGGAGCAGATCCCGATCTTCCTCGCCGTGCTCGGGCCGAAGAATGTCGCCCTGGCGGGAGAGATCGCGGACGGCTGGCTGCCGGTGTTCTTCTCCCCCGAGCACACGCAGGCGCTTCGTGGGCCCCTCGAGGAAGGCGCCGCCCGCGCGGGCCGCTCCCTCGACGGTTTTCGCATCTGCCCGTCCGTCAACGTCTACATCGGCGACGACCTGGAGAACGCGCGCAACGCGATGCGGCCGGTCCTCGCGCTCTACATCGGCGGGATGGGGTCGCGGGAGCAGAACTTCTACAAGCGCCTCGTCGAGTCGTACGGCTTCGAAGAGGCCGCGCAGAAGGTGCAGGACCTCTACCTCGAAGGCCGCAAGACCGACGCCATGTTCGCGCTGCCCGACGAGCTCATAGACCTTCTCTGCATCGTCGGCCCGCGCGATCGCGTGAAGGCCAAGCTCGACGCGTTCCGCGACGCGGGAGTGGACACACTCATCGTCTGGCCGATCATGCCGGACCAGGACGAGCGCAAGCGCCAGCTCACGATGCTGGCCGAGCTCAACGCCACGACGTGAGCCGGTGACCGCCGCCAACCAGCCGCCCCCGCTTGCCGGCTACAACGTGTACGCGGCCGACGCGGCGCTGCGTGAGGCCGTCGAGCGCGAGGGCGGTTCGTGGGCGGAGGGACTCCTCGATGAGCTGGGCGTCCTGGCCGGCAGCGAGCAGGCGATCGAGTGGGGATTCCAGGCCAACGCCAACCCGCCACGCCTGCGCACGCATGACAGATTTGGCGAGCGAGTCGATGAGGTGGACTTCCACCCCGCATGGCACGAGCTGATGAGCGTGGCCGTGGGTCACGGCCTGCACGCGCTGCCGTGGCGCGAGCCGCGCCCGGGGGCGCACGCGGCCCGCGCGGCCGCGTTCTACGTCTGGTCGCAGGTCGAGGGCGGCCACGGATGTCCCGTCTCGATGACGTTCGCCGCGCTGCCGGCGCTCCGCAAGTCGCCCAGGGTGGCCGCGATGTGGGAGCCGCTGATGACCACGCTCGACTACGACCCGGGGCTGCGACCCGCGCAGACGAAGAAGGGAGTCCTGTTCGGCATGGCCATGACCGAGCGCCAGGGCGGATCGGACGTCCGCACCAACACGATGCAGGCTGTGCCCGCGGGCCCGGGTGGCGAGCACCTGCTCACGGGCGACAAGTGGTTCTGCTCGGCGCCCATGTGCGACGCGTTCCTCGTCCTCGCCCAGGCGCCGGCCGGGCTTTCGTGCTTTCTCGTGCCGCGCGTCCTGCCCGACGGCACGCGCAACTCGTTCCACATCCAGCGCCTCAAGGACAAGCTCGGCAACCGCTCCAACGCCTCGGCGGAGATCACCCTCGACGGGGCGTGGGGGATGCTCATCGGCGAGGAGAGCGGAGGGGTGCGGACGATCATCGAGATGGTCAACCACACCCGCCTCGACTGCGTGATCGGCTCCGCGTCGCTGATGCGCCAGGCCGTTGCCCAGGCGACCCACCACACCGCGCACCGCAGCGCGTTCGGCCGCCTTCTGACCGAGCAGCCGTTGATGGTCAACGTCCTCGCCGACCTGGCCGTCGAGTCGGAGGCGACGACCGTCCTCATGATGCGGCTCGCGGGCGCCTTCGACCGCGCAGCCTCGGACGCCCGCGAGGCGCACTTCAAGCGCATCGGCCTCGCGATCGCGAAGTTCTGGACGACCAAGCGCGCGGTCGCCGTCGTCGCCGAGGCCCTGGAGTGCCACGGCGGCAACGGCTACGTCGAGGAGTCGATCCTGCCTCGCCTGTACCGCGAGGCGCCGCTCAACTCGATCTGGGAGGGATCGGGCAACGTCAACGCCCTCGACGTGCTCCGCGCCATGCGCAAGGAGCCTCAGACCGTCGATGCGTTCTTCGCCGAGCTCGACCTCGCCGGGGATCCCCGCATCGAACGCGCGGCCTCGACCCTGCGTCGCGAGCTCGCCGACCACGCCGAGATCGAGGGGCGGGCCCGCCGCCTCGTCGAGCGCATGGCCGTCGCCCTCGAAGCGGCCTTGCTATTGCGTCACGGCGATCCCGGCGTGGCCGAGCTGTTCTGCGCCTCGCGGCTCGAGGGCGACTGGGGACACACCTTTGGTAGCCTGAAACCAGGTGCTGGGCTCACGGCGGTGATCGAAAGACACCGCCCGAGCACTCACCGGGGAGAATGATTCAGGAAACCGAAGACATCACGCACACCTGGCTCGACTCGCCGGCGTCGCGTGTCCCGCCCTCGGAGCTGATCCTCGTCACCGACTTCGACGGCACGCTCGCGGAGGTCGTGCCAGATCCCGCCGCCGCCCACGCGTGCGCGGACGCGTTGGAGATTCTGCAGGAGCTCGTCACGCTCCTCGCCGATGTCATCGTCCTGAGCAGCCGGCCGCCGGACCAGCTCGCCGCACTCGTGCCGATCTCGGGCGTCCGCCTCATCGGCGACAGCGGCCTGGCCGCGCCGCGCCACGCGCAGCGCGAGGCGCTGGACCGCTTCAACACCGAGGCGCTTCGGCTCCTTGGCCACATCCCGGGCACGTGGCTCGAGGCCAAGCCGGCGAGCACCGCCGTGCACTTTCGCAACGCGGCGGTCGACGGCCAGGAGATGCTGTCGCTTCTGCAGCCGCTGCTGCACGGCACCCGGCTCTCGGCCGCGGTGGGCCGCAAGGTGGTCGAGGTCCACGCGCCGAACGTGGGCAAGGGCAGCGCCCTCGCGGCACTCCTCCCGGGCGAGGATCCGGCCGGCGTCATCTGCTTCGGTGACGACGAGAACGACCGCACGATGTTCGACTACGTCAGCGGGCTCGACGTGCCGCACCTCGTGGTCGGCGTGTGGTCCGCCGAGGCGCCGCGCGACCTGTTCGCCAGGTGTGACCTCGTCGTCCAGGGTCCCGGTGGCGCGATCGCCGTCCTGCGCGAGGTTCTGCGCTGGGCGCGAGCCGCGGTCTAGAGGCCGGCGAGCCGCGCGCGGTCGATCGGCACGTCGCGGACCCTGATCCCGGCCGCGCGTGACACGGCGTTCGCCAGCGCCGCGGCGCCGGGAATCGCGGGGGGCTCGCCGACGCCCTTGGCTCCGAGCGGTCCCACAGGCGACGGGACCTCGACCAGCGTGACGTCGATATCCGGCACCTGGTCCGCCGCCGGCAGCTCGTAGTCGAGGAAAGACGCCGTCTTCAGCTGCCCGTCGGAGTCGTAGACGAGTCCCTCGCCCAGGGCGCGGCCGAGCGACTGGACCGCTCCGCCGTGGATCTGTCCCTCGACCTCGGGCGGGTTGATCGCCTTGCCGACGTCCTGCACCGCCGCGTACCCGAGCAGCCGGTACGCGCCCGTCTCACGGTCGAGGCTCACGCGCGCGACGTGGACGGTGAACATCGGCGACGCGGCCTGCACGGCCGAGCGACCGCTCGCCTGGATCGGCCTGTACCTGCCCATGAAATCGGTGCTCAGGCGGACGAGCTCGGTGATCTCGACGCTGCGGTTGGGAGCGCCCCTGACCGCGACCTTGCCGTCGACGATCTCGAGGTCCTCGGGCGCCGCCTCGAGCTCCTCGGTCGCGATCTCGAGCAGCTGGCGCCGCGCCTCGCGCGCGGCCTCGTACACGGCGCCGCCGACGCTGTAGGTCACCTGGCTGCCGCTCGACGTCGCGCTGAAGGGCGCAGTCGCGGTGTCGGCCACCTCCACGCGGACCTTGTCCGGCGTGATGCCGAAGGCCTCGGCCGCGATCATCGCCAGCCCCGTCGCAGTGCCGCTGATGTCCGGTGAACCGACCGTCACCGCGACGGTGCCATCGGGGTCGACGCGGCACCCGGCCGCCGACGGCGTCCGGGCACCGCCCCACGCGCCGAGCGCCACGCCGACGCCCTCGCCGGCGGCGACGGGCGCCGCGTAGACCGGATGGCGCCTGGCCGCCTCGAGAACCTCCGCCGAGGCGATCGAGGGCCAGCGCGAGCCGTCGGCGGCGAGGTCGCCCTCGCGGGAAACGTTCTTCAGCCGGAGCTCGATCGGGTCCATGCCCAGCTTCTCCGCGAGCTCGTCCATCGCGGCCTCGAGCGCGAAGTAGGCCTGCGTCGCGCCTGGCGCGCGGTAGGCGTCGACGGGCGCCTTGTTGGTCGAGACCTCGAGGCCCCGCAGCTCGAACGCCGGGAGGCGGTAGGTGCCGCCCAGGAAGTTGGCCGTGAGGCCGCCGTGCCAGCCTGCGGCGGCGCCGTTGTCGTAGTCGTAGCTGACACGCAGGGCGGCGAGCGTGCCGTCGCTCTTAGCGCCGAGCTCGACGTCGAAGCGCCCGGCCGGAGCCGGCCGTCCATAGACGAACTCCTCCGACCGAGTCAGCGCGAGCCGGACCGGTCGCCGCACGCGCATCGCGACGAGGGCGAGAAGCGGCTCCAGGAACTCGATCTTGCCGCCGAAGCCGCCGCCGACGGGCATGGGCACGACGCGTACCTGGCGCGGCGCAAGGCCGAGCAGCTTCGCCACGTCGTCGCGCACGACGAACGGGCCCTGCGTGGGCGACCAGACCGTGACCCCGCCGTCGGGCTCGGGCCGGACGACGCAGATGTGCGGTTCCAGAAACGAGTGGTGGGCGGCGCCGATGGTGTAGCTGCCGCGCACGACGACGTCCGCGGCTTTGAGCGCCGAGGCGACGTCGCCGCGCGTCAGGTGAGTCACGCCGGTGACGTTGCGCGGTCGCTCGGCGGGCGTCTCCTCGGACGCGGTCGACGCGCCGTGGATGGAGGCATCCTCCTCGCTCGCGCTTTCCTGCTCGTCGAGGACGAGCGGCGATGCGTCCGCCATCGCGCGTGCCGGGTCGACGACCGGCGCGGTCTCCTCGAGGTCGACCTCGACCAACTGCGCGGCGTCGGCCGCCTGAGCCTCCGTCTCGGCGACGACGGCCGCCACCGGCTGGCCGGCGAAGAACACCCGCCCGACGGCAAGGGGCAGCTCGGGTCCGGGGCTGTCCATGTGAGGCAGGTCGGCGCCGGTGACCACGTCGACGACGCCGGGAGCAGACCGCGCGGCGGACGTTTCGACGCGCGCGATCCGCGCGCTCGCGGCGTGGGCCAGGACAAGGCGGACGTGAAGAAGGCCGGGCAGCTCGAGGTCGGCCGTGAACCGCGTGACGCCGCGAACCTTCTCCGCGCCTTCCTGGCGTCGCCTCCCCGCCCTGGCGGATACGCTCATCAACGAATGATGCTAGCCAAGGCGCGACCGCTGGTTGCGGCCGCGGCCGCCGCGTCGCTCGCGGTCGCGTGCTCGAACGGCAACCCGGTGGCACCGAATCCGCCCCCGCTGGCGGGCGAGCAGACGCTGCGCATTCCGATCCAGCAGGACCTCGCAACGCTCGACCCGGCGGTGATCGACACCGAGCCCGAGACCGACATCGCGCAGAACCTCTTCGACGGCCTGCTTCGTTTCGACGGCAATCTCAACGTCGTCCCCGACATCGCGGCCAAGATGCCAGACGTCTCCGCCGACGGTTTGACGTACACGTTCAAGCTGCGCGAGGACGTCAGGTTCTGGAACGGCGACGCCGCGACGGCCAAGGATGTCCTCTACTCGTGGAACCGCGCGGCGGCGATGCAGGGCCCTTACGCCACCAACCTGTCCGCCATCGAGGGCTACGACAAGGTGGCGGCGAACCAGGCATCAGGCGCCGCGCTCGAGGCGCTGCTCGAGAAGGGCGACCCGACCGTCACCATGTCGGGCCTCACGGCGCCCGACGATCACACGGTCGTCGTCAAGCTGACGGGCGCGGCCGGGTGGTTCGAGTCCGCCATCGCGCAGCCGGGCGCCGTGGGCACGGTCGTCGACCAGAAGGTGGTGAAGGACGATTTCGCCGGCTGGTGGCAGAAGCCGGAGACGCTGGCCGGCACCGGAGCCTTCAAGCTCGTCGCGCACGAGGCAAGCGCGTCCTACGACTTCGCCGCCGTGCCGTCGTGGTGGGGCACGCCCAAGCCCACGCTGAAGAAGGTTCACGTCGCCGTCGTGGCGGACGGCGCCGCCGCGATCCGGACCTACGAGACGGGCGGGTTCGACCTCATGGGCTACGCCGCGGACAGCGTGCCGAGCGCGGAAGTCGCGCGCTTGCCGCAGAGCCGTAAGAGCGAGCTCCTGCTTTCAGTTCGCAACAAGACTTACTGGGTCAGCTTCAACCTCGTCAGCGACGCCAAACGGGTCGCGGGCGGGCCGTTCACGCTCGACCAGGGCAAGGCGTCGCACGATCTCCGCCTAGCGTTCACGATGGCGATCGATCGGACGAAGCTCGTGCAGGACGTATGCGGAGGCGTGTCGTGCACCGAGGCGACGGGCGGACTCATCCCGCGGGGCCTGCTCGGCTTCCTTGGCGATGGTGCCGATCCGCTGGCGGCCTTCGACCCGGTGAAAGCGCGCTCCCTGCAAGCGAGCGCGGATCCGCTCGGGGTAAAGAGCAAGGGGCTCGTCTACGCGTACGACCCGGAGAACCCTCTGAACGAGCCCGTCGCGAAGTTCCTGCAGGCGCAGTGGCTCGCCAACCTGGGCGTGACGGTGCAGCTCCAGACGGCGCCGCATTCACGCTTCATCAGCGAGCGCTTGAGCGGCGCCTACGTGCTCTCGCGCGATGGCTGGGCGGCAGACTACAACCACCCCCAGGACTGGTTCGACAACCTGTGGGGCGCCGTCGCCGGCTGTCCGGACACGACGTGCACAAGCGGATACGACACGAAGGCGTACGACCAGCTGTTGGCGAAGGCGGACGCCGAGCCGGTGCCCGCGGCGATCGCCGACTACAAGTCGCTGAACCGCCAGCTCATCGACGACGTCGCGTACGTGCCGCTCTTCTACACGGTCGACGCGTTCGTCTTCAAGCCCTACCTGCTGGGCGCGGGGGCGAACAACCTGTACGACTACGCCTGGGACCAGGTGCAGCTGGAGGCGCACTGAGCGCCGCGCGCGATTCGGGCTAGAGCTGGCCGGCGAAGTGGCAGGCCGCGAACCTGCCGTTCTCTTTCATCTCCAGCGGCGGCTCGACCTCGCTGCAGATCGGCTGCGCGATGGGGCAGCGGGTGTGGAAACGGCACGCCGAAGGCGGGTTGACGGGGGAGGGAATCTCGCCCTTGAGCAGGATCGGCTTGCGCGCCGCCTCGAGGTCCGGATCCGGCACCGGCACGGAGCTCTCCAGCACCTTGGTGTAGGGGTGTAGCGGCCGATCCCGGATCGCGGAGCTGGGACCGACCTCGACGATCTTGCCCAGGTACATGACGGCGATCCGGTTGCTGATGTGCCTGACGACCGAGAGGTCGTGGGCGATGAAGAGGAACGTGAGGTTGAACTTCGCCTGCAGGTCCTCCATCAGGTTGACGATCTGCGCCTGGATGGACACGTCGAGGGCCGATACCGGTTCGTCGGCGACGATGAAGGTCGGGTCCACGACGAGCGACCGGGCGATGCCGATGCGCTGCCTCTGGCCGCCGGAGAACTCGTGCGGATAGCGGTTGACGAAGTTCGGGTTGAGACCGACGACGCGCATGACCTCCTGCACCCGCTGATCGGCCTTGCGCCCGCGGGCGATGCCGAAGTTGCGAAGCGGCTCGGACACGATGTCGCCGACCGTCATGCGGGGGTTCAGCGACGCGTACGGGTCCTGGAAGATCATCTGCACCTTCTGCCGGACGCGCCGCAGCTTCTCGCCGCGGAGCGCCGTTAGGTCGGCGCCCTCGAAGTACACGTGGCCGGACGTCGCGGGGAGGAGGCGGACGATGACGCGCCCGAGGGTCGATTTGCCGGAACCCGACTCGCCGACGAGACCGAGCGTCTCGCCAGGCGCGATCGAAAGGTCCACGCCGTCGACCGCGTGCACGACGGCGTTGCGGAACAGGCCTCCGCCGACGGGGAAGTACTTGACGAGCTTGTCGACGCGGACGAGCGTCTCTCGCAGCGACGGGTCGGAGCTCGGTGAGACGCCCGGCCGTTCGGCCGGCGTCGGGTCGAGCTGCTGCGGTGCGCTCACCTCGTCGCCTCGGCCTCCGGGTTCTTCACGTTCTTCATCAGCACCCAGCAGCGCGCATCCTGTCCTGGGTCGACCTCGGCCAGCGGCGGCTCTTCGGTGAGGCACTTGTCGATGCGGAACTTGCAGCGCGGGTGAAACTTGCAGCCCGGCGGCATGCGGCCGAGGTCGGGCGGCAGGCCCTTGATGGCGACCAGGCGCTCCTTCGCCGTCTCGTCAACGCGGGGCATCGAGCGCAGGAGCGACCAGGTGTAGGGATGCTGCGGGTTCTTGAAGATCGCCCGCGTCGGGCCCTGCTCGACGATCCGCCCGGCGTACATGACGACGACGCGGTTGCAGAGGCTCGCCACGAGAGCCATGTTGTGAGTGATCAGGATCACCGCCGCCCGCATCTCGCGGCTGAGGTCGCGCAGCAGCTCGATGATGGACGCTTGCACCGTCACGTCGAGCGCGGTCGTCGGCTCGTCGGCGATGAGGAGCGACGGCTCGTTGGAGACGCCCATGGCGATCATGCCGCGCTGGCGCATGCCGCCCGAGAACTGGTGCGGGAAGTCGTTGACGCGGTCCTTCGCCGCCGGGATGCGCACGCGCTGCAGCAGCGGGACCACACGGTCCTTCGCCTGCTGCCGGGTGAAGCGCTGGTGCGCGGCCATCGCCTCCTCGACCTGGAACCCGACCTTGAGCACCGGGTTCAGTGACGTCATCGGGTCCTGGAAGATCATCGCGACCTCGTTGCCGCGGAACTCCCGGATCTCCTCGTCCGTCATCTGGACGACGTCCTTCTCGCCGTAGAGGATGCGGCCGCTGGTGATCTTCCCCGGCTCCGGGATCAGGCGCAGGATCGAAAGCGCGGTCATCGTCTTGCCGGATCCGGACTCGCCGACGATGCCGACGATCTCGCCGCGGTCGATCTCGAGGTCGATGCCGTCGACGGCGTTGACCACGCCGCCCGACGTGTAGAACTGGACGTGCAGGTCCTGGACCCGCAGAAGGGAGGCCAGGACGCTATCTCCGCATACGCGGGTCGAACGCGTCGCGCAGGCCGTCGCCGAGCCAGTTGAACGCCATCAGCGTCACTGAAAGCGCGATGGTCGGCGCAAGCACGATGTGCGGCGCGAAGTCCATGCCGTGGTAGCCGTCGCTCGCCATGGCGCCCCACGACGGCGTGGGCGGCGGCAGGCCGAGGCCGAGGAAGCTCAGAAACGCCTCGAACAGCACCGCGGCCGGAACGGCGAAGGTCGCCTGGACGATGATCGGGCCGAGCGCGTTCGGAAAGATGTGCCGGAACAGCATCGCGAAGTCCCGGGCGCCCGACATGCGCGCGGCCTCGACGAACTCGCGCTCGCGAAGGGCCAGCGCCTGCCCGCGCACCAGGCGCGCCATGTCCATCCAGCGCGTGAGCGAGAAGGCGATGATGATCACGAGCACGCCACGCGGGATCAGATGCAGCGCGTCCGAAAGGACGAACACGAGGATCAGAGCGACCAGCAGGTCGGGGATCCCGTACCAGATGTTGATGAAGAACGAGATCACGAGGTCGACCTTGCCGCGGTAGAAGCCGGCCAGCAGGCCGAGCGGGATGCCGATCAGGGACAGGATGATCGCGCTCCCGATGCCGACCTCGACCGTGATCAGCGCGCCGCCCATGATCCGGCTGAGGATGTCGCGACCAGCCTGGTCCAGGCCGAGCGGGTGCTGAGCGCTGGGCGGCTGGTAGGTCGGTCCGACCGCCTGCAGCCAGACCGGGTAAGGGGTCCAGACGATGGAGATCAGGGCGACGACCAGGAGCAACACGATGATCGCGCCGCCGAGGAGGGCCAGGCGGTTGCGGCGGATCCGGCGCCACGCGTCGGTGAGGAACGTGACCTGCTCCGGGATCTCGTAGCTGAGCTCGACGTCGGGCTGGGCGACGGGTGCTGCCTGTGCCATCAGTGCTCCGCAGCGGCCGGGAGTGCCGCAGCTCGGGCCAAGCGACCGACAGGTCGCTGGTCAGGGCGCCTAGACGAAGGAAGGGGTGGCACGAGGAGGAGCGCATCTGTCGATGCGTGACGACGAAGTGACGGGCCCCCTGACGCACGTATCGGCGTCCTGAGGCCCGAGATGCGGTGCGACCGGTCGATGCGGAGCACTTTTAGTAACGGATCCTCGGGTCGAGGGCCGGGTAGATCACGTCGACGGCGAGGTTGGCGAGGCCCACGAGCGCGGCGTAGAACGTGAACACGCCGATGACGATGTTGTAGTCGCGGGCCGTGATGCTGGTAACGAACTCCTTTCCGAGCCCAGGGATGCCGAAGATGTTCTCGATCACCACCGAGCCGGTGATGATGCCGGTGATGAGCGGTCCGAGGATCGTGACGACCGGGATGAGCGCGTTGCGCAGGGCGTGGCGGACCACGACGACGCGTGCTTTAAGCCCCTTGGCCCACGCGGTGCGCACGTAGTCGGTGCGGATCGTCTCGAGCATGCTGGCGCGCGTCAGCCGAGCGACATAGCTCGCGTAGGGAAGGCCCAGCGCGATCGCCGGCACCGGGATCTGCGTCCAGTCGCCCCAACCGACGTTGTAGTACACCGTGCCCTGCGTCCAGTCGTACAGGTAGTGCCCGAATACCAAGAGCATGAAGATCGCGATCACGAAGCTGGGGATGCTGTATCCGACCACCGCCGCGCTGGAGGCGGCGTAGTCGACCCACGTGTTCTGCCTGAGTGCGGCGAGGACGCCTAGGAGCAACCCAAGGCCGACGGTGACCAGGAGCGCGAAGAAGCCGACCGTCGCGCTCACCGAGGTTTCACGGATCAGGAGCGGTGTGATCATCACGCCGCGGCTCACCAACGACTCGCCGAGGTTCCCGTGGAGCACGCCACCCACCCAGTTCAGGTATTGGGTCTGGAGCGGCTTGTCGAGTCCGTAGTGCCGGAGGTCAGCGGCGAGGGCGGACGGGTTGGTGTGAGCCTCGTTCAGGAACGCATTACCAGGGATCTGATGGAGAAGCATGAAGACGACGGATGAGACCAGCACGGTCGTGACCGCGATCAGGACCAATCTCTGGCCGATGTAGAGGAGGGTTCCTCTCATCTCTCTCGCTCACTTCCCATCTCGAGATCTACGAAGGGGCCCGTCACGCGACGGGCCCCTTCAATTGTGGCCGTTATCGGGCCGTTAGTGCTGGAGGATGCTGACGTCGCTCCAGTAGTTGTCGTACAGCGGGTTGCCGCCGGCGCCCTTGACGTACGGGTGGACCAGGTACTGCTGGATGCCGTAGATCAGGTTGCCTGTGACGCAGTTGTCGACCAGGATCTTGTTCTCGGCCTTGTATGTGTCCAGCGACTGAGAGATTGGCTTGGTGTTCGCCTGCTGCGACATCTGGTCGAGCTGAGTGTTCGAGTAGCAGGAGCCCGACGAGCCGCCGTTGGTCACGAACAGGAAGTCGAACCAGTCCTGCGGGTTGTCGTAGTCGGCACCCCAGCTGTGGCGGAAGATGTCGTAGGTGCACTTGGTGCGCGCGTTGAAGAACGACGGCGTGTCTGTGGACGAGCACTGGACAGTGACGCCCAGGTTCGCGCGCCACTGAGACGATAGGTTGTCGCACACGGCCTTGTTGAATGCGCTGGCGTTGTACCAGTAGGTGAGCTTCGACACCGGACCGGTGCCGCCGGCCTGCTGGAGCAGCTGCTTCGCCTGGGTGAGGTCGAACTTGGACCACTGGTCGGTGTTGTCGCCGAGGTAGCCCTTGAGGCCCTTGGTGATCACGCCGCCCGTAGCCTTCACGCAAGTCGTGCCCTTGGAGCACGCAATGTCGACGAGCTGGTCGCGGTCAACCGCGAGGCTGAACGCCTCACGGTAAAGCTTGCCGTTGCCGTCGCCGGCGAACGGTGAGGCGGCGCGGCCCTTGCATCCGTTCGATGGGTTGCTGGAGTCGCACATGTTGAACCCGATCCACGTGGTTCGGGCTGCCGGCTGCAGAGTGAGCTGCTTGCTCAGCTGCGAGTCGGAGTGGTACCGGATCACGTCCTCAGGCGTGAGGCTCTGGTTGGCAAAGCCAATCAGGCTGTAGCCGCCGGACTCGTACTTGGTGATCTGCGCCTTCTGGTCGGCGACGATCTCGATGTGCACCTTGGTAAGGGTGCCGGTGGATCCGCCGTACCAGTTGGCGACGGGCGCGAAGTCGATTGACTGCTTCGGGGTGTACGCCGTCATCTTGAACTGGCCGGTGCCAATCGCCGTCGACGGGTCGCTCGCCCAAGCCGAGTCGGTCACCTTGCCGGCCGCCGTGATGACCTTCTGGTCCACCACCCAGGCCGTCCAGAGGGCGACCTCCGTGTACCAGTAGCCGGCCGGCGCGGTCAGGGTCGCGGAGAACGTGTAGTCGTCGATCTTCTTCAGACCGGTCATGTGTGTCGCCTTGCCGCCGGCCACGTCGTCGTAGCCCTGCACCGGCTGGAACACCGACGCGTAGTCGCCCTGGATGGCGGCCGCGCGATCCCAGCTGAAGATGAAGTCGTCTGCCTTCACGGGGTCGCCGTTGGAGAACTTGACGTTCTGCTTCATCTTGAACGTGTAAGTCATGCCGTCAGAGGAGATCTGCGGCGGTCCGGTCGCGATGTCGGGGATCTCGTTCAACTGGTCGTCGAACTTGTACAGGCCCGAGTAACTGTTGCGGAAGACGTCGATGTCGACCGCGGCCGACATGTGCGCCGGGTCGAGGTCACCCGGGTTGTCGACCATGGGGAAGCTGAGCGTCTGGTCGGAGGCCAGGTTCTGCGAGTTGTTGTTGTTGCCGCTACCGCCTCCACACGCAGCGACCATCGAGACGGTTCCCAACGCCACGGCGAGGGAACGAAACACAGCGATTCGGCTCATACCACCTCCTAGAAACACGGCTCGAGGAGGGCGCACTAATAGGATTCGCCTCCCTCGGTGTCCATCGCCCTCTTCCCGGTGACCGGGGCGAGAGTGCGCCGGCGACGGACCGATGCCATCCCCTTTCCACACGGGATGGCCCCGCTACTCCATGCTCAGTTTTGGGCTTTGGTGCACCGAAGTCAAGTTCAGATGACAATTCAGCGGCGATCCGGTGGTTGAATTGAGGCCGACATGAAGCGGCTGGCGGCGTTCCTGACGGCCGGCCTGGCCGGGGTCGTCGCCCTTCTCGGCGGCCTCGCGCTGGACGCCTATCTCCACGCCAAGGACCCGACGCTGGCTCACCGCGAGGGCATATTCACCCTGAGCAACCCGGGCCACGTGCTGCTGGGCATCGGCATCGCGCTGGTCGTGGTCGGCGTCGTCGGGGCCGCCTACACGTCCCTGCCGTACGGCGTCTGGGTCCGGCGCGGGCTGCTCGGCGGCGCTCTGCTGCTCATCGTCGTCTCCGGCGATTTCGCCGGCTGGGCGGCGTCGGTCCAGCAGACGAGCCTGACCTCGACGTCGACTGCGTCGGCCCACGACCACGGCGGCATCACGACGGCGTCCCGCCCGCCGACGGCGGCTCAGCTCGAGGCCGCGACCAAGCTGCTCGTCGACACGCGCGCGGCGGTCGCGAAGTACGCCAGCCTGAACGCCGCGATCGCCGCCGGCTACGTGCCGATGGAGCCGCCCGACCAGCAGATCGTCCATTACGTCAACCGGGCGTACATGGTCGAGGCGGACGTGCTCGATCCGAACCACATCCAGTCGCTGATCTACTTCAACGGCGCGCGCGGGCCGCAGCTGATCGGCGCGATGTACATCATGCCGAACCGCGCCGAGGACGGACCCCAGATCGGCGGTTCGCTGACGCAGTGGCATCAGCACAGCAACATCTGCTTTGACAACACGACCGGGATCGCCGTCGCGTTCGTGCACTCGGGCGCCGAGGACACCACGGACAAGAGCGGATCGTGCCCGCGCGGGAGCACGAACAAGACGACGCCGCAGATGCTGCACGTCTGGCTCATCGACAACCCCGAGGGGCCGTTCGCGTCGACGATGGATCCGCAGGTCCTGGGGACGTCCGCCGCCGTCACCTGAGCCGGAACCGCTCGTCTCAGTGCTGGAAGATGCGGATCTCCGTCCAGGAGTAGTCGTACAGCGCGTTTCCGCCGGCGCCCTTCACATATGAATGGACGAGGTACGGCTGCACGCCGTACAGCAGCGCCGCGAAAAGCGATTGGCTAGCAAGGAGCGTGGCGACGCCCGAGTAATCGCCGCCGGTCAGAAGGCCCGGCAGCGAAGGATCGGAGAAGCAAGACCCTGACGCGGCACCCGGACCGAACAAGGCGTCGTACCAGGCGCCGGGATCGTTGAAGTCCGCCGCCCAACCCTGCCGGAACATCGGATACGCGCACTGCGCGCGCTGATCGAAGAACGTCTTGCGGTCCATCTCGACGCACCCGACGTCGACGCCGAGGTTCTTCTTCCACTGCAGCTGCAGGTTTGCGCACAGCGCCTTGTTGAACGCGCTGCTGTCGTAGGTGTAGGTCAGGCCTTTGACCTTCGCCCCGGTCGGGTCCCACGCCGCGTACTCCGCCTTGGCGGCCGCCGCGTCGAACTTCGCGCCCGAGTCGGCGCCATCGCCGAGATAGGCCGCGAGGCCTTTGGCGACGAGGCCGCCGGTCGCGGCATCGCACAGCGTCCTGCTGTTGCACATCGCGTCGACGAGCGCGCCGCGGTCGATCGCGGTGCTGAACGCGTGGCGCCCCGCGCGGCCCGCGTCCGCACCCGCGAATGCGCCTCCGCGCAGGCTGAACCCGACCCACGTGGTGACCCCGAGCGGCACCAACGACACCTCGCTCTTCAGGTGCGCGTCGCCCGTGTAGCGCTTGCCGGCCGCCGCGGTCAGCGCCTGGCGCGCGTAGCCGTACAGGCTGATGGCGCCCGCCTCGAACTGCGCCACCGCCGTATCCGCGTCGGGCACGACCTCGACGTGGACGCGCGTCAGGCGGCCAGTCGTCTTGCCGCCGTACCACCCCGTCACGGGCGCGAAATCCATCGACACACCTGGCGTGCGCGCGGTCATGCGGAACGGCCCGGTGCCGACCAGCGTGTCCGGCCGCGCCGTCCAGAGCGATCCGCCGGCGGTCGCGATGACGTTGCGGTCGACCAGCCAGAACGGCCAGGTGCCGGCTTCGGTCACGAAGTACGGGATCGGTCTCACGAGCGTTGCCGTGAAGGTCGTGTCGTCGACCTTCGCGAGCCCTCGGAGCACATCCGACTTGCCGGCGGCGACGTCGGCGTAACCGACGATTGCGCTGAAGGCGCTCGCGTAGTCGCCCTGCGTCGCGGCTGCCCGGCTCCAGCTGTAGAGAAAGTCGTCCGCGGTCACGGCGTCGCCGTTCGAGAAGCGCGCATCAGCGCGGATGCGAAACGTGTAGGTCAGGCCGTCGGCCGAGACCAGGGGCATCGCGGCGGCGATGTCTGGCACCTCGCGCAGCCTGTCGTCGAAGCGGTAGAGGCCGGAGAAGACGTTGCGCAGGATGTCGACGTCGGCGGGGCTGGCGATCAGCGCGGGGTCGAGGTCGGCGACGTCCTGGGTGATGGCGAAGCTGAGCGTCTGGTCCGGTGCAAGCGGCTCCGGCGAGGGCCCGGGCGGCGGGCTGGGCGTGCATGCCGCGACCACCGCGGCGGCGAGGAAGAAGGTGAGGACGCCCCGCACCGGCGGAACCCTACACGAAGCGGCACACGTGGAAACGGCAAAATCGTTGTCAGCCGGCGTAGCTCAGCCTGGTCAGAGCAGCGGTCTTTTAAACCGAGAGTCCGGGGTTCGAATCCCCGCGCCGGCACCACTCGTTTGTGTTGACCCGGGTGAAGCTGGACAAAAGCGACCCGGTTGATGCTTGTCAGTGTCCCGGCTGATGCCTTACAGGTGTCCCGGCTGATACCCGACACTCCCGCGCATGAGGGAGTTGAGCGTGACAGAGCAGAGATACAACGCGGTCCGGGCGGTAATCAGTGAAGGACGCACGGTGACCCAGGTGGCGAGGGACTGGAACGTTTGCCGGCAGACCTTGCATGACTGGCTGGGGCGCTACGAAGAGGCAGGCTTGGAAGGTCTGGCCAATCGTTCGCATCGGCCCGACCATTGCCCGCATCAGATGCCGGCCGAGGTCGAAGCTCAGTTGCTCGAGCTGCGCCGGGCAAGACCATATTTGGGCGCACGTCGACTCGCGATTGAGCTGGCTCGAAAAGGCGTGCAGGCGGCACCCTCGAAGTCAGCTGTGCAGAGATCCTTGGCGCGAGCCGGAGTGACTGACCCAGAGCGAAAACTCCGGCGCCTAAAGGTCTGGAAGCGGTGGGAGCGGGCGCTGCCGATGGAACTTTGGCAGCTGGACGTCGTACATGGCTTCGCGCTCAGCGACGGGACGTCTGCCAAGGCGCTGACCGGCATTGATGACCATTCTCGTTTCTGCGTTTCTGCCCGGCTGATGCCGCGGGAGCAAACCCAATCTGTATGTGACGGCTTCAGCTCAGCAATGGGCGAGTACGGAGTTCCAGCCCAGGTGCTGACCGACAACGGCAAGGTCTTCACCGGACGCTTTGCTCAACCACCGGTCGAGGTGCTGTTCGACCGGATCTGCCGGGAGAACGGCATCGACCACATCCTCACGCAGCCTGGCTCGCCGACCACCACAGGCAAGATCGAGCGCTTTCACCGCACGATTCGCATCGAGTTCAACACCCGGCAGGTGTTTCGGAATCTGAAGACCGCACAGGAGGCATTGGATGAGTGGGTGAGCTTCTACAACACGGAGCGGACGCACCAGGCGTTGGGTGACGTCACGCCAGAGAGTCGGTTCCACGCCACCGGTGAGACGGCATCTCGTCGACTGACTGTCCGGACTGAGCGCAGCGGCGAGCAATGGGTGACCCGGCGAGTGGCGCGCAACGGCATCGTTTGCGTCGGCTACCAGCACGTGAGTGTGGGCAAGCACTACGGCGGCAGTGCCTGCGACGTCCTCGTCAGCGATGGCTTGCTCCAGTTCTGGGTCGGAAGTCAACTGCTGAAGACCGTGGCTCGGACGAGTACGGGAGAGATTCGTAACAAGCACGCCGAAGGCACCGGGCCTCGGCGATGATTTCAGCAGGAGTGTCGGGCGTCTACCGGGACGGAACTGTCAGCCGTCAACCGGGACAGCACACCGGCACCACTCGTTCGTTCAATTGGAGGCTCGCGGCGGCGCCATCTGCTCTGATGACTGACCCTTCATGAAGCCGACCGTAGTGGTGGCCGCAGTCGTCGTCATCGCCACGCTGGCGGTCGCGGGCTTGACACTGCTCGGTCTTCAGCCGCACCAGCAGCCGGACCACATGGAATTCTGCTTCGCAGAATGGTGCGTGGCGCC
>CAYWTI010000258.1:0-24756 GCA_964461175.1 uncultured Actinomycetes bacterium | reverse complement strand
GTCACGGTGTCGCGCGCGCTGGCGGCGCTCAGCGCCGAGGGAGCTCTGAACACCCGGCCTGGGTCGGGAACCTTCGTCGCTGAGCGCATCGCCGCCGACGCCGGCGACGATGTGGACACGGCGTGGCAGACGGTCGCGCTGGGCGACCGCGCGATCGATGCGCGCGCGCTCCAGACCTACCTCGACGTCAACCCGCGCGGCGCGCTGTCGCTGTCGGGCGGCTACCTCCACCCTTCTCTGATGCCGATTCGCGCCCTGTCGATCGCCGCCCACCGTGCGGTCCGCCGGTCCGAGACGTGGGAGGCGCCCGACTCGCGCGGCATCCCGGGCCTGCGCGAGTGGTTCGCGAGCCAGCACGGCAGCGCGTTCGCGGCCGGCGACGTGGTCGTCTGCAACGGCGGCCAGTCCGCGATCTCGGCGGCGTTCCGCGCGCTGGTCCCGGCCGGCGGGACGCTGCTCGTCGAAGCACCCACCTACCCCGGCGCCCTGGCCGTCGCCCGCGCGGCCGGCATCCGCGTCGTGCCTGTGGCGCTGGACGACGATGGGATCATCCCCGGCCTGCTGGCCGACGCCTTCGCGACGACCGGCTCGCGGGCGGTCTACGTGCAGCCGGCCCATCAGAACCCGACCGGCATCGTCATGCCGCGCTCCCGACGTCGCGAGGTGCTCGAAGTCGCCGCCCACGCCGGGGCTTTCATCATCGAAGACGACTGGGCGAGGTGGCTCGGATATGAGAGGACCAACCCGCCAACCCTGATCTCGATGGATGGCGACGGCCGCGTCGTCTACGTTTCGTCGCTCACCAAACCGGCGTCACCGAGCCTTCGCCTCGGAGCGCTGGTAGCGCGCGGTCCGGTCGCGGACCGCCTGCGCTCGATACGCATGGTGGACGACCTCTTCGTCAACCGCGTCACGCAGGAGATCGCACTGGACCTCGTCGCCTCGCCAGGCTGGGCGCGACACGTCGTCGACGTCGGCCGGGCGCTGCGCGAGCGCCGCGACGTGGTCCTGCAGGCGCTCGCCGACCTGGCTCCGACGCTCGTCGTGCCGCGCCCGCCGCGCGGCGGCATGCATCTCTGGGTGAGCCTTTCGGCCGGCCTCGACGACGCCGTCGTCGCCGACGCTGGACGAGAGCACGGGGTCCTGGTCGGCGCCGGCCGGTCGTTCTTCGCGACCGAGCCCCCGTCGGGTCACCTGCGCCTGAGCTTCGGATGCGCGGCGAGCCACGACGAGCTGCGCGAGGCCGTCCGCCGGCTGGCGTCGGCGCTCCACGCCGTTACCGGTGCCCTCGCCTAACGAAAAATTCGTTAGCATGGGAGCATGGACATCGCAACCAGCCAGACTCCCAACCCCGCCGAGCGGATCATCCGGCGTTTCGGCGGTCAGAGCGGCCTCGCGCAGCTCCTCGGCCGGCGCCAGAGCACGGTCCATCACTGGGCAAGCACGGGGCGCATCCCGGCCCAGTGGCACCAGCCGCTGATGTCGCTCGCTCGGGAACGGGGCGTGAAGCTCGAGCCTCGCGACTTCGTCGAACCCCAGCCCCACGTGATCGAGCCCGCGACCGGGCGCCTCGGCATCCTGATCGTTGGCCTCGGTGCTGTTGCCTCCACCTTCATCGCCGGCGTGGAGCTGATCCGCCGCGGCGCCGCCACGCCCATCGGCTCGCTGACCCAGATGGAAACCATCAGGCTGGGCAAGCGGACCGAGGGTCGCAGCCCGCTCATCCGCGACTTCGTCCCCCTCGCCTCCCTAGACCAGCTGGTCTTCGGGGCCTGGGACCCGATCTCCGACAACGCCTACCAGGCCGCGATCAAGTGCGGCGTCCTCGACCGCCATGCCCACATCGAGCCGATCGCCGGAGAGCTGAGCGAGGTCGAGCCGATGCCGGCCGTCTTCGACCGCTCGTACGTGCGGAGGCTGGACGGCGCCAACGTCAAGAAGGGCCGCAACAAGCGCGAGCTGGCGGAGGCCATCCGGCGCGACATCCGCGAGTTCAAGGACGCGCACGCGTGCGAGCGGCTCGTGATGATCTGGTGCGCCTCGACCGAGATCTTCCTCGAGGAGGGGCCCGCGCACCGCGATCTCGCATCGCTCGAGGCCGCCATGGAAGCGAACGATCCGTCAGTGGCGCCGTCGATGCTGTATGCGTACGCCGCGCTGATGGAGGGGGTGCCGTTCGTCAACGGCGCGCCGAACCTCACGGTCGACGTGCCCGCGATGGTCACCCTCGCCAACCAGAAGGGCGTGCCCGTCTGCGGGAAGGACTTCAAGACCGGACAGACCCTGCTCAAGACGGTGCTCGCGCCGATGCTCAAGGCGCGCATGCTCGGGCTGCACGGCTGGTACTCGACCAACATCCTCGGCAACCGCGACGGCGAGGTGCTCGACGACCCGGACAGCTTCAAGACCAAGGAAGAGTCGAAGCTCGGCGTGCTCGAGCACATCCTGCGGCCCGACCGTTACCCCGAGCTGTACGGCGACATCTACCACAAGGTCCGGATCAACTACTACCCGCCGCGCGGCGATTCGAAGGAAGGCTGGGACAACCTCGACATCTTCGGCTGGCTCGGTTATCCGATGCAGATCAAGGTCGACTTCCTGTGCCGGGACTCGATCCTGGCCGCGCCGCTGGTGCTCGACCTGGTCCTCTTCTCAGACCTCGCCCAGCGCGCCGGGCTCCATGGGATCCAGGAGTGGCTGTCCTTTTACTTCAAGAGCCCGCAGCACGCGGCGGCGGTGTACCCCGAGCACGATCTCTTCATCCAGCAGACCAAGCTCAAGAACACGCTGCGCTGGCTGATGGGCGAGGAGCAGATCACGCACCTGGGGATGGAGTACTACCAGGAAGACTGAGCCGCGCCGGCTACCTTCGTGGCTCGTAGCGCATCGCCACCGCGCCTGAGCTGAACTCGAGCCGGCTCACGAGCCTGAGGTCGATCGGCTTCGACAGCCCGGCGAACAGCGTCGGGCCGTGGCCGACCACCCTGGGGTGAACGACGAACTCGTACTCGTCGATCAACCCGAGCTCCGCGAGCGCCAGTGGAAGCTTGACGCCGCCGACGAGCACTCCCCTGCCGGGCTCTCGTTTGAGCTGCCGCACTGCCTCCCCCAGGTCGCCGCGCACGAGCTCCGCGTTCCAATCGACCCGGTCCAGCGTCCTCGACACGACGTACTTCTTGGCCGCATCGATCGTCCGGCCGAACGCCTGCATCCAATCGGGCATAGCGGCCGTCGCATCCGGCCCGCGCCAGGCGGCCTCCATCATCTCGTAGGTGACCCTGCCGAAGAGGAGGGCATCGGCCCACTCCACGTTCTCGACCGCGTTGCGGTGCAGGTCCTCGTCCACGACCCCCTCACGGTGATCGCAGCAGCCGTCGAGGGTGACGTTGATGGAGTAGCGAAGAGGTCGCACGAGGCAAGACTACCGGCGGTCCGGTGGCTGCGAGGTCGCGGCCCAGCCAAGAAAAAGGCTTGCAGGCCGGGGCCCGACGCCTCGACCTGCATCCTCCGTTGCGCGTCACGCGCAGAGATTTGCGCCCACCGCACCTCTACGCCTGCGCCGGCCGCACCGCGGCGGCAACGGCCTTGACGTCGCCATGGAACTGGTGGATCCGGTACGCGGCGACCAGGCGGGTGACTCCCGCCAGGATGCCGTAGAAGCCGACCAGCCACAGGATGGTCAGCATGCCGGCGCCCGGCCGGAAGGCGACCACGACCGCAAACACGACTGAGAGCGCACCGGCGAGCCCGAGCCAGATCGCTCCGGGGAGTGCACCCCTCATGTCGATCGCGGCGATGACTTCGAAGATGCCGATGACGAACGCCCAGGCGGCGACGAGGTAGACCAGCGTCAGGTCGGTGATAGCGGGGGCCACGTAGGTGATCACGCCGATGATCACGCCGGCCACGCCGCCGGCGACGTACGGCACCCAGTCGGTGCTTCGCTGCGCCAGCATGTAAAGGCCGGCGCCGATGGCGAACGTCCCGTAGACAAAAGCGAATGCGCCGAAGAGCAGGGTCAACGAGATAAGCGAAATTCCAGGCCAGAGCAGAACCGTTGTCCCAAAGACGATCGAAGCAACCCCCGAAAGCGCGAGCAACCGAGACATCCGAGTAAGGGCCTTGTCCATGTCAACTTCTCCTTTTCAATCCGAGTCCTGTGAACCGTCCGGTCGGGCGAGATTCGCCGGCCGTGGCGCCCTCGGGCCGCCTCCTCTCAGCCCTTCCTTTCCGTTCCATGTCTGAAGCCTAGCGCATTTCTGATAATATTGTCAACTATGAAATTCACCCTCAGTACCGATGACAGTATCCGGCTCCCTGAAAAGACGCTAAGCTCGGCGCTCGACAGGCCCTTGGCAGCTCGACCCGACACCGAACCCTCCGACCGCCAGGCTCGCCGCCGCAGGCAGACGCGCACGAAGCTCGTGCGGGCGGCGGCCGCCCTCTTCGCCCGCCAGGGCGTCGACAACACCCGGATAAACGAGATCACGGACGTGGCGGACGTCGGCTTCGGCTCCTTCTACAACCACTTCAAGTCGAAGGAGGAGATCGTCGAGGCCGTCCTGACGGACACTCTGGCCGCCCAGGGCGCGACGGTCGCCGCGTTGACCGGCGGCGTCGAGGACCCGGCTGAGGTCGTGGCGGTCGCCCATCGGCACTTCGTCGAGCTCGCCCGCACCGATCCCGACTGGGCCTGGCTGCTGATCCGACTCGATCTCTCGCAGAAGCTCGCCCTCGGCGCCCTCGGCCCGTTTGCCGACAGGGACATCGCCATCGGGATCAAGGCCGGCCGGTTCCGCGTAGCGAACAGGCGGGTGGCGATGCTCGATGCCGGCGGAGCGCTTCTATCGGTGATGCGCGACGTGCTCGACGGCCGCGCGCCGAAGGACGCCGGCCGCCTTCACGCGGAGGGCGTGTTGCGCCTGCTTGGGCTCACTGCCGAGGACGCGGCCGAGGTCGCTCGCAGGCCGATGCCCCCATCGCCTACCGACCGCTAGGCTCGAACGCTCGCGCGGGGATCTCGAGCACGACCTCGTCCGCGGCGCCAAGGGCGTTGTCGAGCATGGCGACCGCCTCGGCGGCCGCGCGCCGGCGCTTCAGGTGCTTGATCAGCGCCGAGGTGACCGGCAGCCCTCCGTCGAGGCTGACGCCGCCCGGCAGATGCGTCGAGATCCGGCGTAGATCCGCCCTCGTGACCAGCGCCACTGAGGCGGTGGTCGCAGCGTCGATCACGGTCCTGACCTCACCCGCCTTCTTTCCTCCGCCATCGGTGCCGCGCTGCACCCCGTTCCGGATGGCGCGTCCGGCCTCACGGCTGATCCACACCAGCTGAGGCGGCTCGGCGAGCGCGCCCGAAGCGATCAGCTCGGCGGCGTCCGGGCGGCCGATGCGGCGAGCGTTGGCCGCCATCCGCGCGACGCGATCCGGTGCATCGAGCAGCCCGGCGATCTTGTAGCCGATCGTCGTGCTGTAGTTGCAGCGGACCGCGGCCCCTTCCTCGAGCAGGAAATCGCTGTTGCGCACCTCCTGGCCCGGGATCGGATTGACCAGGACCATCGGCAGGCCCGCCGCCATGCACTCCGAGGAGGAAAGACCGCCGGGCTTGCCGATGAAGAGCGTCGCCACCCGCATCAGCGCCGGCATCTCCTTCGTGTAGCCGATCACGCGGTACCGGCTCGGACTCGACGCGACCAGCGCGGTCATGGCGTGCCGGAGCTCCTGGTTGCGCCCGCAAACGACCACGGCCTGAAAAGGACTCTGGATCGCCAGCGTCTGGCTGACCACGGCTGTCGTGTAATCGCCCCCCGCGGCGCCGGCGGAGATGAGGAGAATCGGGATGTCGGGCCGCAGGTGGTGGCGCGCCAGGACAGCATCGCGATCGATCGGCGCGCTGAAATCCTCACGAACGGGGATCCCTGAGACGGTTATACGATCGGCCGGCAGCCCGATCTCGACCATGTGGGCGCGGGTTTCGTCGCGCGCGACGTAGATGCGATTGAAAGGCGCCGTCAGCCACATTCCCTGGAAGTCGTAGTCCGTGGTGACCATCGACATCGTCGCCTGCAGGCGACCCCGGCCCAGCAGCAGCGACACGATCCGAGCGGGCAGAAAGTGGGTGCAGACAATGGTGTCCGGCGCGAACGCCTTGATCGTCTTGACCACTGCGGTCGTGTTCAGCTGGTCCCACAGCGACATCGCGCCCTGGCTTCGGAACGGGACATCGTTCATCTCGTAACCCCAACCGACAAGCCACGGCGCGGCGTCGACGAGCGCGAAGTAGGCGTCATCCTGGAGAGCCCGAAACAGGTCGCTGGTCAGCTCGAGGACGTCGAGCCGTTGCACCGCCTCCACCGCGGGCAAGCGCCCGAACGCCGATTCGAGGGCCGCGGCAGCCGTGTTATGGCCCGACCCCACACCCGCGGACAGGACCATGACTCGTTTCGATGCGCCGCTCACGTGGATCGACCGAAGCCTATTGCGTCCGGCTGCGTTTGGAATACTGACGTTCGGGTCATAGTTGATGATATTGTCAGTTCCGCCGCCCCTGTGAAGGGCCGGATGCAAAGGAGAAAGTCGATGAAGCTGTTGATCCTCGGTGGCACCGGACGGACCGGCCGCCCCGTCGTCGAGCAGGCGCTTGCCGCCGGCCACGACGTGACCGCGCTCGCACGTTCGCCCGAGAGGCTGGCGGTACGGAGCTCGAGGCTGCGCCTGGTCGCCGGGCAGGCGACGGATGCAGGCGACGTTGCGCGGGCGATGGCGGGCGTGGACGCCGTCATCAGCACCCTCGGCGGCGGCGACTCGGTGATCCTCGACTCGACTCGGGCAATCATCGAGGCGGCGCACGGGACGGGGGTCACCCGAGTCGTCGTGATGTCGTCCTTTCTCGCCGAGGCCGATCGCTTCGCGGTGCCGGCTCGCCTGCTGATCAAGCTCACTCGCGGCGCGGCCATCGAGGACAAGCTCGCCGGCGAGAGGCTGCTTCGGCAGACCGACCTCGACTGGACGATCGCCTACCCGAGCCGGCTCACCGACGGTCCGGCAACCGGTTCGGTGCGGGTCCAGGCAGAAGGGATGAGGCGCCGGATCACGGAAACGATCTCGCGTGAGGACGTGGCCCGGTGGTTGATCGAGGCGGCCACGCACCGGCAGGCCGCCCGGCGCGGCGTCGACATCACCGGCGGCCTGCCAGCGGTTCGCCCGGTGGGAGCTTTGAAGGTTGGAGGGATCAGATGAACGTCACCCTTTGGGTCATCCAGGTGCTGCTTGCCGTCGTGCTGGCGATCACCGGCGCCATCAAGCTCACGCAGCCGCGACTGTCGCTGCAGGGACGCATGGCTTGGGTCGTCGATGCCTCCGACGCGCAGGTCAAGGGCATCGGCGCGCTCGAGGTGCTCGCGGCCATCGGGCTCGTGGCGCCGCCGCTCGTCCACATCACGACCTTCTTCACACCGCTGGCCGCGGTCGGCGTGATCCTGCTGATGCTCGGCGCGATGGTCACCCACGTCCGGATCGGCGAGTCGGCGATCTGGGTCAACGTGCTGCTGCTCGTCCTGGCCGCGGTCGTCGCGGTCGGCCGGTTCGGCCCTTACGCGTTCTGATTCTCAGCCGGCGGCGCGGAGCTACGCCTTCAGCGCTTTGCGAAGCAGGTCCAGGACGTCGTCCTGACCCCTCAGGATCTGGATCTGCTGCACGCTGAGCGCGTGCAGCGCGACCAGCGTTTCGTGGTCGGTCTCCGCGCGGGCATCCTGCGCCGCCGAGATGATCCGCTGGCCCGCACCGAGCAAGGGCAGCGCCAGGAGCTGGATGACCGTCTGCGAGATGTACATGACCCACGCCATCACGGATCTGGCCGCGATCACGGCGGGTAGCTCGACGAGGATCAGGGCCACGCAGAACCAGAAGAACCACATGGAGCCGAGGACTGTCGTGGCGGCGACCGCGATGCGGGCGTTGACGTGGTCGACGGCGGTGGTGCCGTGGATCTGCGGGATGACGTGGCGCGTCTGGATGAGCCTGTGAGGGCTTGCGGTATCACTCATGGCCGCGATGTTAGTCGCGGGGTGTGACGGTTCGGCTCTCCGGCTCGTCTACCTCCGCCTGCTCCCGGAAAGGAGCGTGAGCAGGTCGAGGAACAGGTTGTAGATGTCGAGGTACACCGACACGGCGAGCATGATCGCGTGCCCCTCGGTCGCTCCCTGCGTGTGCGCGACTCGGTTCAGGTCGAAGACGAGGTACGCCGAGAAGAGGATCGCGGAGACGGCCGAGATGACCGTCCACAGGATCGGCGCCTGGACGAACAGGCCGATGATCGAGGCGACGATCACGATCACCAGGGCGGCCATGAGAAAGCCGCCGAAGTTGCTCAGGTCGCGACGCGTGGTGTAGCCGGCCAGACCCGCGGCCAAAGCAGCGACGGCCGTCGCCCCAGCGGCCTGGAAGACGATGAAGCTGAGACCCTCGCTGACGTAGATCTCGAGCAGTTGCCCCAGCACGACTCCCTCGACCGTCGCGAACAGCATCAAGAGGATCAGGTTCAGGGGAGAGACATCGCGCGCGGCGCGCAGCGCGAAGATGAGGACCAGGCCTCCGATCAAGGACACCCAGAAACCGACGTCGCCGAGTGCAGGACCGATGAAGGCCCCTGCCGCCGTGAACAGCGCGGCCACGCCCAGGAGGCCCATGACCTTGGCGAGCGTGCCGGTTTCGCGCGCCTGCTCCTCGTAGGCCTCCCTGCCGAACCACGACGGATAACCACGGCTCATCGGCTTGACCCCCTCATTCCGTCATTCGCAAGGATGCCGCCATCGTCACGCAGGCTGTCGAGGTGGGCTAGGGCACGGTCACCGCTCCTGAAGGGTCTTCCGGCCCTACCGCGTAGCGCTCTTCGTGGCATCTCCCCCACTGGCAATTCGGCGATGAGGGGGGCCGTTTGGCCCTTGGATGCAGCGGCAGCCGCGCGTAGGTTGCGATTAACTCCAGGTGAGGCTCGGCCGCTCCTGGGAAAGCCCGAGGAGTTCGAAGGAGGTTGAAAGGATGGACAAGGCTCTGAAGCGGAGTGCGCGCTATCTCGCGTTTGCCGGTATAGCCTCGATCGTCTTCGGCATAGTCGTCCTGGTCTGGCCCGGCATCTCGCTCGTGGCTCTGACCTCGCTGTTCGGCGCTTTCGCGTTCGTCTACGGGACCATCGCGGTGGCGGGCGGGCTGAACCTGCTGGCCCACAGGAGCACCGACTGGGTGCCGTTCGTCGTGGGTGGTCTGGTCGGCATAGGCATCGGCGTCGTGACGTTCTTCAGCCCCGCGATCACCGCCCTGACGTTGGTCTACTTCATCGCCATGTGGGCGATCATCACCGGCGTCTTCGAGATCGTCGCCGCCATCGACATGCACGGCGAGGTCAACGGCGCAATCTGGATCGGCGTCGGCGGCGCTCTGTCGATCCTCTTCGGCGGCATCGTCGCCATCTGGCCCGGAACCGGCGCGCTCGCGATCCTCTGGTTGATCGGCTTCTACGCGATCGCCGGCGGAGTCGCGCGCTTGATCGCCGCTTACCGCATTCACGAAGTCCGGAGCGCAGCCAAGTCGGTGGTCGGGGCGCTTCGGCCGCAGACCTAGTCGATGACCACCGGCGACAACAAACAGGAGGTAGCTATGGCGCTGTCTGAACAGCTGACGGAACTCGCCGCCCGCACCAAGAAGCTCGAGGACGCGGCCGCTGCGAACAAGGCGAAGAGCCAGGCCCAGCTCGAAATGGAGCAGGAGAAGCTCAACGCCAAGATGCAGGCCCAGGCGCAGAAGATCCAGTCCTCGGTCGACAAGACGCAGGCGGACGCTCAGGCCTGGTGGACTGAGACGACCAAGCGCTTCGAGCAGCGGCGCGCCGAAGTGCGGACGAAGATGGAGAACATGAAGGCGGAGCGGAAGCTGGACCGCGCCCAGCACACGGCCGACTTCATGGAGAACATGGCGGCCGACTACATCGCGTGGGCCGCGTATGCGGTCGACGCGGCGGAGTACGCGCTTGCCGACGCCGCCATCGCTCGCAAAGAGGCGGACGAGCTGGTGACCGCCGGCCGCTGACGCGGCTTGCGTTCCAGAGCCAGTGGGCACCTCCGGGTGCTCGCTGGCCCGTCAGCTCTGGCGGTCGGCCAGCTCCGCGACAAGCGCTTGCACGCGCGCGTCGATCTGGTCGCGTATCGCGCGGACCTCGTCGACGCTCCTGCCCGCCGGGTCGGGCAGTTCCCAGTCAAGGTATCGCTTGCCGGGAAACACCGGGCACGCATCGCCGCAGCCCATGGTGATGACGACGTCCGCCGCGCGAACCGCCTCATCGGTCAGGCGCTTGGGGAGCTCTTTGCTCACGTCGATGCCGATCTCCGCCATCACCTGCACGACAGCCGGGTTGATCTCCGACGCCGGCGCAGAGCCCGCCGAACGCACGCGCACGGCGCCCCGGCTGCGGTGATCGAGCAAACCGGCCGCCATCTGCGACCGGCCCGCGTTGTGCACGCAGACGAAGAGCACCTCGGGCGTCGCGGCGAGCTGATCGCGAGCGCTCGGCGGCGGCTCCGGATCTCTCATCGGCGCACTGAATGTACCGGCGTCAGCCGGCGAACGTCGGCAATCCGGTACACTCGCGTACGGCGCGACGTTCGCGCCGCCCGCTCGGGTCCTCTCTTCCTGTACGTCACAGAGCCTGTAGGTCGCGGCAAATAAGAAGAAAAGAGAGGCACCCTGGAGCTTCGTTGCAAACATTTGCAGAAGCCGGTATCAGCGCGCGCATCCTCGCGGCGCTCCACCGGCAGAACATCACCGGACCGAACCGTGTTCAGTCCGAGTCCATACCCGCCCTGCTCGACGGCCGGGACATCGTCGTCCAGTCGCCGACCGGGAGCGGCAAGACGCTCGCCTTCCTGATCCCGCTCATGGAGCGGATCCGGCCGGGCAGCGCCGGGCCACGCGCGTTGATCGTCACCCCGACGCGCGAGCTCGCCATCCAGGTGGATGGAGTCTTCGCGTCGCTCGATTCCGAGCTTCGCGTCGCCCTGCTCTACGGCGGGGTCGGCTACCACACGCAGAAGTCGGCGCTCAAGCGAGGCGTCGACGTCGTCATCGGGACGCCAGGTCGCATCCTCGACATGGTCGACCAGAAGCTCCTTCCGCTCACGCGGGTCGAGTACCTCGTCCTCGACGAAGCCGACCAGATGCTCGACGCGGGCTTCGCGCCGGCGGTCGAGCGCATCATCGGGCTCACCTACTCGCCGCAGTTCGTGCTGGCGTCGGCCACGGTCCCGGATTGGGTGTCGGCGATGATCGCGAGGCATCTCAACGATCCGCTGATGATCAAGCTCGTCACCGATGGCCCTTCGCTGCTCGAGCACGGCCTCGTGCGCACGGATGCAGGCACGAAGCTGCGGCTCCTGAGCGACATTCTCCGGCAGCATCGCGGAACGATCGTGTTCGGGCGCACCAAGCACGGGGTGCGCAAGCTGAACCGTGACCTGCAGCGGCTCGGGCACCGGTCCGTCGAGCTGCAGGGCAACATGGCGCAGAACGCCCGCGATCACGTCATGCAAACCTTCCGCAACGAGCAGGCCGATGTGCTCGTCGCGACCAACGTCGCGGCGCGCGGGCTCGATATGAGCCACGTGGGCCTGGTCGTCAACTACGACCTGCCCGATTCGCCCGACGCCATGACCCATCGCATCGGGCGCACGGCCCGCAACGGCAGCACAGGCCGGGCCGTGACCCTTCTCACGCAGGAGGACCACGAGAAGTGGGCCAAGCTCCGGCGCCAGGGAGCGCCCGCGCTGCGCACCCTCGACGCCGGCGAGCTGTCGCGTCGCGGCGGCTGGCTGTACATCGAAGACACCGCATCGACGATCTCACCGGAGCCGCGCCGGCCGCGCTCGACGGGTTCGACCGGCTCGACCGGCCGGAGACGGCCCGGCGCTCGTGGACGGTGGCGCGGGCGCACGACCAGCCCGGTTAGGCGACCATAGTGGTCTGGGATGACCGGAGCCGATGATCGCCAGGCGGAGCGGCCGCAGGGCCTAGCCTTCCGATCGGACGTGGCCGCGCTGCGCGAGACGTCGCGCGAGCTGCGGGAGAAGGCCGACGTCCTCCGCGCTCGCTCGGCTGAGCTCCGCCGCTTGTCGAAGAGCCTCAGGCCGCAAGGCGACGAAACGCTCGGCGTCACGAACGGAACTGGGCGTGAAGCCGTGACCGGAGTACTTTTGGGAGAAGGGTCGCCTGATGCGAAAAGGAAGGCCGGTCGCGAACAAGCCCGGTAGGCAGGTTCCCTCGAGCCACGGTCCCATGGAGCTCGAGAGCCGCGAAACGATCGCGGATCAACGCGATGACGTGGCCGATCAGCGCGACCTGGTCGCCGACGAGCGAGATTGGATCGCCGACCAGCGAGACCACACCGCCGACCAGCGCGAACGGGAGCAGGACACCGCCGAGGCCGCGTTGGCGCAGCGGCAATCGAGGCTGGACGATCGCGCTCGCTCGCTCGGCGAGTCTCCTGACCTGCTCGACCGCGCCCAGGCCGCGATCGACCGCTCGCGCGAGGCGCTGCAGCGGTCGGCCGAGCGGATCGCCCGCACTCAAGCAGAGCTCAACCGCACGCACTCTTCGAACGCTCGCGACCACGCCTCGGTCGAGCGCGAAGACTCGACCATCGACCGCGAGGTCGACGCGACCACGCGCGACCTTCCGCGGAGCGGAGGTTAGCCGGCCGACCTCGCGTATAGTGGCGTCAGCACCCTGTTTCATGTGGTGCTCGCCTGGGTCGCCTCTTTTTTTCTCGAACGGCTTCCTTCAAGCGTGAGCGCGTTCGAGAGAAAGGAGACCTACATGCAGAACGGCACCATCAAGAAGCTCGTACTCGACCGTGGATTCGGCTTCATCGCCGCCGAGGACGGCAAGGAATACTTCTTCCACCGCAGCGGCACCGACGGTGACTTCGACCGGCTCCAGGGCGGCGAGCGCGTCAGCTTCGAAGTCGAGACGAGCCCGAAGGGCCCCCGCGCGGCGAAAGTTCAGGTTCTGTGACCGAAGAGACTGGCGCCGCGCTTCGGCGCGGCGCCTATCTCGGGCGGAGTGAGGAACGTGAGCGTCTTGGCCGCATCGTGTGCGGCTGCGAGCTGCGCGAGTCGCCGGCGACCGGCGGCCGGCGCCACCACCACTTCGCAGCCGTGCTCCGCGACCTCGCCGGCAACGTCTGGGCGTGCGAGCACTCTCACTCGGACCAGGAAGACGCGCACGCATGCGCTCGGGCGGAGTTTGCGCGACGCACTCCTCCGCTCGCGAAAGTGGCGAAGGCCGGCGGCCCCGCCTGACCTTCAGCTCTACGGCCGCTTGCGATCGGGTTTGGTCGCGCGGCCCTCGGAGTCGACGCCAGTGACGGATCGGTAGTGCGACTGGGTCTTACGCTCGAGCTCCGCCGCGGCCGCATAGCGCGCGTCCACCTTCTCATCTGAGCGATCGGAACCGAACAATCGACGAAGAGCTCGCGGGAGTCGCATCACAACCAGTATGAGTGGTCAGGAAACCTGCACCCGGCCGACGCGCCGTTCCGATCGATACCAGGCGACGAGCAGCAACGGGACGACCACGACCAGGACGAAGAGCGAGGTCAGCTGAGCCTGCTTCAGGCCCCACAGCAGCACGGGAGTCTCGTAGTCCGTCCTCCAGTTGAAGACGATCAGCTGACTGATGGGGTACAGGACCATGTACGTCAGGCCGAGCCAGCCGGGAGGCACACCCCGGCGCCGGAGATAGAGCAGGACCCCAAGGATGATCAGCGTCCCCACCGCCTCGTAGAGATTCGCCGGCTGGTACGCGACGCCGAGGTGCGGCGCCATCGTCTCGGGATTGGTGTAACGAATCGCCCAGGGCAGGTTGGAGGGCGGGCCGAGTATCTCGCCGTTCATGACGTTGCCCAGGCGACCGATCGGTTGACCGACCGCCGCAAACAGCACGCCGGCGTCGAGCAGGTCCCAGAAGTTGATCCGGTATCGGCGCGCCATCACCAGCAGCACCACCGGCGCCGTGAACACGGCCCCGAAAAACGCCATGCCGCCTTCCCAGATGGCGAGGATGTGCTGCGGGTGGGTCAGATACCACCACCAGCCGGACTGGACCACGTAGTAGATCCGCGCCCCAAGCAGCCCAAAGACGATGGTCCAGAACGCGATGTTGCTCGTCGTGGCAGACGGGACCCCACGGCGGGCAAGGTGGCGGGTGGCCACCGTCGTGCCAACCACGAAGGCGATCGCGTAGGCGAGCCCATAGAAGCGGATCTGCAGCGGGCCGAGATGAATACCCGGCGGAAGCGGATCCGTGATCACGAGAAATGGCAGCAAGCTCAATGCCGGTTGAAGATCGCATATCCTGGCCGGCCGCCTACCTCGCCGACTGAGGAATCGCGCCAGTCTTTCAGGGTCGAGGTGCCCGGCCGCAGCGAGTCCTTCGGCACTCCATGGCTTGGCGTTAGCCCATCGACGCTGGAAGCATGGCCGCACCTCCTCGATCGGACGTCCGAGCAAATGCCGGCAACGACATCCCGGACACCCGTTTCCTCACCCTGAAAGACGGCCGGCGACTCGCGTACTCGGAGCTCGGCGACCCTGAAGGCATCCCTGTCATCCATCACCACGGCATGCCCGGATCACGGCTGGAGCACGAAGCTGAGCCGGACTTCTACCGCTCGCTCGGAATCCGCCTGATCACACCGGACCGCCCGGGCTACGGTCTCTCTGACCCTCACCCGCGCGGGCGCCTGCTCGACTGGCCGCCCGATGTCGCCGCGCTCGCGGACAGCCTGAAACTCGCAAGGTTCGGGGTCCTGGGCCTTTCGGGTGGCGGGATCTACGCCCTGGCGTGCGCAGCGGCCATACCCCACCGGCTCACCGACGTCGTCGTCACCGGGTGTCCCGGCCCCATGCAGCGCCCAGGCTCGCTTGCCGACATGCGGTTCCTGACTCGCGCCGGCGTATTGCTGGGAGCACACGCTCCGTGGGTGCTCAATGCCGGGGCGACGATGTTGAGTCCTCTGGTTCGGCGTTTTCCAACCTTTTTCGTCGATCACTTCAATGACGGCGTACCGCCGGCCGACCGGCGATGGCTCTCGATGCCATCGGTCAACCAGGGTGCGGCGGCAACCCTGCGTGAGGCCCTGCGGCCGGGGGTCTGGGGCTATGTCCACGACATCCGCCTCCTGGCCACCCCATGGGGATTCGATCCCGATGAAATCGAGGCTCCGGTCCAGCTCTGGCACGGGGATCAGGACCTGGTGATTCCACTTCACCACGGCCGCTTCCTGGCTTCAGCCATCCCGGGCGCCACGCTTCGCATCTGCCCGGGAGAAGGCCACATGCTGATGTGGAACCATCTTCCGGAGATCCTCATGGCTGCGGCGGGGATGCCCGCACCGCCCGACATCGCGCGCGGTCTTACCGAGCTCATTGCCTAGGAAGCGTTGCGCAATATTTCCAGTCAAAGTCGCCCAGCGGCACGTTCCTTGAGAGGAGGCGTGGACTCTGATTCGCTCGGAGCCCCCACCTTGCTGGCGACCGTAGCTCGCCCGTATCCCCGAGAAACGACGACCAACAGCCGAAAGGCATCGGAGGCAGCCGCCTTGCACAACGGGAGATCGGCACAGAGACGATCTGGAGCTGAGCGCCGAACGCTCGAACGGAGAGTGGCTCACGCCGGAACCAGCGTTGGAGATCGCAGAACCGGCCTGCGCCGCCTGCTGTACAGGCGCGGCGTGCTGGATCGCCGTGGAGCGCACCGCCTGAGCTAGCCGCCACGTCGGCGGTTGCGCCGATGACAAGCAGGCTTGACATTTCAGCTGATGTCAAGTATGCTTGACATCGAAATGAGGAACCGGGTCGCCACGCTGAGAACCACTCGGGGCCTGACCCAGGCCCAGCTCGCGACGGCGATGAACGTGTCCAGGCAGACGATCAACTCGATCGAGACCGAGCGCTACACGCCGTCTTTGCCGCTCGCGATCGCGTTGGCCCGGTACTTCGAACTGCCGGTGGAGGAGGTCTTCGATGATGGATCCAGCCGGGGCAACCATGGCTAGGCGGTTTGCCGTGCCGATAACGGCTCTGGTGCTCGGTTGCGCCTCGTGGGCGGCCGAAGCGATCGGAGGTGACTTCCGCAGCGGCGCGATCTCGTTCGCGATCATGGCGGCTTACGCCGTTGTCGTCTTCGCCTTCTCGACTCGGTCGGACATCGCCGGCGTGCTCGCCGGCAACGCGCCCGACGAGCGCTATCGGGCGATCGATCTGCGCGCGCTCGCGGCCACCGGGTTGGTGCTGATCCTCTACGTGATCGGCGGGTTCCTGTGGGAGCAGGCGCACGGTCGAAGTGGAATGCCGTTCACCTTGATGGGCGCCGTCGCGGGCGTGACGTATCTCGGCGCCATCGTCTACGGGAGGTACCGAGGATGAACGTCGGACGGCTGGTCGAGCTTGAATGGTGATCGCGCGGGGGTTGCTCGCGTAGGCCGATAGGCCGCGCCTGCGTGTGTCCGTCAACCCTCGTGCGGGGGGCTTCGGGGGCGCTACGTTGGCGGCAAAAGGAGGTTGTGGCAATGGCAACCAAATCCATCTCGACTTATCGCGGCTCGACCGCGTTCCTGGGGGTCGGCAATCGCGCCCTGGCGACCGGCCTCACGCTGGTCTTTATCTGGGTCGCCGCGACGATAGCCGTCGTCTTCGCGCCCGACATGGTGACCGGCTCGAACCACGAGCACTTCCAGCTGGCGATGTTCCTCGTCTGGCCGCTGGCCGCGCTGGCCACCGGCATGGTGCTGCTCGCCGCGGGCGTAAGCCGCGGGAATGCGCAGAGCGCGGGCCCGTGGGCCGTCTACGCCGTGCTCAACGCGCTGGCATGGTTCGGCGCCGCGATCGCGAGCGTCTACGTCACGCCGATGGTCACCGGCACCGACCCGACGACCATTCCGATTGCGGCCATCGTGGCCCCGATCTTCAGCGTCCTCGTCACCGCCTACGCGAGCATCTACGTCGCCGGCGCAGCGAGTGATCGCTGACAAGGTGATGTGAGCAGGGGCGACGGAGCCGCGGCCATCCCGGCTCCGGCGCCCCGAATGCCGGCCTGGGCGCTCAGAGCATCGTCAGCCCACCATTGACGCTCAGCGTCTGGCCGGTGATGTAGACCGCATCTGGCGATGCGAGAAAACAGATCGCGGCAGCGATCTCTTCGGGAGCTCCGGTCCTGCCCAGCGGGATCGAGCGGACGATCGCCGCGATCAACTTCTCGTGACCTTCGGCGATCCCGGCCAGCATCGGTGTGTCGACCAGCCCAGGCGCCACGCAGTTGACGTTGATGCCGTCACGGGCCACCTCTCGAGCCAGTCCTTTTGTGAAAGCGATGACGGCGCCCTTGGCGCCCGAATACACCACCTCGCCGCTGGAGCCCACACGACCCGCATCCGAGGCCACGAGGACGATCCTTCCCCCACCCTGCTCTTTCAAGTACGGAAGGACGGCGTGGCATGTGGCCAGGTGGCCGCGGTAGTTGATGGCTATCACGCGGTCCCACAGCTCTTCGTCGGTATCCGCAAACGGACCCGCGCGATCCCACCCGGCGTTCGAGACGAGAATGTCGACTCGTCCGAAGACCTGCCTTGCGTGCTCCGTCATCGCCCTGACCGCGGGCGCATCCGTCACATCCACGCCATACCCGGCCGCTCGGCCCCCCTTCTCCACGATCGATGCGGCCACATCGGCCGCGCCCTGGGAGTTGAGGTCGGCGACCAGGACGGCCGCGCCGTCATCGGCAAGTCGCGTCACCGTTGCCTTGCCGATACCGCTTGCCGCCCCGGTGACAATCGCGACCTTGCCGGCGAAGCGTTTCACCGTTGCGCACCGCCGGCGAGCAGCCCGCCCGCGTCGATGCGGCGGAGAATCGCGAGCTCTTCAGGGGTCGGCGGCGGAGTGACTGCGATGTCGGCCGGAATGATCGGAACGAATCCCGTCGCGTCGAGCACCTGATCGAGCTTCACGGTCGGGTGCAGGGTGGCCAGCCTTGCGCGGTGGGTCGCGGGATCGAAGTCCATCGTGCAGAGGGGGGTGACGATCAGGGACGGCCCGCCGCCTGGAAGCTCGTCGTGGCCATTGACGAAACCGGGGCCGCTGACGAAGTCGACATGCTCGACGAAGGTCCTGCGGTCGTGCGACATGGAATAGATGACGACCCTGCCCGCGCGCGACACGAAGGGCAGCCCGACCCCGCCGGGTCCGCGAAGCGCGGGCCGGCGCCAGGGACCGACCGGACCGAGATTGCAGTTGCCGCGGGGATCGATCTGGAGGCCGCCGGCGAAGAAGACATCGATCAGGTCCCCGCGGCCCTCGACCAGGATGACGTCTGAAAGCGGCATCACGACATCTGCGTCCAGCAGCCGCTCGTCGCAGCTCGACGCGACCAGCGGGTCGAGATGCGGATTCACCGCACCGCTGCCACCGGCGATGAACCAGAGCCCGGGCGCGGTGGTCAGCTGGGCCAGCCGGCACGCGGCCTGCGGCACCGCGCTGACGGCACCCATGATCGCGACCTCACCGGGCCGCAGCTGGCGCGCCATCACGGCGGCCATGAGCTCGGCCGTGGAGTAGTCGACGGCGACGCTCATGCCACAGCCTCCGCCGGCGCCATGCCGTTGAGCTGCAGGTACTCCGTGAATCCTGTCTCTGTTCGAGCGAGCTTCAGGTACGCGCGAATCGCGGCTTCGTCATAGGCATATGCACCGTGCGACGCGGTGGGCAGGCAACCGCCCGGGGCCACCACCACCGCGCTCACCAGGAAGCCGGGCAGCATGCTCTCGGCGGGATGGGCCGCCATCTCCTCTGGCTCGGCCACCCGCTCGACCTGGACGATCACCTTCTTCGCTGCCATCGCCATCAGACGATCGGTGAAATGTGCGCCGGCGAAATAGACGTTCTTGCGCTCGTCGGCGGCCGCAGCGTGGATCAGAGCAACGTCGGGCCGCAGCGGCGCGGCGACGAGCACCCGCGAACCGGTGAATGGATCGGTGATCGCACGGAAGTGCTCTGGGTTGGCGCTGCTCACATCGGACAGGTCCAGGCCTGGCGGTAAGGCAACGAAGGGAAGACCGCCGGCGCCCGCGTACAGCCCATGGACGATCGCAGCCTCGCAGAGCTCGATCACCGTCACAGTCCCCGCCTCCGCCCCACGCCGGTAGGCCGGCGCGAGGCCCAGATGCTCAAAGCCGATGTACGACGTCGCAACCTCGTCGACGAGATGCGCGCCGATCAACAGGTCGGCGGCAAGGGACGCCGACGGGCTGGTCAGGAGGCGGCGGGCGTGGCGGCGCTGCCGCATCACCTCGCGGACCAGGGCCATCGGGTTGTTGTGCATGTGCATGCCTCCGATCGCGAGGAGGCCCGCGCCGTCGGGCAACAGCTCTTCTATGGCCGCGCCGGCGTCCGTGAACACAGTCGTTACCGTCCGTCAGACGCGGCGGATGCCGCGCCCACAGCGGTCTTCTCGAGCGCGGCCCCGCATTTGCCGCAGAACGCGAAGTCGGCCGGGATCCCCGTGGCGCCGCACGACCGGCAAGTCCCGACGTAGGGTCCCCACACGAACTCGCTCGAGCCACCCGCCGCGGCCCGGCGACGAATACCCCGGTAGTCGGGCTGCCGCTTCTCGACGAACGCGGTCATCCCTTCCCACGGCTCGAGCGTGGCGAAGTGCAGGCTCAACCAGTCACGTGCGTGGCCGATCGATGCCGCCCAGGCCTGGTCCTTCCAGTAGTTGACCGATTCCTTCGTGTAGCGCGTGCACTCGGGGAACTTGTCGATCAGCTTCTGCGCCAGGCCATCGACCGCCGAATCCAGCTCGGCGTAAGGCACGACCCGGTTGACCAGGCCCCAGTCGAGCGCGGTGCGCGCGTCGATGGGGTCGCACGTGAACAGCATCTCCCGCGCGCGCCGGTCGCCGACCATGAGCGGGAGCCACTGCGTGGCGCCCCCGGCGGCAACGCTGCCGACCCTGGTCCCGACCTGGCGAATGGTCGCGTGGTCGGCCATGACGGCCAGGTCACACGCCATGTTGAACTCATTGCCGCCGCCGGCGACGATCCCGTTGATGCGGGCGATCACAGGCTTGCCGATCTTGCGCAGCTGGTCGTGACAGTCGTGGAAGAGGCCCATGTACTTCCAGTAGTCGCGAGGGCGCTTGAGGTATTCGGACTGGTACTCCGCGACGTCGCCCCCGGTGCAGAAGGCCTTCTCACCCGCCCCGGTGAGCACCACCACGGCCACCGAGTCGTCCCACGCGGCGTCGCGAAATGCGACCGTCATCTCCTGGAGGGTGTGGGCCGAGTAGCAGTTGTAGACCTCGGGCCGGTTGATGGTGATCCGGGCCACCCAGTCTGCCTTCTCATAGAGGATCTGCGTGAAGCCGAAATCCGCCGCCGGTCGAGGTTTGAAGGTGCTCATGCGACCACTCCTTGTGCAGCGCGAGCGCTGCGATTTGTCCACTCCCCGGCGGCCTGCAGCTTCCGGACTCGATCCAGCGCGAGCAGGCCGGCTCCCAGAGCGCCGTTGAAATGCCCCATGTCACCGCCGGGCACGTTGACGGGAGCTCCGAGCTCGTGCTTGATCGCCTTGACGAACGCTTCGTTGCGACTCATACCCCCGCAGAACGTGAACTCCGGCTCCATGCCGACGCGCTTCATCAGCTGGTGGGCGCGGCCGGCGAGCGACAGCACGGCGCCGTACATGATGTCCTCGGGCCTCGTGCCGCTGGTGAGGTGGTTGATGACTTCCGATTCGGCGAAGACGGCGCACACGCTGGAGATCGTCACCGGCTCGCGCGAGCCCATCGCCACAGAGCCGATGACGGCCGGGTCGAGGCCCATGTACCGGGCGGTCTTCTCCAGGAATGCGCCCGTCCCAGCGGCGCACTTGTCGTTGAGCCGGAAGGAACGAACCTTGCCGCGGTCGTCGAGCTTGATCGCTTTGACCGTCTGACCGCCGACGTCGAGCACCGTTCTCGTCCCCGGAAACTGGTGCGACGCGCCTCTGGCGTGGCACGTCAGCTCGGTGATCTGGAGGTCTCGCATCGGGACGACATACCGTCCGTAGCCGGTCGAAGCGACGTAATCGACTGCTTCATCGGTAAGTCCCGCCGACGCGAGGACCTCTGCGTAGCAGCGCTCAGCCGCGCCGGCCAGGTTGAACCCGGTCTTGACCATCGAACGGCCGAGGATGTTTCTCTCTTCGTCAAGGGCGAAAGCCTTGGTGTAGGTGGCGCCGACGTCGATCCCGACCACCTTGATCATCGCTTCGCGGTCTCCCCCATCCGGCCGATCTGAATCAGCGCCGGCGGCTGGGACAGGCGTTCCTGCGCATCGCGGAACTTGCGATCGGGAAGCTCCGGACAGACCTCGCAGTCACCCGACGCGGCGCGCGCGGAATCCAGCGTGGCGGCGACGGTCATGGCTTCGACGGCGCCCGCCGCCCCTGTGAGCGCCTTTTCCAGGGCAAACAGCGAGGCCCCGATGGCACCCATGAAGTGCGCCTCCGGGCTCACGTTGAGATGCGTTTCGAGCATCTCCTCCAGGATCCGCACCATGGCCGTGTTGCGGGTGACGCCGCCGGTGAAGGTCAGCTCGTCCTCGACGCCCACTCTGCGCAGGAGCGAGATGCTGCGCGTGGCGATCGCCTGGTGCACGCCCAGGAGGACGTCCTCGACCTTCTTGCCGCGAGCGAGCCAGTTGATGATCTCGGTCTCGGCGAAGACCGTGCAGGTGGTCGTGATCTTGACCGGGTTCTTCGCGCCGAGCGCGAGCGGACCCAGCTCGCCGAGCGGGATGTCCAGCGCCATCGCGGCAGCGCCCAGAAACCGGCCAGTGCCGGCGGCGCACTTGTCGTTCATGCAGAAGTCCAGGACCTGGCCGTCGGGGCCGACCTTGATGGCCTTCGTGTCCTGCCCGCCGATATCGAGCACGGTTCGCGTCTTTGGAAACAGGTAGTGGCCGCCGCGCGAGTGACAGCTGATCTCGGTGACCTGCGTATCCCCGAAGGTCACCTTGTAGCGCCCGTAACCGGTGCCGACCACGTAGGCCACGTCCGAGCGCGATACGCCGGCCTCTTCGCAAGCCAGGCGAAATGCATTCTCGGCGGCGGCGGTGACGATGCCGCCGGTGTCGATCAGGGAACGGCCGAGGAGCCGGCGCTGCTCGTCCATGACGACGGCCTTGGTCTGCGTGGAACCTACGTCGACTCCGCCTACCAGCATGCGTTCATCCCCTTGGCGCCATCTGCACGGCGGCCTTGCGTGCCCCGAGCGCCTCGAAAAAGGCGTCGATCCGGTTCTTGAACTGGGCCTCAGACCACAGCCGGGGATCGACCAGATCGGATTCGACGAACAGCGAAGGCACTTCCTTGACGCGGGTGAGGTACTCGCGGCTGTCCGCCATCCCCGTGCTGACCGTCCGGCAGCTCTTCACCGAGTGATAGACGATCCCGTCCGCCTTCCAATCGCGAACGCTGTCTGCAAGCTGGTCCTGGCTGAAGAACATGTTCGACATGGACCGCCTGCCCGTGATCAGCAGCTGTTCGGCAAGGCTCTCGAGCGGGCGCTCGACGTCGAACTGGATCCCCGACTCAAGCCCACCCCCCGCATAGGCGAGGTATTCGGAGTTGACGAACACAGCCCCCCAGCCCTGGAACAGCTCGAGGAAACGGCGGAAGTAGGAGTAGCAGGCGGGTCCCACGCCGTGGAGCCTGAAGCGCTCTTCCGCGATGGTTCCGATGCCGAGCCGGACCTTGTGCTCCATCTCCTCCTGCAGCTCTTCCATGTAGCGGGCGCCCGTCTCGGTGCCGCGATAGGCGCTGAGCACGCCCATGTACGTCAGGCCGTCCGCCATCGCGTTGAAGGGCGCGGGAAGGTTCTGGTTCAAGCGCAGGACGGCGCTCCACGCGGCCGCCATGCGGTTGACGTACGCGAGGTTCTCCTGCAGACGCTCGATCTTGAAGGGCCGCCCCGTGACCGACTCGCATGCCTCGATCAGCTCCTCGAGCTGGCATTGCACGTAGCGGCGATCGTTCTCGAACTGCTCGCTCCCCGGCTCCGAGTGCCAACCGATGCCGCGCTGCCCCGGAATGTCGAGCACGAACACCTTGCAGCCGTACATCCGCTGCCAGATCTCGACCCACTTGACGTAGGTGTTGCACATGTTGGTGGCGACCACGACCGAGGGCTTCGGGATGCGGCCGTTTGGATGCCTCCCGCCGTCGAGATGAACGCCGACGTCGGCCTTGACGTATCCACACACGTCAGTCGAGTAGCCGTAGTCCTCCGCCTTGTTCAGGTAGCCGAGAGACAGCTTGCGCACGGCTGTCTGCAGCGAGTTGATCTCCGGGAAGACGAGGTTGAGGTCAAATGCTTTGAGCACCTCGGCGGCCGACCCCATCACAAAGACGTAGGCGGTCGGATCGCCGGCCTCGGCCGCCGCGTCGAGCTGCGCGTACCAGTCCTTGAAGAGGCCGTTGCCGTCGCGTCTGCCTCGGCCAACCAGCTCGGTGTCTGCCAGCTGAGTCGACATGTCAGTCGAAGAGGATCGATTCCACGAAGGTCTCGACCTCCATCCTCATGCGCTCGAACGCGGTCATCTTCTCTTCGAAGTCGAGGAGCAGAAACGGGATCTTGCTCTGCTCGAGGGTCTTCTGGTAGGCGACCTGCTCGTCCAGGCCGGGCTCGCACATCTTGGCCGCGGCAAGGATCACCGCCTGAGCGTTTGCCTGTTCGAAGCGTCGCAGGAGCATCTCCTCCTTTGGCTTGCGGTCGTCGTGTTGCACCGCGCTGTAGGTGGAGTGCTCGAGGTAGCTCTGCGCAAGCGCCTGCAGCGGGTCACCGGTCTCGTCCACGTCATCGACGATCCACCGCATCCCGATCAGGAGGTCGTCGTCGACGATGTAGCAGGCCTCCTCGATCAGCTGCAGCATGTCGAGGGGTGGCTGCTCACAGAAGCCGCCCTCGAACACGACGCGGACGCGGTCCTGGCGGCGACCCGTCCGGTTCGGGATGCCGGCGATCGCTTCGCGAAGGATCGCGTTGTGCTCCTCGCGCGGCATCACCGTTCCAACCTTGGCCAGGAGGTAAGCCTCGGTGGTCGAGAGCAGCCACGGCGCTTCGCGCTTGAATCGGTAGAGCTCGCGCAGCAGGCGGCGGTTCTCGTTGTAGATCCGGATGCTGTGTCTCAGCTCCTCCTCATCGACCGCTCGTCCGCGAATCCGCTCCAGCTCCGCGAGCACCCGTGCGTACTCGTCGCGGAGGTACCGGACCGCTTGCCTCGAGTTGGCGTGCTGGGGCAGGTAGAGGATCTCCGCCGTCATGCCCTTGAAGTTGCGGCCCCAGATGCCGGCCAGGTTGCGGGCGACGTCGCAGATCGGGGTCGTGTAGAAGGCGTCGAGGAAACCGACGCGGCCGCTGAACCCGAGCTCGAGCGAGGTGCGGCAGATCGAGCAGATGAAGGAGCCGATGTGCGAGTCGGCCTGCTTTGCCTCCAGCCGCGAGCCGGCGCCCATCAACGTCACCGGCAACATGCCCGCGGCGTGGATCAGCTCCTCGGGGAAGTAGACCTGGAAGTGACCCACGACGTGCCCGTCGGGGTGCTGATCGCGCCAGCGCTTGACTCCGGGATACGTGACGTCCTCCGCTTCTTCCGAGCAGCGCGAAAGGATGGCGTCG
>CAYWTI010000257.1:0-11491 GCA_964461175.1 uncultured Actinomycetes bacterium | reverse complement strand
TCTGCGGGCGGGCGTCGTGGTCGACGTGGATGTAGGCGTGGATGCGGGGGTCGAAACGCTCGATCGCCTCGAGGTGCGCCTCGACCACGGCCTGCGGCGCGACTCCCTCATGGCCGATCTCGGCCGCGGACGCCCACCTGGCCCGGCTCACAGCTCTTCGTGCACCCCGCGGATGATCGTCTCGAAAAGATCCGCGGCGGTGGAGAGCCCAAAGCCGAGCACGCCCTGGAGGTTGAACGTCTCATCGGCGGAGTCGGACGTGATCCGGATCCCCGACCAGGGCACGCCGTTCTGATGCGCCACCTGCGCGACAGCGGCGGTCTCCATGTCGACGCACAGCGCGTCCGCGAACTCGTGCGCCAGCGCGTCGCGGACCTTCGCCGAGGTGATGATCTGGTCGCCGGTCACGACCACGCCGGGCTTCGCGTGCTTCGACTCCAGGCGCGCCGCCACGAGCAGCTTCTCCGCGACCGCGGCGTTCGCGTGGATGACGGCGATATCGAGTCCCGGGATGATGCCCCTGGCCGGTGTCAGCGGCCGGCCGTCGAAGTCGTGCTGCGCGGCGCCGGTGGCGACGACGACCTGGCCCGGCCGGGCCTCGCTGTCGAGGGCGCCGGCGAGCCCGATGGACAGGACGCAGCGCGGTCGGAACACATCGCAGACGAACTGCGCGGCCAGGGCCGCCGCCACCTTGCCCACGCCGGCGACGGCGACCACGAGGCCGCCGCCCTCCCACAGCGACAGGCGGGGTCCGACCGTCTCCGAGCGCGGCATCCGCGCGACGAGCGCGTGCGCCTCCTGCTCGAGGCCGGCGATCACGGCCACCGGCCTGCGTTCAGGCATGCGAGAGCGCGCTCTGCGGCCGAGGTCTCGGGCCGAGCCCGAAAAGCGTGCGCATGGGCGGCCACCGCCTCACGCCGACCTCGTAGATCGTCAGCGTGATCGCGTAGCCGAGGATGACGAGGATCGCGAACTTGGGCCACAGCCCCAGGTCCCAGGTCACGATGAACGAAGCGAGCGTAACGATGACCGGGTGGTGGATGACGTAGAACGCCAGCACCGACTGGCTCGTGTACTCGAGCGCCCGGCTCGGACGTGTCAGCCACCGAATGCCGATGTAGAGCACGGCGAGGTTCCACATCCAGACGTCGAGCGTCCAGAAAAGCGAAAGCGCGACCTGCTCGGGGAACGTGAGCCGGCCGATCGCCCCCATGTTGAAGTTGATGAGCGAAAGGACGGCGGCGAGGCCGAGCGCCGCGAGCGCGCCGACGATGAGGACGGCGCGGACGTCGCGCCTGATCGCCGCCTCGAAGCCTTGGTTGCTGAAGAAGATCGCCCCCATCGCGAACACGAAGGTGTAGGTCGCGATGTCGGCCCAGTCCTGGTAGGCGGGAAAGAACGGGCGCAGCACCAGCTGGGTGAGGAAGAGCGGCGCCGCCATCAGGAACAGTCCGCCGCGAACGTTGGCGAGGCGGATCAGGTCCTCGGTGAAGCGGACGCCACCGGGCCGGTGCAGCCAGCGCAGCAGGGGAAGGCACGCGACCGAGATCACGAAGAGGTAGGCGAGAAACCACAGGTGCAGCCAGTACTTCGAGATCCACTCGGGGTCGGGCTCGAACCGGATCGTCGTGAAGAAGTGGACGTAGAAGGCCGGCAGCGCGCTCAGCGGCGGGGGCGGGTTGTGGCTCGTGACGAAGCGCTGGTAGGGCGACAGCACGACCAGGCCGACGAGCATCGGCAGCAGCAGGCGGAGGACGCGGGCCCACACGAACTCGCCCGCGCCGCGTGAGCGGATGCCGAAGTAGGCGTCCGCGCCGGCGATCAGGAACATGGCCGGGATGCCCCACGGAAAGCAGAATCCGGCGAATGCGGTGAGCACCTGGCTCCGATCGTGGTTCGAGACGAGCCACGTGCTCGTCGTGAAGACGAGCGAGGAGTGGAAGAGGAGGATGCCGTAGACGATCAGGACCTTCAGCCAGTCGAGGTAGTAGATCCGCCCCTGGCCCACGAGCGGAGATTCTGAGGGTTAAGCCTGGACGGGTACCCTGGCGGCAGTCCTGCCTCGGAGGAGCCATACGCCGGTGGCGACGAACCACACCGTGAGCACAAGCGTGAACGGCCGCTGGAAGAAGCCGTACGGGTAGTGGGCGATCGGCCGGACCACGACGCCGAAACCCTCGATCGCCACCGCCGCGAGGCCGGCGACGAGCCACAGCCGGCGCGGCGCGCCGAGGTGCGTGTGCCGCATCGAGCCCACGAACAGGACCAGCGGCGCCACGCTCGCGATCGCGAAGCAGATCTGCGAAACCGTGCCGTGGAGGATGGCCGCGGTGTACGACGCGGGGTCCTGGCGGAAGAGCCCGGTGGCGACCAGGAACACGCCGGCGGCCATGATCAGGATCGACCCGACCCGCCACGCCTGGCCCTCGTGGGCAGAGAACCACAGGCCGACCCCGACGATGATCGTGAGCAACCCGGGCACCAGGAAGAACCCGATGTCGAAGTCGATCGAGTTCGGCGTGCCGCGGGTCGCGAGGTCGCTGAACGGGCGGGTGAGCAGGTTGTAGCCCTGGCGCGTGAGCGCGTGCGTGAAGAACTCGGTCCACATGAGAACGGGCGCGGCCAGCGCGGCAAAGCCGCCCGCGCGGCGGAAGGACACGTGCACGGCTCCATGCTAGAGAAAGTGCGGCAAGGGGCCCGGGACGTCCCGAGCCCCTCGGTGAACCCGGCTAGGACGCGGCCGGCTTCGGCAGGCCGGTCGTTCGCGGCGTGACCAGGTGGCGAACCGTGGTCACGGCCCACAGCGCGACGATGACCGCGCCGAACCAGACGAAGAGCGGCGCGGTGGCCCAGATGAGCCCGGCGATCATGAGCACGAGGGCGGCGACGCCGAGGATGCCGGCGACGACGACGAGCGGCTGGACCCCGCGCACGGTGCTGTAGTCGCTGCCGAGCGTGCACATCGCAAAGCCGATGAACGCCAGCGCGACGACGCCGGCGCGGTAGCCGCCGAACACCAGGAACCCCCAGGAGTTCACGATGTCGAGCACGACGTAAACGGCGGCCGCGGCGAGCACGGTACCCATGACGTCGCGGAACGAAAGCTTCATTGCGATCACACCTCCAGGGCTGAAGCTAGGCTCCGGACAGGAGTCAGGCCACGGCCACTCGTCCGCGAGACTGGCGGGCGGACGGCCCTCTAGATGGCGCCCGCGCGCTGCCGGAGGTCGTCCCACCGGAAGCGGAGGAGGTTGACGACGTCGACGACGCCGTCGACCTCGCGGCTCATCCGGGTGAGGATCTCGGAGTCGCTTCGCCGGTCGACCTCGCCCGACAGGGTGATGACATTCGAGCGCACCTCGACGACCACGTTGTCGCCCTCGGTGGGCAGGATCGCGGGGATGATCCGCTCCACGACCTCCTCGCGAAGGTCCTCGTCGGTTCGGAGGAAGACCTGGAGGAGGTCGCTCCGGCTGACGATGCCGGCGATCCGTCCCCGCTGGTCGACGACCACCAACCGGCGCACGTTGCGCTCGTGCATCAGTCGCGCCGCGTCGGTGATCAGGGCGGTCGCCGCCACCGTGATCGCCGGCGAGGTCATCAGGTCCTGCGCGAGAACCGCGCCGGCCTTTGCGCGCTCGAGACGGTTCTTCCACCCGTGCAGGGGCCCCGTGTCGGCCTCGAGCTCGCCGCGCCACTCCTTCAGCAGCAGGTCGGACTCACTGACCACCCCGACAGGGACACCCCTGGTGTCCACGATCGGGATGGCGCTGATGCGGTTCTCCTCGATCAGGCGCACGAGCAGCTTGAACGGCGTCAGCGGGCTCGCGACGTGGACGCGCGACGTCATGACGTCGCCGACCGTGCGGTGGCGAAGCAGAACGCTCAAGCGTGGGCCTTCTCGGCGACGAGCACCGGCCGGTCGGTGGCGCGCAGCAGCTCGTGGGTCACAGACCCGAGCAGGAGGCTTGCGATGTCGCCCATGCGGCTCGAGCCGATCACGATCATGTCCGCGTGCTTCTCGTCCGCCGTCGCGGCGACCACCGAAGCGACGGCGCCGGGCTCGGCCACCATCGACTCGGCCTCGACACCCGCCGCGGCGAGCAGGGACATCGTCCGGCCCACGGTCGCCTCGATCTCTTCGTCCGTCTCCACGAACGAGAAGCCCTGGACGCCGACGATCGCCTGCGCGACGTGGAGCACGATCACCTTCGATCCCGGGGCCGCCGCGGCGGCGGCCGCCGCTCGCGCGCCTGCCTCCACGTCGTCGCCGCCGGCGATTGCGAGGAGCACGTTTCGCGCCTGGTGCACCCGCTCGCCCTCGCGTTCGCGGACGACGAGGACCGGGCACTCGACGGCGGTCAGGAGCTTGTGGCTGACGCTGTGGCGGCGGAGCGACTGCCAGTCGGAAAGCCCGCGCGACCCGACGACGACGAGGTCGGCCTCGCACTCGTCCGCCGCGTCGGCGATCGCGTCGGCGACGTGATCGCGGTCGGCGCGGCTGACTAGAGCCTCCGCCTTGACGCCGAGCGCCCGCAGCCGGTCGACGACCGATAGCGTGAGCGCCTCGGCCTCGCGCCGCGTCTCCAGGTCCCAGGCGCCGGCGCGCTCGTGGGCCTCGAGGCTCCAGGCGTGGACGACCCTGACGCTGCCGCCTGAGGCGAGCGCCAGCGATGCCGCGACCATCTCGGCCGTCGCGGCCGGGCGCGAACCGTCGGTGGCGAGCAGGATGCGGTCGAAGCCGTGGCTTTCCATGACGTTCAGGTTCGCCGCGCGTACCGGCTCGCAGTAGGGTCCATCGGCCTTCCCGCCCCCGGTCTTTTGGCGTAGATTCGGCCCGGAACCAGAATGGCCGAGACTCGCGACCGCAAGGACATGCTCCTCGAGGCGGGCCTCACGCTCGCCTCGGAGCTTTCGCTGCCGATCGTGCTCCAGCGGATCGTCGACCTCGCCACCCAGGTCACGGACGCGCGCTACGGCGCCCTCGGCGTCATCGGCGAGGACGACACGCTCGTCGAGTTCGTGACCACCGGCCTGCCCGCGCGGCAGCGCCAGGCGATCGGCGCCCTGCCGGCCGGCCACGGCGTTCTCGGCGTGCTGATCCACGAGCCGCGCCCGCTGCGCCTCAAGAACATCGCCGACCATCCGCGCTCCACCGGGTTCCCGGCCAACCACCCGCCGATGCGCTCGTTCCTGGGCGCGCCCGTCCAGGCCCTCGGCCGCGTCTACGGGAACATCTACCTCGCCGACAAGCGCGACGCGGAGGAGTTCAGCAAGGAGGACGAGGAGGCGCTGGTCATCCTCGCCACGCAGGCGGGCGTCGCCATCGCCAACGCGTCGCTGTACGAGGAGGTCCGGGTCCGCGAGCGCTGGCTCGACGCCCTGCGCGACATCACGACGCAGGTGCTGTCGGCCGGGCAGGAGTCGACGCTGCTGGAGACGATCGCCGAGCACGCGCGCGAGCTCGCCGACGCGGAGGCGGCCACGATCGTGACCGCGACGCCCACGCCTGGCGAGCTCGTCATCGCGGCCGCGGCCGGAGCTCGCGCGAACGAGCTCCGCGGCCTGGGCATGCCCGCCGAAGGCTCGATCTCCGGCGCGGTGATGCGCGGCGGCGCGGGGATGATGTTCGAGGACATCAGCCAGGAGACGACCGGCTACCAGCCGATCATCGCCTTGGGTCAGCACGGTCCGGCCTTCTTCGTACCGCTGCGGGTCCCCGGCGGTGTGGTCGGGACGCTGATGATCGCGAACCTCAAGGGCGGCAAGCGCTTCACCGAGCGCGCGCGAGAGCTCATCGAAAGCCTGGCCGACGCCGCCTCGGTCGCGATCGAGTACGACCGCGCGCAGTCGGAGCTGCGGCGGCTGGGCCTCATGGACGAGCGGGAGCGGATCGCGAAGGAGCTGCACGACGGCATCATCCAGTCGCTGTTCGCAGTCGGCATGAGCCTGCAGGGCACCGCGCTGATGGCCGGCAACGCCGAGACAGCCGGCCGCATCGAGCGCGCCGTCGAGGAGCTCGACCGCGTCATCCGCGACCTGCGGAACTACATCTTCGGCCTCCGCCCCGGCATCCTCGCCGACCGCCATCTCGACCAGGCGATGCGCGAGCTCGGTGCGCAGATGCAGTCGCGCTCGCGCGAGCGCGTCGACGTCCACGTCGACGCCGCCCTCGCGGCCGCGCTGTCGAACCGCTCAGGCGAGATCGTCCAGCTCACGCGCGAGGCGCTTTCCAACGTCGCCCGCCATGCGAGCGCGACGCACGCAAGCGTGCGCCTCGAGCGCCGTGGAGACCAGGCTGTGCTGACGGTAAAGGACGACGGTGTGGGCATCAAGCCCGCCAACAACTCTCACGGAAACGGCATGCGCAACATGCGCGAACGCGCGGCCAAGCTCGGCGGCACGTTCGACGTGCGCAGCAAGCCGGGCGAGGGCACGACGCTGCGCATCAGCTTTCCCGTCTAGACGTAGAAAGGGCCGAACGGCCCTAGCGGTCCGGGACCCCCAGCCTTACGCGCCGCCCGCCATTGCTGGCAGCATGTAGTCGATGGCTGAACGCATCCGCATCCTCCTCGTCGACGACCACGAGGTGGTGCGCGACGGGGTGAAGTCGCTGATCAACGCCAACGACGATATGACCGTTGTCGCCGAGGCTGGCACCGTCAAGGACGCCGTAGCCCAGGCCGAGCGCACGCGACCGGACGTGGTGGTGATGGACGTGCGCCTGGCCGACGGCAGCGGCATCGAGGCGACGCGCGAGATCCGTGCCAGGCTCGAGAGGACGCAGGTCCTGATGCTGACGTCGTTCGCCGACGACGAGGCGTTGTTCGCGTCGATCATGGCCGGGGCCGCCGGCTACGTCCTCAAGCAGATCCGCGGCGGCGAGCTCGTGCGCGCGATCCGCGAGGTGGGGGCGGGCAGAAGCCTGCTTGACCCCGAGGTGACGCGCTCGGTCCTCGAGCGCCTGCGCAAGGGCAAGACGATGCGAGACGAGAAGCTGGCGCGCCTTTCGGCCCAGGAAGAACGCATCCTGACCCTGGTCTCGCAGGGGATGACCAACGGCCAGATCGGCAAAGAGCTGAAGCTCGCCGAGAAGACGGTCAAGAACTACGTCTCGACGATCCTCTCCAAGCTGGAGGTCGCGCGCCGCGCCGAGGCGGCCGCGTACCTGGCCCGGCACACGACGACCCCGGGAGCTAGCGGCTAGACACCGACCGGTTGAGCTTGTCGGCGATCGACTCCGCCAGCTCCTTGACCGTGCCCTCGGCGATGTTGTGCATCAGCGCCTCGTCCAGCTGCTCGCCGACCTTGCCGAGCGGCGGCTGGTACATGCCGCTGACCGTGAGGCGGGTCTCCGAGGTGCTGACCGGGGCCAGCTCGACCTTGCCGTTCATCTCCGGGAGCAGCTTGCGACCGAAGGTGGGCTGCCACGAGATGGGGATGACCGCCCAGGTCGAGGTCTTGACCGGCTCGCCGAACTGGATCGTGACCCGCTTGCGCACCGGCACCCCGCCGACGTGCACGCCGACCGAGCGCGGGAACCACTTCGCGGGGTCGTCGAGCAGCGTCTCGCTCAGCGTCTTCACCGGCTGCTGGATGTGGACCGAGTGCTGAACGTGCATGCGGCGCCTACTCCTGCGTTGCGTCCTTTTTCGAATCGCCGCCAAGCTTCCGGAGCGCCCACCGGACCGGGTCGAAGTAGACGTCGTCCATTCGCTCCTTCAGCGGGATGATGGCATTGTCCGTGATCTTGATGTGCTCCGGGCAGACTTCGGTGCAGCACTTCGTGATGTTGCAGTAGCCGACGCCCGCCTTCTCGCGCAGCAGCGGCCGGCGGTCGAGGACGTCCTTCGGATGCATCTCCAGCGAGGCGATGCGGGCCATGAAGCGCGGGCCGTAGAACGCGGCCTTCGCGTCGTGCGCGCGCAGCACGTGGCAGACGTCCTGGCACAGGAAGCACTCGATGCACTTGCGGAACTCGAGGCTGCGCTCCACGTCCCTCTGCTGCATCCGCCACGGCTCGCTGCTCTTCATGTCCTTCTCGCTCGGCGTGAACGGCGGGATCTCCTTGTTGACCTCGTAGTTCCAGCTCACGTCGGTGACCAGGTCCTTGATCACGGGGAAGGTCTTCATAGGCCGCACCGTGACGGTCGCCCCGTACTCGGCGATCGGCGTCTTGCACATGAGCCGCGGGAAGCCATCGATCTCCGCCGAGCAGGAGCCGCATTTCGCGGCCTTGCAGTTCCACCGTACGGCGAGGTCGCTCGCCAGGTTCGCCTGCACCCAGAGCACGGCGTCGAGGACAACCATGCCCTCGCGCACGGGCACGCGGTAGTGCACGAAGTCGCCGCCCGCCGCGTCGCCGCGCCAGACCCTGAGGTCGAGGTCGGATATCTGCGTCGGCGCCGTCGAGCTCACTCTCGTTCCTCCGGCGTGTAGCGCGCGTACGAATGGTGGACTACCTCGGCCAGGTAGTCCGGCATCTCCGGCCGCCGCTCAGGCTTGACCGCCATCCCGTCCGGCGTCTTCTCGACCACGAAGTTGATCTCGCCGAGCGCATCGTCGAGCTTGGGGTAGTCGGAACGCGCGTGCGCGCCGCGGCTCTCCTTGCGCTCCAGCGCCGAACGGAGCAGCGCCTCGGAGTTGACGAGCATGGAGTGCAGGTCGGTGGCGGTGTGCCAGCCCGGGTTGAACGCGAGCGAGCGTGAGCCGCCGGTGCCGCAGGCCCGCACTCGGCTGCCGAGCTCGACGATCTTGTCGAGCCCTTCCTCCATGCCGGCGGCGTCGCGGACGATCGGCGCGTGCTTGCTCATGACGTCCTGGATCTCGGCCTGGAGGTGGTACGGGTTCTCGCCCGCGGGCCGGTCGAGCGGCGCCATGAGCGCGGCCACAGCCGAGTCGATCTCCTTGGGATCGAGCTTTGCGCCGGCCGCTTTGGCACCGGCCTTGACCGAGGCGGCCGCGCCTTCGCCGGCGCGACGGCCGAAGACGAGCAGGTCGCTCAGCGAGTTGCCACCAAGGCGGTTGGCGCCGTGCAGGCCCGCGGCGACCTCGCCGGCGGCGAACAGGCCCAGCACGGTGCTCGCACCGGTCTCGGCGTCGACACGGATCCCGCCCATGGCGTAGTGGATCGTCGGCGCGACCTCCATCGGCTGCCTTGTGATGTCGACCTTGGCCAGCTTGAGGAACTGCTCGTACATCGACGGCAGCTTCGACTTGATGAACTCAGGCTTGCGATGCGTGATGTCCAGGAACACACCGCCGTGTGGTGAGCCTCGGCCGGCGTTGACCTCGGAGTTGATGGCCCGAGCGACGATGTCGCGCGAAGAGAGCTCCATCCGCTCGTGGTCGTAGCGCTCCATGAAGCGCTCGCCATCCTTGTTGCGCAGCACTCCGCCCTCGCCGCGAACTCCTTCGGTGACGAGGATGCCGCGCACGCCCGCGGGCCAGACCATGCCCGTGGGGTGGAACTGGACCATCTCCATATCGCGCAGCTGCGCGCCGGCGTCGAACGCGAGCGCCGTCCCGTCGCCCGTGCTCTCCCACGAGTTCGACGTGACGCGGTACATCTTGCCCGCGCCGCCGGTCGCGAGCAGCAGGGCGGCGCAGCGATAGAGGATCAGCGACCCGTCCTTGCGCCGGTAGGCAAGCGCGCCGGCGATCCGCCCGTCGGACTTGAGGAGGCGGAAGACGGTCACCTCCATGTGGACGTCGACGCCGGGCGTGTGCACTGCCTTGTCCTGCAGCGTGCGCAGCAGCTCGAGCCCGGTGCGGTCCCCGATGTGCGCGAGGCGTGGGTAGGTGTGCGCACCGAACGGGCGCTGATGGATGCGACCCTGCCACGTGCGGTCGAACACCGCGCCCCAGCGCTCGAGCTCGAGCACGCGCTCGGGCGATTCGCGCGCGTGCAGCTCGGCCATGCGCCAGTCGTTCAGCAGCTTGCCGCCCTTCATCGTGTCGGCGAAATGGACCTCCCACGAGTCCTGGTAGGCCACGTTGTGCATGGCGGCGGCGACGCCACCTTCGGCCATGACGGTGTGCGCCTTGCCGAGCAGTGACTTGCACACGATGAGCACCCGCGCGCCGGACTCTGCCGCCGCGATCGCACCCCGCAGGCCGGCGCCGCCGGCGCCGAGCACGAGGACGTCGGTCTCGACCGTCTCGTAGGCCGGGGTGCTCACGAGATCCACCTGAAATCGGTGAACCATCCGTGGACCAGGCCACGGACGTAGAGGTCGGTGAGCCACACCGATGCCAGGCTCGCCCACGCCCACCGGTCGTGCCTGATGTTCAGCACGCTAACGCCCTTCCACAAGCGCCACCGCGCCTTCGCGGTGCGGGAGCAGGAGAAGCAGTCGATCTCACCTCCCGCGAGGTGGCGGAGTGCGTGGCAGCCGAAGGTGTAGCCAGAGAGAAGGACGACGTTGACGATCATCAGGACGCTGCCCACGCCGACGCCGAAGCGCCCGGCGAAATCGAAGGCGACGATCGCGTCGTACCAGAGGAACAGCACCTGGATGAACGTGACGTAGAAGGCGAAGCGATGGAAGTTGTTGAGGATCCAGGGGAAGACGGTCTCGCCGCGATATCTGCCGCGATGCGGCTCGGGGACCGCGCACGAGCGCGGGTGCCACAGGAAGGAGCGGAAGTAAGCCTTGCGGTAGTAGTAGCAGGTGAGGCGGAAAGCGAGCGGCGCCCACGCCACGAAGATCGCCGGCGGTATAGCGCCGACCTTGATCAGCGGCGAGAAGAAGGGGCTCAGGTAGGGCGCCGACTCACCCGACTTCTCGAAGAACACGACCCAGGTCGCGTAGACGATGAACGCGCCGAGCACGACGACGACGAACGTCGGGTAGAGCCAGTTGGGGAGCGCGCTGTATGGGTTTTTGACGACCTGCCGTTCAGCGCGAGCCGTCTCCGCTACAGCCATTCGTCAGCAAATCTACCTATTCGCAAGAAAAGAAAGGGCTCCGGCGGGTTTCCCCGCCGGAGCTTGACCGTCCGTGATTGACGTCTATGCCTTGGCGGCGGCGGTGCCCTTCGGCACGGCGACCGTCTGTGGCTTGCGGTAGGCGACGAAGATCTCGAACGCCAGCGCGAAGAGCACGCCGAGCGCCGCGATCAGAAGGCCCCACGCCGCGAACAGGGTGTAGGTGCCGATCGTCCACCAGCCGTACGCGTTGAGCAGGTTGCCGCGAAGGGCCTCACCCTTGAACAGCGTGTCCCGCTGAGCGTTGAGCGTGGTGATCTGGGTGCCGAGGGCGGTGTACTGGGGGTCGTCCTTGGAAAGCTGCGCCTGCTGCGCCTTGACCGAGTTGATCTTGTCGCCCATCGACGCGTAGGTCAGACCGCCGGCCACGCCCTCCAGGTGCTTGCCGATGAAGTCGTTCGCGTAGATCCGGGCCTGGTTGCCGTCGGTAACCTGGTTGCCGGCCTGGTCACGAATCTCCTGGGGAAACTCCGCGGGGTCGAGCGCTCCACCGGCCTTGAT
>CAYWTI010000256.1:0-6088 GCA_964461175.1 uncultured Actinomycetes bacterium | reverse complement strand
CCGCGTCGTCATCACCGACCAGGCCGTGCGCTCGGCCGCCGTGCTGAGCGACCGCTACGTCAGCGACCGGGCGCTGCCCGACAAGGCGATCGACCTCATCGACGAGGCATCGGCGCGCGTGCGCATGAAGCTGACGACGACCCCCGACGACCTGAAGGACCTCCAGAAGGAGATCCGCCGCCAGAAGGCGGACCAGGACGAGTCCGTGAACAAGCAGGACTTCGAGGCCGCGGCCGCGGTTCGCGACAAGGTCAAGCGGCTGCAGGACAAGCTCGCCCTCAAAGAAGCCGCGTGGCGCGACAAGCTTGGCGAGACCGTGCCCGAGGTGGGCGAGGAGCACATCGCCCAGATCGTCGCCGCGTGGACCGGCGTGCCCGTCTCACGCCTCGTCGAGGAGGAGAGCGCGCGCCTTCTCCGTATGGAGGAGGAGCTCCACAAGCGCATGGTCGGCCAGGACGAGGCGATCATCACCGTCTCGCAGGCTGTGCGGCGCGCGCGCGCCGGTCTGAAGAACCCGCGCCGGCCGATCGGGTCGTTCATCTTCCTCGGTCCGACGGGCATCGGCAAGACCGAGCTCGCCCGGGCGCTGGCCGAGTATCTCTTCGACTCCGAGGACGCGCTGATCAAGCTCGACATGTCGGAGTTCATGGAGCGGCACACGACCGCCAGGTTGGTGGGCTCGCCTCCCGGCTACGTCGGCTACGACGAGGGCGGTCAGCTGACCGAGGCTGTGCGCCGCCGGCCCTACTCGGTGATCCTGTTCGACGAGATCGAGAAGGCGCACCCCGAGGTCTTCAACATGCTGTTGCAGATTCTCGAGGACGGCCGGCTCAGCGACGCGAAGGGAAAGATCGTCAACTTCGCGAACACCGTGATCATCATGACCTCGAACCTCGGCATCCGCGACGTCAACCAGGCGGGGACATCACTCGGGTTCCAGCCCGCGGTCGTCGACGAGTCGGCCGAGGTCGAGCGCCGGCACGCGAACACGAAGCAGAAGATCGACGACGAGCTCAAGCGGATGTTCCGCCCGGAGTTCCTGAACCGCGTCGACGCGGTGGTCGTCTTCAAGAGCCTGACCACGCACCAGATCCGCGAGATCGTCGACCTCCAGCTGAACCGCCTGAGCAAGCACCTGGAGGAGCAGCAGATCACGATCGAGGTCACCGACGCGGCCAAGGACCTGCTCGCGAAGGAGGGCTACGACCGCCAGTACGGCGCGCGTCCGCTGAGGCGTGTGATCACGAGCCGGATCGAGGACCAGCTGTCCGAGCAGCTGCTGCGCGGCAAGATCGCGCGCGGCGACACCGTCCAGGTCGACATCGACCAGAAGGAAGGCGGCGAGGACGGGCTCAAGTTCACGCCGGTCAAGCACACCAAGCCGAAGGAGCCGGCGGCCGCCGCGCCGGCCGCGCCGAAGACCTAGCTACTAACTAAGCCTTCAGCCAGTCGCGCAGGCGCTGGGAGAGCCGGGCCGGAGTGGTCTGGCTCTTGATGAGGTGGTCGAGCGCGCCGAGGCTGATGCCGCGCTCGACCAGCTCCTGCTCGTTCCAGTTCGAGAGGATCACGACGGGGATGTGCTCTGTGCTCGGGTCCTTGCGAAGGGCCTCGAGCACGCCCATGCCGTCCAGCTTCGGAAGCCTTATGTCCAGGAAGATGATGTCGGGCCGCTGCGCGCGCGCCTTCTCGAGCGCCACGAGTCCATCGCCGGCCACGTCGACCGTGTAGCCGTCGAGCTCGAGCTTCAAGCGGTACATATGCGCGACCGAGGCGTCGTCCTCGACGAAGAGGACCCTTACGTCATCCGCCTCTTCGCGGGCGTGTTGATTCACCGTTCATCCCTTCATTTCGTGCAACGCTTAGCGCGTGCCAAGCGGACACAGATTTGAGTACGAATCGTGAGCGTACCCGTTCCACTTCGCCTGCGTCCGCTCGAGATCGGCGACCTCCTGGACGAGACGTTCCGCATGTACAGAAGGCACTTCCTTTTGTTTGCCGGCATCTCGGTGCTGCTCGCGGTGCCGTCCGCGGCGGTGTACGGCCTCGTCTTCGCTCTTTTTGCGGCCGGCGTATCCCAGTCGAGCGGTCCGGGGTTCGATATCGCGACCGGGTTCTGGATCGCGTTCGCGTTCGCGGGGTTGCTGGGGTTGCTGTTCCTTCCGTTCACCCATTCGGCGGTTACGTACGCCGCGTGTGAGTCGGCGATGGGCCGGCCGGTGACCGCCGGCGGCGTCTTCGCCGGCGTGCTGCGGCGCTACTTTCCGCTGCTCGGATACTGGCTTCTCTTCAACGTCGTCACGGCGTACATCGCGCTGATCCTCTGCCTGGCGCCGTTCGCACTGTGGACCTGGGTCTTCGTCATGTGGGTGGCGGTCACGCCCGCGATGTTCGTCGAGAACATCGGCATCGGTTTCGCCGTGACGCGCAGCCGCTCTCTCGTCCAGGGGAGGTGGTGGCGGACGTTCTTCGTCCTGTTCCTGACGTTCGTCGCTTACGAGGCTGTCGGCATCGCGCTCGGCGGTTTCGTCCAGCTGGCGCAGATCCTGCTGACTCTTTTCGTCTCGCCGTTCGTCGCCTCGGCGATCACGATCGCGAGCGGCCAGCTCGTGAGCGCGTTGCTGACTCCGATCATGCAGATCGTCATCGTCCTCATCTACTTCGACCTGCGCGTCCGTCGGGAGGCGCTCGACCTGTTCCAGATGGCCCATCGCCTGGCGGCTCCCGCCGCCCCGGCCTGATGGCGGTGCGGCTCGTCGCCGCCGTCGTGCTGACGGCGGCGCTTATGGCCGCGACGGCCGTCGTGGCGGGAGCCGAGCCGCCGCCGCCGGTGTACCGGCAGGCGGTCGAGCAGGCGTACGCGATCATCGAGCATGCGTCGGCGCCGGCGACGGGGCCGGCCGTCCTCGCCTACCGCGTGCTGAGCGACGGCACCGGCAACACGCAGCCCGAGATCCTCGCCGACCTCGCGGCGCGACCGCCCCTGTACGACGAGGCGCGTCAGCGGCTCAAGGCGCTCGCGACGGCGCTCGACGACCCGCTGACCACGCCGGACCAGGCGCTCGCCCGGCAGCGGATGCACGACGTCCTCGCGCAGAGCCGCTACGACGCGCTGCGCCGCCCGCCTTCGCTGCTCGACCGCGCGACGCAGTGGCTGTACGACCGCCTCAACGACCTGCTCAACCTGCTTTTCGGCCGGCGCGGCGGCGCGCAGCCCCCGGCGTGGTGGCTCGACGGATTCGGGCTGGTGGTGGTCGCCGCCGTCGCGTTCCTCGTGTTCCGCGCCGCGCGCGGGAGGTTCTCGCAGTCCGTCGCTGCATCGCCGCAGGGTCCGCGCCCGGCCGCCGACTACTTCGCCGAGGCCGACCGGCTGGCGGCGCAAGGCGACCGCGTGGGTGCCATTCGAGCCCTGTGCGCGGGCGTCGCGGCCACGCTCGCGGGCGAGCGCTCGTGGGAGGGCAGCCCGCTGACTGTTCGCGAGATCTTCCAGCGTGCGCCCGACTTTCCAAGCCTGCGCGCGCTCCTGAACCCGTTCGAGGCCGCCGTCTACGGCGGCCGGAACGTCGACGCCGCCGCCTACGAGCAGGCCGCGCGCGTGGCCGCGCGCTACCGGCAGGCGCAGGAGGCGGCGGCATGAGAGGCGCCCGAGGCTGGATCGTCGCCGGCGCGATCGCCGCGGCGATCGCCATCGCCGCCTACGCCCTGCGGCCGCACAACGACTCACCGGAGCACAGCTCGAACAGCGACGCCGCCAACGGCACCTCCGCGCTGCTGCTCTTCGCCCAGGCGATGGGCCATCCGACCACGCAGATCGAGGGGACCTTCGACCCGCCGGCTCCGAACTCGGTGATGTTCGTCTTCACGCCGACGAGCGCCTACACCGCCGACGAGGCGCGGACGATCTACGACTGGGTCAGCGCGCAGGGCGGGGTCCTCGTCTACGCATCGGAGGACGGCGACGCGGAGCTCGACCGCGTGTTCGGCGTCACGCGGTTCGGCGTGACCGGGTTCGCCGGTGGGCCCTACGCCGCGAGCCCCGCCGTCGACGGCGCGACGACGGTCGCCGGCGGCAGCTCCATCGACCCGCTCTCCGCCGCGCCGTCGCAGGTGGTCACGCTGCGCAGCGCCGACGGCGCCGCCGCGGGCTACGTCCAGCGGGTGGGCGCCGGCGAGGTGGTCGTGCTGGCCGACCCGCTGGTGCTGTGCAACGGCTATCTCGACAAGGCCGACAACAGCGTGTTCGCCGCCGACCTCATGGGGACGCGCGCGTCGGCCCCGGTGTCGGTCGATGAGTACCACCACGGGCTGACCGTCGCCGACTTCGCGCCGCAGGCGTGGCTGACGACGCCGTGGGGCGCCGCGTTGATGTGGCTGATCGTCGCCGTCTTCATCGGCCTGTGGCTGCGCGGGCGCCGTTTCGGTCCTCTTGTCGAGCGACCGCCGGAGGTCGCGCGCTCCGACGCCGAGTGGTCGGTCGCCGTGGGTCAGCTGCTGCGCCGCTCGAGCGCTCGTTCGGTGACGCTAGGGCTGCTCGCGGCGGCGACCGAGCGCGCGGTGGCGACCCACACCGGCCTGCCGGTGCAGCCGCGCGACCGCTTCTGGAATGCTCTGTGGGTGCGCGCCCCTGAGACGGCGAGGCGGCTGGCCGAGGTCGAGGGCTCGCTCCAGCATCGGCCCGACGTGAGCGAGCGCGACGTCCTCGAGACGGCGCGCAAGCTCCACGACATCGCACACCCGCAGCCCGCGGTGACCCGCCGGTGATCGGCACCGCGACCGACTTCTTCACGCGGCTGCGCGAGCAGCTGGTGAAGTCCGTCGTCGGTCAGGAGGAGGCGATTCGGCTGTGCGCGATTGCGCTCGTCGCCCAGGGCCACGTCCTCCTCGAGGGCGTGCCGGGGACGGGTAAGACCCTGCTCGCGAAGTCGATCGCGCACGCCCTCACCCTCGACTACGGCCGCGTCCAGTTCACGCCCGACCTGATGCCCGCGGACATCCTCGGCACGTCGGTCTTCGACCTGACCACGCGCACGTTCTCGCTGCGGCGCGGGCCGATCTTCACCAACGTCCTCCTCGCAGATGAGATCAACCGCGCCCCGGCGAAGGTGCAGTCGGCGCTGCTCGAGGCGATGGAGGAGCGTGGCGTCACGCTGGAGGGCCAGCAGCTGCCGCTCCCGGCGCCGTTCTTCGTCCTCGCCACGCAGAACCCGGTCGAGTACGAGGGCACGTACCCGCTGCCCGAGGCGCAGCAGGACCGCTTCCTCTTCAAGGTCCGGCTCGACTACCCCTCGCCTTCCGACGAGATGGAGGTGCTGCGGCGCTGGGAGTCGGGCATCGAGCTCCGCGACCCGGCCAAGGCGGGCGTCGAGGCGGTGCTCGGCGCCGCCGACATCGAGGCGTGCCGCGCCCAGGTCGCGCGCGTCGTTCTGGACGAGAAGATCCGCCGCTACGTCGTCGACCTCGCCGCGGCCACCAGGACCGCACCCGAGATCGCCCTGGGTGCGAGCACGCGCGCCGAGGTGCTGCTCATGCTCGCCGCCCGCGCGTACGCCGCCTTTGACGGAGCCGAGTTCGTGACGCCCGACCACGTCAAGGCGCTGCTGGCACCGGCCTTCCGCCATCGCCTGATCCTGCGTCCGGAGGCGGAGGTGGCCGGCCAGACGCCGGACAGCGTTCTCGACGCCGTGGCGGGCCGCGTCGTGCCCCCACGCTGAGCCTGTTCCGGGGGCTGGCGCCGCAGCCCAAGCTCGTGTGGGCGGTCGCGATCGGCGCGGGGCTGATCGCTCTCTCGGTGGCGTCGCCTCTGCTCGGTTTCGTCGCCGCCGTCTACAACGTGGGCCTGCTCCTCGTCGCGGCGCGCGATCTTGCGCTGCTGCCCGGCAGGTCCGGCTACTCGGCGCACCGAGTCGTCCCCGAGCCCTTCTCGCTGGGAGAACCGGAGGACGTCACCGTCGTCGTGCAGAACCGGGCCGCCGCCGGCTTGCTTGGCACGGTCGCCGACCACGCGCCGGCCGGGCTGCGTCCGGCGCCTCGCGAGGTGCGCGGCACGTTCGACGCCAACGGCGTTCTGAAGCTCACCTATCGCACGCGCTCA
>CAYWTI010000255.1:0-1602 GCA_964461175.1 uncultured Actinomycetes bacterium | reverse complement strand
GAGCCAGTCGTCGCCGAACTCGGGCACGAACACCGACTCGACGAGGTCCGCCAGCCGGTGTTCCTCGAGCAGAGCGGGCGTCACCTTGCCGCGCGCGTCGGGCCAGCCCTTCCAGCCCATGACGTTGTGGATCCAGTAGTCGAAGACCGTGACGGCGTACTGAAGAGCGGCCGGGGAGCTCCAGATGCCGGTGGGCCAGGTCTTCTTGCCGGTCCGGACCTTGTTGTAGAGGGAGATCACCTGCTCTTCGTCGAGGTATTCGGTTTCCATAAGGGTGCCCCCAATATAGGAATATCCGCTCCCGGACCCTGGGTATAGTCCCTTAGGCATGCCCCAACAGAAGCCTTTCACGCCCGACCAGGTTGCCCGCTACGCGCGGCATCTGATCCTGCCCGAGGTGGGCGGCGCGGGGCAGCGCAAGCTTCTCAACTCGAGCGTCCTGTTGCTCGGGGCGGGCGGCCTTGGCTCGCCGGCGGCCATGTACCTGGCCGCGGCGGGGGTCGGCCGGATCGGGATCGTCGACTTCGACACGGTCGACGCGTCCAACCTCCAGCGCCAGCTCCTTCATGGACACGACGACATCGGCCGGCCGAAGGTGGAGTCGGCCGCCGAGACGCTGCGCAACCTCAACCCAGACGTGGAGGTCGACGCCATCCAGGAGCACCTCAACTCCGAGACGGCGATGCGCATCTTCAGCCCCTACGACGTGATCGTCGACGGCACCGACAACTTCCCGACACGCTACCTCGCCAACGACGCCGCGCATTTCCTGGCCAAGCCCCTGGTGCACGGCAGCATCTTTCGCTTCGAGGGCCGGCTCGCGATGTTCGACTCGGCCAAGGGCACCGGCTGCTATCGCTGCCTCTTCCCGGAACCGCCGCCGCCGGGCAGCGTGCAGAGCTGCGCCGAGGCAGGCGTGTTCGGGGTGCTACCCGGGATCATCGGCAGCATGATGGCGTTCGAGACGATCAAGTACCTCCTCGACATCGGCCGGCCGATGATCGGGCGCTACCTCCTGTTCGAGGGCGAGGACATGACGTTCCGGGAGCTGAAGCTGAAGCAGAACAAGGCCTGCCCGCTGTGCGGCGAGAACCCCACGGTGCACGGCCTGATCGACTACGAGGCCTGGTGCGGCACGCCGGCGATGGAGCCTTCGGAGGCGAGGGCAAGCTAACCTCAGGGCTGGACGCCAATGATCCAGCTCGATTCGTTCAACGCCACCCGCCTCGACGACGCAAAGCGCGCCATCCGCGGCCTCGGCTCGGTCCTTGTTGCGTACTCGGGTGGTGTCGACTCGACGCTGCTGCTCAAGCTCGCGATGGACGAGCTCGGTGACCGGGCGGTCGCGGTGCTGGCGAGCTCGCCCGCGTATCCCGAGTCGGAGCAGGAGGCGGCGCGTGACCTCGCCGGGCATCTGGGTGCGCGGCTCGTCGAGGTGACGACGAGCGAGGTAGAGCTCGAGGCCTACGCGCGCAACAACCCAGACCGGTGCTTCCACTGCAAGGAGGAGCTGTTCGACACGCTCGAGCCACTACGTCGCGAGCTCGGGCTCGCGCACCTCGCGTACGGCGCGACCGCGGACGACGCCGGTGATCACCGCCC
>CAYWTI010000254.1:0-5413 GCA_964461175.1 uncultured Actinomycetes bacterium | reverse complement strand
CGGCTCCAGTGCCTCTGCGCCAGGTTCTTGTCCAGGAGCATCGGCACCTTCGCGATCGCCTCGTCGATCGACTCGACGCCGGTAGCGGCGCGAACGTGCGCGAGGAGCCGGATCCAGAACCGCGTCATGGTCTCGTTGTATAGCGGCGCGACGCCGGCCGCGATCGCCATCGCCTTCAGCCTCTCGCCCACGATCTCGGCCGCAGGCTCGGGGCCATGGCGGTCGATGACGAGCCAGGCGATGCGCAGGTGCTCGCGGTGGCCGAAGCGCTCGCCGGCCGGCCAGCCGGCGAGGAACGTGCGGAGGAACTCGGTGTCGTCCATTCGTCACACTCCTCTGGAAAAAGAAAAGACCCCGGCTCGGGCCGGGGTCGGAAGCAGAAAGGATAGGGCAATGTCGAGCGAGATGCCACCGCCGCGCCGCGACTCCGAGGTCATCCAGATCCTCGCCACCGAGCACTGGTCGCTGCTCGCGACGCGGGCGCTGACCTACCAGGAGTCGCTGGGGCGCGTGAACATGTTCCTCGCCATCCTTTCAGGCGCGGTCATCGCCCTCGCCCTGATCGCTCAGGCCGACCGCTTCGGGACGACGTTCATCGCAGTGGCGATCTTCATGCTCACGGTGGTCTTCTTCGTCGGCGTGGCGACGGTACGCCGCCTCTTGATGCTCAACCGCGATGACTACATGTGGGTGGTAGGCATGAATCGGCTCCGTCATGCCTATCTCGAGATTCACCCGGAGCTCGAACCCAACTTCATCACGAGCCCGCACGACGACCTGGCCGGCGCCCTCAAGACGCTTGGCCTCGATGCGAGCAGCGCACCCACGCTCGGCACGGTGTTTCACGGTTTCGTGACGCTCCCCGGAATGCTCGGCGTGATCGTGTCCGCCGTCGCCGCGGCCATCGGCGGTCTGGCGGCGGACGGGTTTGGCGCGCCGGCATACGGCGTCCTGCTTGCAGGCGCCGCGGGCTTCGCGGTTTCTCTGGCCGGCATCCTGTGGTCCGGCAACCGTTCGTTTCGCCGCTACGGGCCTGCGGTCCAGCCACGTTTTCCGACGCCTAAGCCGCCAACTTCCTAGCCCGGCTTCGTCACAATCCCTTAGCCGTGCTGGAAGTAGAAGGCCTGGCCAAGCGGTACGGTGACGTGCTCGCGCTCCGCGACCTGACCGTGACTGTCGGCGAGGGCGACTGCCTCGTCCTGCTCGGTCGCAACGGCGCCGGCAAGACGACCGCGCTCCGGTGCATGGCGGGCGTACTGCAGCCGAGCGCGGGCACCGTGCGCGTCGACGGCATCGACGCCGCCGAGGACGCGGCCGGCGTGCGCGCGAAGGTCGGGCTCATGCCTGAGGTTCCCGGGCTTTACGAGCGCATGTCGGCGCGGTCGTACCTCGACCACTTCGGCGCGATCTACGACATCGAGCCGGCGACGCGCCGCCGGCGGATCGAGGAGCTGCTCCAGACGTTCGACCTCGCGCACGCCGGCGACCGGTGGCTCGGCACGTTCTCCAAGGGCATGCGCCAGAAGGTCGCGCTCATCCGCGCGACGCTGCACCGGCCCCGTCTTGTGCTCGCCGACGAGCCGACGTCGGCGCTGGACCCCGACAGCGCGCGGCGGGCGTGGGTCTATCTCAAGGACCTGCAGAAGGACGGCTGCGCGCTCGTGATCTGCACGCACAGCATGGAGGAGGCCGAGCACCTCGCCGGCGACATCGGCATCATGTCGGCGGGCCGCGCGCTCGCGGTTGGGAACATGTCGGAGCTGCGCAGGCAGTCGGGTCTCAGGACACGGCAGGAGGTCCGTGAGCTGCCGACGCTGCAGGACATCTACCTCGCCATAGTCGGCAACCACATCGGAGAGCAGCGTGAGCTGGCCGCGACTGGAACGGCGTAAGGCCGCGATCGTCGCCCGGCGCGACCTGCGCGACGCGGTGAGCGAGCTGCGCCTGATCGCGGCGATGATCGCCCTTACGCTGGCGATCCCCCTCGCCTCGGGCACCGGCGTGCGCGCGCTGGCGGCCTTCGGCGGCGGCACCGCGGTGGTCAACCGCCTCGCCGTCGTGGGCGCCTTCTTCGTCGTCTTCATCCCGGCGAGCTTCTCGCTCGTGCTCGCCCTTGAATCGTTCGTGGGCGAACGCGAGCGGACGACGCTCGAGGTGCTGCTGTCGACGCCGCTGCGCGAGGCCGAGATCTATGCCGGCAAGGTCGTGGCGGTGCTCGCCGTCTCGCTGACGCTCTGCTACGGCGGCCTGGTCGTGTACTGCCTGGTCACGTTCCCGGGCCTCGGCTACTTCCCTCTCGGCATCCTGCTCGCGCTCGCGCTGTCGACGATCTGCCAGGTCGCGGCCATGGTCGCGGGCGCCGTGATCATCAGCCTCAACGCGCGCACCATGCGCGCGGCCAACGTGATGGCGTCGTTCATCATCCTGCCGATGTCCGTCGTCCTCCAGGTCGAGGCGGCGCTCATCCTCGTCGGCCGCGCCGAGCTGCTGTGGGGCTTCGCGTTGATGATGGCCGTCGTCGCCGCCGTCTTCCTGCGCATGGGGTTGACCGGGTTCTCCCGCGAGGCGCTGCTTGCGCGCGACGCCGGTCTCCGCCATCCCTGGCGGCGCGCGACCGCTGCGGTGCGCGCGAGCTTTGCCGCCAGGCCTGCGTTCGGGCGCCTGCTGTGGATGCGCCGCGCGCCGCTCCTCATCGCCGCCGCGGGCCTGCCGATCGGAGCGTTTGCCGGCTACCTCGCGGGGACGAGCAGCCTTCTACCGGCGAACGTCGTCAAGCCGGTGCTCACGAGCCTCATCCGCGCGACCGGCGGCGACAATGCAGTCGGCGACGCGATCGCGATCTTCGCCCACAACCTGCTCGCGTTTCTGCTCGTGGCCGCGCTCGCGGTGTTGACCGCCGGCGTCAGCGGCTTTCTGCTCACATTCGCGCCGGGATTCCTCCTCGGCTTCGCCGCCGCGCTCACGTCCTGGGGATTTGCGCTGAGCGGCATCGTGCCGCACGGCTTCGTCGAGGTGCCGGCGGCGATCATCGCTGGTGGGCTGGCGGTTCAGATCGGCGCCGCGGCGATCCACATGGACGCGCGCGCGGGGTGGACGGCGGGCGTGCTCGCGGCGGTGGCCGACTACGTGCGCGCGCTGCGCTGGCTCGTGCCGGCGCTCGCGGTGGCCTCGGTGCTCGAAGTCTTCGTCGGCTGAGGCGGGCCGAAGACCTCCGGCGCCACGACCTGCACGCCGAGCACCGCGAGGCCGGCGACCGTCGCGCCGATGCCCATCGCCCAGGGTGCGCCCATCAGCGTTGCGAGCACGCCGGCCTGGACGTTGCCGATCGGGCTCATGCCCGCGAACGCCTGCATGTACAGGGCCATGACGCGACCGCGGAGGTGGTCGGGCGTGACCGTCTGCAGCCGGCTGTTGGTGGTGGCGAGGAACGAGATCTGGCAGTAGCCGGCGACCACGAGGGCGGCCAGCGAGACGACGAAGAACCGGGAGAGGCAGAACTCGAGGAGCGCCGCCACCCAGATCACGGCGATCCACAGCTGCCGGCGTGGATTGGCGCCCAACGCGGGGAAGAAGGCGAGGGTCAGCGCACCCGCGACGGCGCCCGCGCCCATGGCGGCGAGCATGAAGCCGAAGCCCTGCGCGCCGACATGCAGCACCCCGTCGGCGAACAGCGGAAGCAAGGTCGAGCGGTTCATCGCGAACAAGGAGAAGGACGCGACGGCGACCAACAGGCCGCCGACGACCGGCGTGTGACGCGCGTAGGCGGCGCCCTCGGCGAGGCGGGCGAAGAACCGCTCCTGGTGCGCGACAGGCTCGCGTTTGGGCAGGTCGCGCATCAGCGATAGCGCGCCCACCGCCGCGATGTAGCTGATCGAGTTGGCGAGGAAGCACAGCGGGACGCCGACCAACCCGATCGCCACGCCCGCGACCGAAGGCCCGATCACCGCCGCGGCGTTGAAGACCGAGGAGTTGAGCGCGATCGCGTTCGTCAGGTCCTGCTTGCCGACCATCTCGATGATGAAGGCCTGGCGCGCGGGCACGTCGAACACGTTGATCAGACCGGCGGCGAGGCTCGCGACGATCACCATCCAGTACTGCGCGTGGCCGGTCCCGGTCAGGACGAACAGGACGAAGGGCGGCACCATGAACGCCGACTGCGTCGCCAGCAAGACCGTCCGCTTGGGAAACCGGTCGGCCACGATGCCGCCGAACTGACCGGCGACGAGGATGGGCGTGAACTGGGCCGCCAGGACCAGGCCGACAAGAACGCCGCTGTGTGTCAGCTCGAGCGCGAGCCACGGCATGGCCACGCTCTGCATCCACGTCCCGACCGTGGAGATGATCTGGCCGGTGAAGAACAGGCGGTAGTTGCGGTGCCGCAGCGCGCCCAGCGTGCGCGCCGGCGCGGCGTCAGACACCCGATACCATCAGCGCGTGGCCAGGATTCACGAGGTGGTCGACATCGAGGCGCCGCCCGAACGAGTCTGGGCGGTGGTCGCCGAGGACGTGAAGAACGTGCCCAGGTGGACGACGAACATGGACAAGGTCGACAAGCTCGACGCCGGACCACCCGGCAAGGGCACGCGCTACCGGTACCACCTGAACCTTCCCGGGGGCCACAAGGCGACGCTGGAGGTCGAGCAGGACGTCTGGAACAAGCCGAAGAAATGCGCCGGCCGGTTCGTCCACGGCCCGATCAAGGGCACGTGGAGCTACACGTACACGCATCGCAAGGACGGCACGACCCGGCTCGTCTACGAGATGGACTACAGCCTGACCGGCATGCTGCGTTTCGCGACCGGCGTGCTGGGCCCGCAGTACGCCGCGGGCATAAGGCACAACATGGAACGGCTCAAGCGATACATCGAATCCGGAAAGGGTCCCAAGCCGGCGAAGTAGACGCTCTGCGCCGACCGCTCAGGGCCTCTTGAACGGAAGCAGCTCGAGCTGCTCGAAGCGGTCCTGGACCGCGGTGCGGAGCTCGTCGACCAGGGCCTTGAGCCGCTGCTGGGACGCGGCGTCGGTGACGTTGACGACGCGGATCCTTCGCAGCGTCGTCTGCAGCGCGTACAGCCCGGCAGGCTCGTTGCCGGGAAGCCGCGCGGCGGCGGCGCGGATCTCTCGGGCGGCGTCGTCGTGGCCGTGAGTGCGCAGCCAGTTGCCGAGACGGCCTGCGGCGATCACCACGCGCTGGGTCTTCGGGTGCATCGGCGACGTCGCGGTGTCGCGGACCGGACGCGGCTCGAGCAGCGAGCTGACGCGTTGCGGCCGAGGGATTCCGCGCACCGCGCGGACGACGGTGTGCGGGCCGATGATCACGAGCACACCGGACGCGACGAGCACAACCACGAGTACCGCGACGATCGCGTCCAGCATTTTCACCTAGGTTACGCTTGGACGGCGTCTGGTTTGC
>CAYWTI010000253.1:0-15526 GCA_964461175.1 uncultured Actinomycetes bacterium | reverse complement strand
ATTGCGATGGTCAACAAGGTCATTCTCATCGGCAACCTGACGGCGGACCCGGACGTGAAGGCGACTCCGAAGGGCATCTACGTCGCCAACATCCGCCTCGCCACCAACACGTATGCCGGCAAGGACGAGGAGGGTCACGCCAAGCAGCACACCGAGTTCCACAGCCTGGTCGCCTTCGGCAAGACCGCCGAGTTCGCCGGCATGTACCTGAAAAAGGGCCGGTCCATCTACGTCGAGGGCAAGCTCCAGACACGCTCGTGGGAGGAAGCCGGGCAGAAGCGGTACCGCACCGAGGTGGTGGTCGACGAGCTGAAGTTCATGGGCGCCAAGCCCCAGGAGGCGGCCGCCTAGAGCGATCGGGGAAAGGGCCGTGGCCGTAATCTTGTAATCGCAAATGGCAGAGGACATCGCCGCCTGGTTCGCCGCTCGGGTGCCGGAGGGCTGGCTCGCCGGCAAACCGGAGGTGACCGCCGACGGCGAGGAGATCCTCGTCATGGTCACGCTCCCGGACGTCGAGCTCGCCAAGGGCACGGCCGAGGGCGGGCGGGCGGCCGCACGGACCGCCCGGATCGACCGGTTCCGGGAAGAAACCCGCGAAGACAGGGTCCGGATCGCGCGCGACGCCGAGCGGCACTTCCGGCGAAAGGTGGCGTGGGGCGCCCGGTGCGGCGACCAGTCGAGGGTGTTCACGACCCTGAGCGTGCCCGTGATGACCCGGCTGCGCATGAGCGAGCGCGCCGTCCTGGACACGCTGGTCGCGGGCGGCGTGGCCCGCAGCCGCAGCGAGGCTCTCGCGTGGTGCGTCCGGCTCGTCGGCATGCACCAGGCGGACTGGCTGAAGGGCCTGCGGGAGGCTCTCGTCAAGGTCGACGAGATCCGCAGCCGGGGACCTGTGAACTAGACGGCGCCTCCGGAGGCACCTGCGGCGGCCAAATCCGCAGTAAAGGACCTCGGGACGAGTTACGCCCGTTGATACTTTGGCCGTTTTGATCGCCGAAGGCGGGAAGAAGCACGTCGTCGTCATGGGCGCCGGACCGGCGGGGTTGACCGCCGCCTACGAGCTCCTGAAACGCGACGTGCCGGTCACCGTGGTCGAAAAGGATCCCGTGCAGGTCGGCGGTCTCGCCCGGACGGTCGAGCACAAGGGATACCGGTTCGACATCGGCGGGCACCGGTTCTTCTCCAAGAACGACGAGGTCGAAGAGCTGTGGACCGAGATCCTGGGCCATGAGCTGCTCACGAGGGGCCGGCTCTCGCGCATCTACTACCGCGGCCGCTTCTTCGCCTATCCGATCCAGGCGTTCAACGCGCTGTGGAACCTCGGCCCGCTCGAGGCCATCCTCTGCCTGACGAGCTACGCGCGGGCCAAGCTCCGGCCGATCAGGAACCCACGCACGCTGGAGGAGTGGGTGCGCAACCAGTTCGGGTGGCGCCTCTACACGATCTTCTTCAAGACCTACACCGAGAAGGTGTGGGGCATCAGCACGCGCGAGCTGTCCGCGGACTGGGCGGCGCAGCGCATCAAGAGCCTCGACCTCTGGGTCGTGATCCGCAGCGCGCTGCTGCCGAACCGGAAGCCGAAGAAGCGCGGCGAGATCGTGACCACCCTGATCGACCGCTTCCGCTACCCGCGCCTCGGGCCGGGTCAGATGTGGCAGAAGGTCGCCGACATCAGCGCGGCGAAGGGGCACCCGGTGTTGCTCGGTCGCTCAGTCACCCGCGTCAACCACGCCGACGGAGCGGTCGTGTCGGTGGAGACCGCGCGCGCCGACGGAAGCAGGGAGACGCACGAAGGCACCGACTTCATCTCCAGCATTCCCATCCGCGAGCTCGTCGAGCGTCTCGATCCTCCTGCTCCCGAGCCGGTGCGCAAGGCGGCCGGCGCTCTCGGCTACCGGGACTTCATCAGCATCGCCCTGATGATCGACCGCGCGTCGGTGTTCCCCGACAACTGGATCTACATCCACGATCCGGGCGTTCGCGTCGGCCGGATCCAGAACTTCAAGAGCTGGAGCCCCGACATGGTGCCGGACCAGGACAAGACGTGCCTCGGGCTCGAGTACTTCTGCTTCGAGGGTGATGGCCTTTGGACTTCGTCCGACGCGGAGCTGGTCGCGCTGGCGAAGAACGAGCTGGCGCAGCTGGGCATCTGCTCGCCAGGAGAGGTGTTCGACGGCGTCGTCGTTCGGCAGCAGAAGGCGTACCCCGTGTACGACGACAGCTACCAGGCGAACGTCGCCGTGGTGCGCGACTACCTCGCCCGGTCGCTGCCGAACCTGCACCTGGCCGGGCGCAACGGCATGCACAAGTACAACAACCAGGACCACTCGATGATGACCGCGCTGCTGGTCGCTCGAAGCATCGCGACGGGCGCGCTGCTCGACCCGTGGAAGGTGAACGCAGACGCGGTTTACCACGAGGACATCAAGGTCGGCGAGCGCGATCTCGGCGGACGTCTTGTGCCGGAGAGGGTTCGGGTCTAGCTCGGGTCTCTCGTCAGACCGCGGCTTTCGGACGCGCGAAGTTCGCGGCGACGAAGCTCGCGACGGCGAGCACCGCGAACAGCACCGCGTGCTTGTAGTGCGGGCCCGAATCCGAAGAGGTCGCGATCTGCAGCACGCCGAGCGCGTAGAGCACGGCGACGACTATGAAGACCACCCCGAGCACACCCAGCACCATGGCAAACGTGTTGGACCTCACAGCCCGAAATGTAACAAAGTGAGGCTGACGAGCCCGGCGGCGATGCAGTACCACCCGTACGGGTCGAGGCGGCCAGAGCGGAAGTAGCGAAGGAGAAACCGCGCGCTGAGGTAGGCCGCGACGCCGGCGAGAACCGCGGCGATCGCGTACTCGCGGACGGGCACACCGGGCGCGAAGAGTCCCGGCACCTCCACGAGGCCGGCGCCCAGGATCACGGGCGTGGCGAGGAGGAAGGAGAAACGCGCCGCCTCCTGGTGACGAAGACCTGCGATGAGGCCGCCGCCGATGGTGATCCCTGAGCGCGAGATGCCGGGCAGAAACGCGAGCGCCTGGCAGGCGCCGACGATCGCCGCCGCCAGGAAGCCGATGCGCTCGGCCTGGCCGAAGTGCGCCTCCTGCTCGGTGCGCGTGGCGCCGCGCTCGCGCCGCCGGCGCACCATCTCGAAACCGAGCATCAGGACGCCGTTCGCGATGAGGAAGATGGCCGCCTCGGATGGGGAGGCGAACAACGACTTGATGCGGCTCTCGAGGAACACGCCGAGAATCGCGGCCGGCAGCGTGCCGACGAGCAGGAGCATGGCGAGACGTTCGGAGTCGGTCTTGATCTGGCCGCGCATGGCGGCGGTGAAGAATCCGCGCACGATCGCGACCCACTCGGTCCGATAGAGCACGAGCAGCGCGCTCGCGGTGCCGAGGTGAAGCAGGACGAGGAAGGGGACGAACGACGGGTCCGACTGCTTGAAGCTCCAGTGGAGCAGGCTCGGGACGAGAACCGCGTGGCCCAGCGACGAGACGGGGAACAGCTCGCTCGCGCCCTGCAGCAGGCCCATGAACATCGCCTGCGCGAAAGTCAGGGACGTAGACCTCGGCGAGAGATTCGGCGGCCACGCGGCCCGGATGCTAGGCGCGACCGAGCACCGCAGCGAACGCACCTCGTGGTGCGTGAGCGAGGAGCGCAGGGCGCAACAACGCAGACGGGCTGCATGGACGCCGAAGATCCGTCGAGGGGCTGCGGCCCTGACTTTCCAGTCACGGGGACTATATTCGCGGAGCAGTGGCACGCATCGCCGCGATCAGCCCCGCCGTGCGCACGCTCGCCGACTCGGTGGCACGCGCGAAGACGGCCGAGAGGCTCGGTTACGAATCGCTGTGGACGACCCAGCTGCCGCCGGCGCGGGACGCCTCGCTGGTTCTCGCCGCTTATGCATTGGCCACCGAGCGAATCAAGCTCGGCACGGCGGTGCTGCCGATCTATACCCGCCACCCGACCGCCATGGTGCAGATGGCCGCGACGCTGGACGAGCTGTCCGGAGGCAGGTTCATCCTCGGCATCGGGGTCAGCCACAAGGTCACCGTCGAATCGATGTGGGGTCTGAAGCTCGAGCATCCAGTCGACGCGATGCGCGAGTACCTGAGCATCGTGCGCACCACGCTCCGCGAGGGTGCGTGCTCCTTCGAAGGCACGTACTTCACCGCCCATTCGAGCTACACCGGCCCGCGGCGCGCCGAGATGCCGGTGATGATCTCGGCCGTCAACCCGCGCATGCTCGAGCTCGCCGGCGAGCTGGCGGACGGCGTCGTCCTCTACATGTGCGGGCCGGACTACGTGCGAGAGCAGGTCGTGCCCGCTGTGCGGGCCGGACGTGAGAAGGCCGGCAAGACCATGGAGGGGTTCGAGGTCGTTGCGGCGGTCGACGCCTGCGTCACCTCGGATCGCGAGGCCGCGCTCGAAGTCTTCAAGGGCACGCTCGAGCGCTACGGCTCGCTCCCCTACTACCGGCGCGCGATGGAGGCGGGCGAGTTCAGCGCCGACCGTCTTGCGGCGATCGGCGACGCCGGCCAGGTCCGCGACGCCATCGCCCGGTATCGCGAGGCAGGGGTCACGCTGCCGGGCATCGGCCCGTTCGCCGGCCACGAGGGGGCGAAGGGATTCGAGGCGACGCTGGAGGCTGCCGCGACCGCCTAGACCCGACGGTTAGAGCGCGCCCAGCGCCTCGTCGACGAGACGTCGCGCCTCGGCAAACCGACGGTGGACGGCTGCGTCCTCGGCCCGGTCGAGCCTGGCGACGACCTCGCGCCAGCGCTCCTCGTCGCGCTCGGCGAGCCCGGACTTCACCTGGCCGATCGTCTGCGTGGCGAACAGCAGGCCGCCGCCGGGGTTGTCGAGGATCGCACGCGCGACCGCGAGCTGGGCGCGCGCCCAACCGAGGATCTCGTCGCCGGGTTGCGTGTCGAGCGGCTTGGGTCCGCGAACGTCGACGCCCATGTCTTGAGGTCTATTCTCCGGCAAGCGCGCGGAGCGCCTCGCCGGTGAGGCGGTACACCGTCCAGTCCGAGTTCGGCCGCGCGCCGAGGCGCTCGTAGAACCCGATCGCGCTCTCGTTCCAGTCGAGGACCGCCCACTCCATCCGTCCGCAGTCTCGCTCGACCGCGGTCCGCGCCAGCGCCTCGAGCAGCGCGCGCCCGACGCCGGACCCGCGGTGCTCGGGCCTGACGAACAGGTCCTCGAGGTAGATGCCCGGCTGGGCGAGGAACGTCGAGTAGTTGTGAAAGAAGAGGGCGAAGCCGACCGGGCGCCCGTCATCCTCCGCGATCAGCGTCTCGGCGTACCGCCGCTCCCCGAAGAGCGTCCGCTCGACCTTGTCCTCGGTCATGCTCACCTCGTCGGCGAGGCGCTCGTACTCGGCGAGCCCGCGGATCAGCTCCGCGATGAGCGGCACATCGGCGCGCTCGCCGGCGCGGATCCTCAGCGTCATCGCGACGGGCGATCCCGCAGGCGGAACACGAACCGCATCGCGCCGTGCGTCTCGTTCCAGCTCGCGATCTTGTTGTCCACGAGCCCCGCCGCGAGTCCGGCCTCGATCAGGTCGGTGTCGCGCAGCGGGCTCTGCGGTCCCTTCGGGCGCACCAGCCAGATTGCGCCGTTGGGCTCGATCCAGGTCTTGAGCACGCGGAGCTTCGCCAGGTCGGCTTTTGATTCCGCGCCGGAGATCACGATGTCGCATGGTGTGCGCGGCTTGCGCGTGACGACGTCGTGCGTCCGCGCGCGAAGCTGGCGCATGAAATCCGGATCATCGAGCGCGGTCACGGCGACCCGCGAGCCGGGCTTCACGCCCAGCTTGTCAAGGAGATGTCTTTCCGTTTCCGCCACGCACGGCTCCGAAGACGATGACCCCCAGCAGCCATCCCGCGTAGGCGCCGCCGACCACGAGGATCAGCAGCGGCAGCGCGTTGCCGACGCGGTTCGAAAGCTGGCTGCCGAAGCTCACGAGGGCGCCGAACACGACCGCCCCGACGATGCCGCCGGCGGCCGCTCCGATCAGCGCCGCCGGCGTGATCTTCAGAGCTCGACCACCTGCAGGTCTCTCACCGCGCCAGGCACTGTGCCGGAGTACACGTGGTTGAAGAAGAACCGCGTCCCCGGGTGGCGCTTGCGCAGCTTGGCCGCGGCCTCCCAGCTCATGTGGCTGAAGACGTCTCCGGGCCCGGTGGCCTCGACGATCGCCACGTCGGCGTGGTCGACGAGCTCGTCCAGCGGCGCGGTGGGCTCTGTGTCGCCCGAGTACGCGACAACCTTGCCGTTCACGTGGATCCGGTAACCGGTTCCGCCCATCGTCCCGTGGTCGAGCTTGACGGTCTCGTAGCGCACTCCGGCCGCCGTGCCCGCGGCGCGCGCCGTGATGTACCGGGCCTTGAACTGCGGGCGCATGACGCGCTTCCAGTCGGGCCCCCAGCTCACCTCCCACAGCTTCTCGAGGAATGCCTCGACCCCATCCGGCCCGACGAACGTGATGGGCCGGCGGTCGACAAAGACGCGGTGCAGGACGAAGGGCGGCAGGCCGAGCGTGTGGTCGCCGTGGAAGTGGGTGAGGAACACGACCTCGATGCCGCCCGGGTCGACCCCGAGGCGGTGCATGTGCGGCAGCAGTGGCGCTCCTCCATCCAGGAGCACACGTCCATCCACCACCACGGCCCCGTTGTAGCGGTCGAGCGAGAACGCCGCGCCGCTGCCGAGGAACGCGAGCTTTACGCGATGGTCACCGCGGGGTTGAGGTACACGTCCTGGATTGCGTTGAGTAATTCGATCCCCTCCTTCATCGGGCGCTGGAACGACTTTCGGCCGCTGATCAGACCCATCCCGCCAGCGCGCTTGTTGATGACTGCGGTGCGGACAGCCTCTTTGAGGTCTGTCGCGCCTTTGCTCTCACCCCCGGAGTTGATCAGACCCGCCCTGCCCATGTAGTTGTTGACGACCTGGTAACGGCACAGGTCGATCGGATGGTCACTTGACAGCTTGTCGTACACCCCCGGCGCCGTCTTGCCGAAGCCGATGACCTCGAAGCCGCGGTTGGTGTCCGGCAGCTTCTGCTTGATGATGTCGGCCTCGATGGTGACGCCGAGGTGGTTCGCCTGCCCGGTCAGGTCGGCGGCCGCCTCGTAGTTCTTGCCGTCCTTCTTGAACGCGTTGTTGCGGACGTAGCACCACAGCACGGTCGCCATGCCGAGCTCGTGCGCCTGGTGGAACGCGACCGCGATCTCCTGCAGCTGGCGGTCGGACTGCTCGGAGCCGAAGTAGATCGTGGCGCCGACCGCGACCGCGCCCAGCTCCCACGCCTCCTTGACCGTGCCGAACAGGATCTGGTCGTAGTGGTTGGGGTAGGTCAGCAGCTCGTTGTGGTTGAGCTTGCAGATGAACGGGATCCTGTGCGCGTACTTCCGCGCCACGGAGCCGAGGACGCCGAAGGTCGACGCCACGGCGTTGCACCCGCCCTCGATCGCGAGCTTGACGATGTTCTCGCCGTCGAAGTAGATCGGGTTCGGCGCGAAGGACGCCCCGGCCGAGTGCTCGATCCCCTGGTCGACGGGCAGGATCGAGAGGTAGCCCGTGCCCGCGAGGCGGCCGTGATCGAGCATCGACTCGATGCTGCGGAGCACGCGCGTGGGCCGGTCGCTGTCCTTCCAGATCCGGTCGACGAAATCGCCGCCGGGCACGTGAAGCTGGTCCTTCGACACGGTCTGGCACTTGTGCTCCAGGAGGTCCCGCGCATCTGCGCCCAGCACCTCTTCGAGCTTTTCCAACGATCCCCTGGTGACTGTTGCCATCACTGCCTCTTACACATTTGATTACTACGCCTAGCAAGTAGGCGACGTCCCATCCGTCACTTTATAGTGCGCCGGTATGACCCAGCGGGCGAGTGAGCTACTGGCGGAGGTCGCGGATCGGCTCTCCACCGACGCCCACGAGAGCGGCCTGGTCGCCGCCGAAGCGGTCCGGGCGATCGAGCCCGAGATCCTCCGCGGTTACAAGGACGGATCACTCGACGAGCTCGCCCGGATGTCGGTCAGCTTCCTCCAGGCGCTGTTCCGCTCCCTGCGGCTCGACGCCAAGATGCCCTGGCCTGAGTACTACACCCAGGCCCGCGAGTTCGCTCGCCGATACGCCGAGCGGGGCGTGCCCCTCGAGTCGCTGATGGAGGGGCTGAACGTCTTCCGCCGGACCGTCGTCGCGCGCGTGACAGACGGCATGGACGACAGCCCGTACGCGGACGAGGTCTTGCTGCTCGCCCAGAGCCGGGTCGGCGACGTGATCGAGCACCTGAACTCGAGCTTCATCCGCGGCTACCTCGACTACACCGAGGCCAAGCACCGCGCGCGCCAGACCGAGCTGCACGGGCTGTACCACATCGCCAGCGCCCTCGGGCGTTCGCTCGACGTCAACGAGATCGCCGAGGTCGGCCTGCGCGAGACCCTCAAGGTCCTTGGCCTCCAGGCCGGCGCCGTCTGGGTGCGCGAAGGCGCGCGGCTGAAGCTGGCGAAGACGATCGGCATGCAGCCGGGCGAGGAGGACGAGTTCTCGCAGACGGGGCCGTCGGGCCTGAGCCGCGTGGTCGAGATCGCGTCGGGTCCTGCCGAGTCGCGCGTCGACCGCATCGCCGGCGAATGGAGCGCCATCCGCGCGGAGCTGCGCACGAAAGGCGTGCTGCTTGGCGCCATGACGGTCGCGACGCGGCTGCCGCGCACGTTCGAGCCGTCCGACCTCGAGTTCGTCGCCGCGGTCGCCGACCAGATCGCCGTCGCCCTCGACCGCGCGCGCCAGCACACGAAGGAGGCGCGCACCGACTACCTGACCGGGCTGGCCAATCGTCCCGAGTTCGAGCGCGCGATCGACCGCGCCGTGGCGTCCGCCGAGCGCCACAAGCGCCGGCTCGCGCTGATGATGATCGACCTCGACAACCTCAAGGACATCAACGACACGTACGGCCACCACGTTGGCGACGAGGCCATCCGCGTCCTGGCCGCGGAGCTGCAGCGGGCCGTGCGTGCCACCGATACGTGCGGCCGCCTCGGCGGCGACGAGTTCGGTGTCGCCATGCCGGACGCCGACGAGAGGGACGCGCGCGAGGTCGGCCTGCGCGTGCGCGAGGCGCTCGAGCATCTCAACCGCACGGCGAAGCTGCCGGTCCCGGTGGAGTTCAGCATCGGCATCACGGCCTGGCGCCAGGGCCTCGACTGGCAGGCGATGTACCAGGCGGCGGACAAGGCGCTGTACGTCGACAAGCGCCGGCGCCACGCCGCCAAGAAGAGGCTTGGCGCAGCGCCCGTCTAGCCCCAAAGGCGTAGTCCTCGGCCCCGAGTTCTTCGCCCGCGAGACCACGACCGTCGCGCGCGAGCTGCTGGATAAGGTGCTCGTGCGCGAGGTTGACGGCACGACGCTGTGGGGGCGCCTGGTCGAGGTCGAGGCGTACCTCGGACCCGATGACCTGGCGGCCCACTCGAAGGGCGGCCGCCGCACGCCGCGGACCGAGGTCATGTTCGGCGCCCCGGGGCACGCCTACGTCTACTTCACGTACGGCATGCACTGGTGCCTGAACTTCGTCACCCGCGAAGAGGGCGTGCCGCAGGCGGTGCTGGTCCGGGCCCTCGAGCCCGGGCCCGGCGTGGGGCGGTGCGCGGGACCTGGGTTGGTCACGCGCGCGCTGGGCATCGACCGCGCCCTCAACGGCGCGCCGCTACAGCCTCCCGACCTCTACGTCCTCGACGACGGCGCGCCTCGCCGGCGCGTCTACGTCACGCCGCGGATCGGCGTCGGCGGCACCGGCCGCTGGGAGAAGCGGCTGCTGCGTTACGTCGTCGACTCGCCCGCGCTATCCCGGCCAATCCGGCGTCGACGGCGCCTCGCGCGGTAGCTTCTCCCAGTCCGCGCGGACGGGGATGAAGACGTCGACGACCGTCGCCCCGTCGGGTCCGGCCTTGGCGTCATGCGGGACATGGCTCGGGATCGAGTAGACGTCACCCGCGTGCAGCGCGCGTGCGTCGCCCGCGATGCGCAGCGTCAGCTCGCCGGCGACGATCAAGCCCAGCTGCTCGTTCTCGTGGTGGTGCTCCTCGGCGACGCCATTCGGCTCGATGTCGATGACCGCGAGGGTCGCGCGTTCGCCGTTGATGAGCCGCGCCTTCATGCCCGCGCGGATCAGGTACGGCCGGAGGTCGGCGATCGAAGAGTAGGTCTCGGTCTTCATTCCACGACCCTGTCGATCACCGTCGCGGTGCCGATCCCGCCGCCGCAGCACATCGTCTCGAGGCCGTAGCGAAGGTCGCGGCGCTCGAGCTCGTGCAGCAGCCGCGTCATGAGGATCGCGCCCGACGCGCCGAGCGGGTGCCCGACGGCGATCGCGCCGCCGTTGACGTTGGTCTTCTTCAGGTCGGCGCCCGTCTCCCTCTGCCACGAGAGCACGACCGACGCGAAAGCCTCGTTGACCTCGAACAGGTCGATGCTGCTGAGCTCGAGGCCCGCCTTCTTCAACACGGCCGCGGTGCCGGGGATGGGCCCCTCGAGCATCAGCACCGGGTCGGTGCCCACGACCGCCTGGCCGCGGATCCGTGCGCGCGGCCGGATGCCGAGCTCCTTCGCCTTCTCGAGCGACATCAGCATCACCGCGGCAGCGCCGTCGGAGATCTGGCTCGAGTTGCCGGCGGTGATCGAGTGCTCGGGGTTGAAGGCCGGCTGGAGCGCCGCGGTCGACTCATACGTCGCGTTGGCGCGGATGCCCTCGTCGCGGTCGAAGATCTCTGTCTTGCCGTTGGAGATCTCGACCGGGAGGATCTGCGTTTTGAAACGGCCCTCCTCTGTCGCCGCCGCCGCGCGGCGGTGGCTCTCGACGCTGAACACGTCCATCTCCTTGCGCGAGACGCCGTATTTGCGCGCCATCAGCTCCGCAGAGATGCCCTGCGGCACGAGGTCGTATAGCTCCATCAGCTCCGGCGGAAACGGCGTTCCCGGCGAGACCGCGTTCGAGCCCATCGGCACACGGCTCATCGACTCCACGCCGCCGGCGATGGTGATATCGCACACGCCGGACTGGATGAGGTTGGCCGCGAAGTGGATCGCCTGCTGGCTCGAGCCGCACTGGCGGTCGACGGTCGTCGCGGGCGTCGTCACCGGAAAACCCGCGGTGAGCCACGCGTTGCGGCCGATGTTGAGGCTCTGCTCGCCCGCCTGGCCGACGCATCCGAAGACGACGTCGTCGACCTGGCCCGGCTCGATGCCGGCGCGGCGCACGACCTCCTTGAGAACGAGCGAGCCGAGGACGACCGGATGTACGTCGTGCAGCTTTCCGTTGCTCTTTCCGCGCCCGATGGGCGTGCGGACCGCCTCTACGATGACCACTTCACGCATTGGTGGGAATCCCTCCTCTAACGAGTCCGCGCACGCCGTGTCAAGCCACCAGGATTTGCCTGGCGATGTCATTTTTTTCTTTGTTGACGTGCCTTTTGACTGCTGTTAACTTTCGCGTCGCCCCAAGCGGCTGAGTACGGTAAACCTGAGGATACCGAACGTCGAGTAGGTGGAAGGTCCGGGGTAACCCGGGATGGAAACCGAAAAACGCATAGGGGACTTCAGGGTAAACAGGAAGGTCTCTTGGGGCATTAGTTTTCCCCAGAAGGTCCACACGGCCCTTTCAGTTCAAAAGCCCCAGCGCACGAGCCTTTGCGCAGGCTTTGTCCACAGCCTCGGCGTCGAAACGCGCGCCCATCCCGGAGAGCCTTCCCACACCCTCGACCAGGCGCGCGACCGGGTCTGGATCCTCGTACCGCAGCCAGCGATAGGCGTCCGGCCTCGAGGCGCCTGGATGGACGTCCAGGTAGGCCCGGACGACGATCTCCTCGACATCCTTCAGCAGCCCGCTCTCGAGCAGGCGCTCGAAGGGCGCGGCGGCCAGCGCGGCGAGGAGCTCGGTCAGGCGACCGGCGCCGGCGCCGGCAGGTCGTAGACGCTCGACCGCAGCGTGCAGATGAACGGCAGGTTGCGGTACAGCTCGCGGTAGTCGAGGCCGTAGCCGACCACGTAGTCGTTGGGGACCTGGAACCCCACGTACCGCACAGGCACCTTCACGAGCCTGCGCAGGGGGCGGTCGAGCAGGGTCACGACCTCGAGCGAGGCCGGTTCGCGGCGGCGGAGCTCGGCCAGCACGTAGTCGATCGTGAAGCCGGTATTGATCACGTCCTCGACGAGCAGGACGTGCCGGCCCTCGATCGGGTAGTCGATGTCGCGCGCGATGCGCACGCGGTCCTGCGGCTGCGCGCCCGCGAAACGGCGCAGGTCGAGGTAGTCGATGACGAAGGGCACCTTGATCTGGCGCGCGAGGTCGGCGAGGAAGAACGTGATGCCCTTCAGCACGCCGACGAGAACCAGCGATTCGCCGCGGTAGTCGCGCGAGATCTTGCGGCCCAGCGCGCGGACACGGGTCTCGAGCTCCACCGGCGAGATCAGGATCTCGCCGACGTCCTCCTTGCGCAGGTGATGCACCTCGAGGGCGCCGTACCCCGCCTGCGCGAGGAGCTGCTGGTAGTCCTTGCGGTAGAGCAGCCGGACGTTGATCTCCGGATACAGCTCGCGCAGCAGGCGCAGCTTGCGGTTCTTCGGCGTGACGAGCGACTGCTTCATCGTCGTCAGCTCGATGTACAGGTCGTGCTCGGGGAGGTAGAAGTCGGGCGTGAACATCTCCGCCACGCGGCCTGCCTCCCACGTCACGGGAAACGACACCGGCTCGTACTGCCAGCGGATGCGGTAGTAGTCGAGGAAGCGCGCGAACTCCTGCTCCGAGGGGTGGGCGAACTCGACGCGCGAGTGAGCGGGGCCTGTGCGGCGGACCAGGCGCGAGCGCTGCCTGACTGGGCGGCGCCATTGCTGCGGGATCGATGTCTGGACGGACGACGCCAAGGAGTCTCGGCTGATTGTAACCTCGGCCTTGGGGACCACTGGGAGATGGGAACGCCGGCGCAGCGGATGGTCGCCGAGCAGCTGCGTCCGCACGGCGTCACCGACGAGCGCGTGCTCGATGCGATGGCGTCGGTGCCGCGCGAGGAGTTCCTCGCGCCCGCCATGCGCCGCCACGCCTACGAGGACCGAGCGCTCGCGATCGAGTGCGGGCAGACGATCTCGCAGCCTCTCGTCGTCGCGCTGATGGCGCAGGCGGTGGCGCCGGGCGCGGACGACGTCGCACTCGAGGTCGGCACCGGCTCCGGCTACGCCGCCGCGGTACTCAGCAGGCTCTGCCGCTCCGTCGTCAGCGTCGAGCGCGAGCCGTCGCTCGCCGAGCACGCGTCCGAGACGCTGCGCAGGCTCGGATACTCCAACGTCGAGGTGGCGGTCGGCGACGGCAGCCTGGGCTGGCCGGCGGGCGCTCCCTACAAGGCCATCCTCGTCGCCGCCGCGGCGCGCGGAGTGCCGGCGCCGCTGCTCGAGCAGCTGGCGGACCGCGGGCGGCTCGTCATCCCGGTCGAGGTCTCGGGCGACGAGCCGCAGGACCTCCGGCTGTACGAGCGCCACGGCGAAGAGGTCGGCTACCGCTCGCTGTTCCCGGTGCTCTTCGTTCCCCTACGGACTGGCTGAGGGTTTCGGCGACGGCGACGGCGTGGACGCGCCGCCCGGCGTGGTCGTGCCGCCGATCAGCGTCTGCAGCTGCTGCAGGATCTGGCCGACCTTCTGCATCTCGCTTGCAAATGTCGCGAAGTCGCCGCGTTTGAGCGCCTCGTACGCGGCGCTGTAGTGCTCGTTCGCCTGGGCGACCAGGCTCTGGATCTGCGCGATCTGCTGGGCCGTGTACGTCGACGGTGGAGGCTGCGTCGACGGTGGTGGCGCGTTGCCGACGAGCTGCTGGATCGCGTCGCTGAGCGAGGTCGCGTAGGCGACGGTGTCCTGGTCGACGAGGATGACGCGCTTCAGCTCCGGCAGGCTCGACTCCTGCTTGGCGCGGAGGTAGATCGGCTCGAAGTAGAGGAAGGAGTTGCCGATCGGCACGACGAGGAGGTTGCCCTGCTGCACCGACGACCCGGCCTGGTCGAACAGCGTGAAGTCGCTCGAGATCTGGGTGTTGGCGTTGATCCGGTTCGCGACCTGTTGCGGCCCGAAGATGGTCTTGTCCTTGGGCAAGACATAGGAGACGTACTGCCCGTACTGCGAGCCGTCGCTTCGCGCCGCTAGCCAGGAGACGAGGTTGCTCTTGTTCAACGGCGTGTAGGGCATGATCAGGAGGAACTCCGGGTTGTCCTCGCCCGGGAGCCGGAACAGCACGTAGTACGGCTGCATCGTCGTCGCCTGGCTCTGGGGTCCGCTCTGCGTCGTCGGTACCGCCCACACGTCCTCCCGAGCGAACAGCACCTTCGCGCCGAAGGCGTCGGGCGTCACGTGGTACGTCGCGTAGATGCCGACCTGGAGGGTGAACAGGTCCTCGGGGACGCGGAGGTGGGCGCGCAGGCCCTGCGGCATCGCGCTGATCGGCTTGAACAGCGATGGGAACGTCGCCTGGTAGGCGCGGATCAGCGGGTCCTTCGGGTCGATGACGTAGAAGTCGGTCGTTCCCTCGTACGCGTCGACGACGACCTTCACCGAGTTGCGGATGTAGTTGATCTCGTTGTCCTGGCCGAACGTCTCCGCCTGCGAGTAGGGGTAGCTGTCGGCCGTCGTGTAGGCGTCGAGGATCCAGTAGAGCCGGCCGTTGACGACGACGAGGTATGGGTCGCCGTCGAAGGTGAGGAACGGCGCCAGCTCGGCGGCGCGGTCCTTGATGTTGCGCCGGTAGAGGATCTGGCTCTTGGCGGTGAGCTGCTGGGTGACCAGCAGGTTGGCGTCACCGAGCCGCAGCGCCCACAGCGCGCGGTTGGTCGCGTCGAGCGGCACGCCGTGCGTGCCGGCGTAGTTGGCGAAGACGTCCTGGCTGCCCTTGGGGTAGTCGAACTCCTTGACGCTCGAAGGCGCGATGTCGTAGTCCTGGATCCCGGGCACCTCGCCGAAGTAGATGGCGGGCTGCGTGATCTGCAGCGCGCCGGTCGGCGGTAGATCGCCGACGACGTAGGTCGGCAGGCCCTCGCCGGCGACGGCGTTGACGGGGCTGGCGGCGACGCCGTAGCCGTGGGTGTACTGCAGGTGGTCGTTCGTCCAGTTCTGGGCGGCGGCCGACAGCTTCGAGGTGTCGAGCTCGCGGGCGCTGATCTCGAGCTGCTCGTACTGGCCGTTCACGGTGTAGCGGTCGATGTCGATGTCGTGGAACGAGTAGTACGTGCGGATCGTCTGCTGCTGCTGGTACGACTCGGCGAGCTGCGTGTAGTCCCACAGGCGCAGGTTGTTGACCGTGGCCTGGTCGGCCTGCACGTCCTTCGCGCTCAGCGGCTGGTCGCCGCTGAAGTTGTTCACCGAGACGCCGGCCAGCCCGTAGGCGTTGCGCGTGCCCGCGATCTCGCGCTGGATGTAGGGCAGCTCGTACGACTGAGCGTTGGGCGTCACCGAAACGCCCTGGACGACGCTGGGATAGACCTGGCCCGCGAC
>CAYWTI010000252.1:0-3921 GCA_964461175.1 uncultured Actinomycetes bacterium | reverse complement strand
CACGCGCGCGATGCCTTTCCGGTACCACTGCAGCCCGAACAGGAGGAGGAGCGCCCCGATCACGACGCGCAGCGGACCGATGGGGATGGCGCTGACAGCGACGCCGGCGACCGAGACGACCACCGCCAGGACGGCGAACCCCGCCGCCGCGCCGCCCAGCGTCGATCGCCACCCGCGCGCGGCGCCGACGCCGACCACGATGATCACCATCTCGATGGCCTCGACGGCCGAGGCGAGGAACGTCGTCAACGCCACGACCCAGGCGCCGGTCATGCCGCGATCCAGCGCTCGGCGATCGTCATGGCCACCGCTGATTATGTCTTCGATGCGGCGCGGTGCCGGTGCGTCGAGCTTGCTGTCGACGGCCGCGATCGCGCTGCTCTACCAAACGGCAGTGGCGCGTCGGGCACCCGCCGCCGACGATGGGCTCACCTTCGTTTGCGGGGCAGGTCGCTAGGCCTGCCCCATAACCTCCCAACGACCCTCGACCGCACGGCCCGACGGTGCGAGCGTTGACCGTGGAGGTGATGTAGACATGACCAAGTCCACGATCACGAGGACGTGGGTTGGCGGGTTGGTGGTCTTCGCGGCCGGCATCGTGCTTGCATCGGCCGGGGTCTTTTTGATGCTGGCTTACGGCGGCACGTTCACGCAGGTCGCCGGCAACCCGAACAGCTACGACTTCGTGCCGACGATCAACGGCTTCTTCTGGATGACGGTCTGGATGATCGTCCTGGGCGCGGTGATCACGCTCGTGGGCGGCATCGTCCAGCTGGCGGCATGGATCGGAGCGCTGGTGAACAGCTACCTGCTGCCTGACAAGACCTGGTTCACGGTGCTCGTGGTGGGCGGCGTGCTCGGGCTCGTGTTCGGGCTGGTCGGCTTTGCCGTGATGGTCGCGTACGTGATCGCGGCACCTGACGGTGAGCCGTACCGGCGGCCGCAGATTCCGGCGCCGGCGCCGTCGGCTCTCGCGCCTACAGCCTGACGACCAATTCCCCCCAGTGGAGAGGCGCGGGCACTCCCGCCCCGCCTCTCCCTCACACTCGAAGCGTGAGGATCGCGGACCTCAACTGGATGCAGGTCGAGGAGTACCTGCGGCGCGACGACCGTATCGTCCTTCCGCTCGGCTCGACCGAGCAGCACTCGTACCTCTCGCTCGCGACCGACGCCGTCCTCGCGGAGCGCGTCGCGGTCGAAGCGGCGGAGCCGCTCGGGGTGCCGGTCCTGCCCGCGCTGGCCTTCGGCATCACGCCTTACTTCGCCGCGTTCCCAGGTAGCCCCAGCGTCACGGCCGGCACTTACGTGGCGTTCGTCGGCGAGATCCTCGACTCGCTGCGCGGCCAGGGGTTCAAGCGCCTGCTGCTGGTCAACGGGCATGGCGGCAACGCGCCGGTGCGCGCGCTCGAGGGGAACGGCGTGACCGTCCACGACTGGTGGAGCGCGCCGCGCACGCGCGCGGTCGTGGACGAGATCGACCCCGAGGCATCGCACGCCTCCTGGATGGAGAACTTCCCCTGGACGCGCCTCGCCGGCGTAAAGGTGCCGGAAGGGCACAAGCCCAGCACGCCGCGCACGTCCGACGACCCCGCCGAGGTCCGGCGCCGCGTGGGGGACGGCTCTTTCGGCGGCTACTGGCAGCAGTCCGACGATGTCGTCCTGCGCGTGTGGCGGACCGGCGTCGAGGAGACGCGCGAGGCGCTGCGGAACCTTTCCCGCTGAGCCCTCGTCTTATAAGCGGTGGTTGACAGCTTGACGGTCCAGGAGCCGCCGCTCGTGGAGGCGGCGCGCAGAGGCGACGAGGCGGCGTTCGACTCCCTCGTCGGGCCGCTGATCGAGCCGGCGTTCAAGCTCGCGGCCGTCATGCTGCGCGACCCGAGCGAGGCGCACGACGCCGTTCAGGAGGCGACGATCAAGGCCTGGCAGAACCTGGGCCGGCTGCGTGAACCGGCGGCGGTGAGGCCGTGGTTCTTCGCCATCGTCGCCAACCAGTGCCGCAGCATGCGCCGGTCACGGTGGTTCTCGGTCCTCCGCGTGGACACGGTTCCGCGCCCACGCGAAGAGGCGCCCACCACACCCGAGGCGGCCATCGACCTGGCGCGCGAGCTGTCCGGCCTGCCGCAGACCGACCGCGCCGCCCTCTTCCTTTTCTTCTACATGGACCTGCCGCTCGTCGAGGTCGGAAGGGTGCTCGGAATCTCGCCGCAGGCGGCGAAGTCGCGCGTCCACCGCGCGGTTTCGAAGCTGCGGCTCGGCATGGTCGAGGTGGACAGATGAACGATCCAACACGAGCCCGCATCGTGAACGCGTTCGACGAGGAGCTGCTCGCCGCTCCGGTGCCGGCGGGGCTGCGCCCGCTGTCGGTCCGAGCCGCGGCCGCAGCGCCACGAGCGCGCTCGAACCGGCCGGTGCTGCTGGCCCTGGTGGCGACGGTCGTGCTCGTCGCCCTGGTGGCGACGCTCGTCGTGGGCTCGCGCGTGCTCCGCTCCCCGGCCCCGGTCCCCGCCGGCTCGACGATCCCTCCGCCTCCGCGCTCGTCGGCGGCGGTCGCGTTCGACCAGGCGCACGGCGTCATGGTCCTGTTCGGCGGAAGCGGCGACAGCGGCACTGGGCCGCGGTCGGACACGTGGACGTGGGACGGCAAGCTGTGGCTGCAGAAGCACCCGGCCACGCACCCGCTGCCGAGGGTCGACTTCGCGATGGCTTACGACGCGGCGCACCGCGACGTCGTCCTGTTCGGCGGCATGGCGCAGGTGAGCCAGGGCAAGGGCGGTCAGCAGGCGGTCGACGACACGTGGACATGGGACGGGTCGACGTGGAAGGAGCAACACCCGGCGCACGAGCCGGCGTTCGGCTACGACTGGGCCGCGCCGTCGATGCAGTTCGACCCCATCACGCGCACCGTCCTGATGTACGGCTACACGAAGGTGACGTCGGAGGCCAACGGCGGCATCCACGCCGAACTGTGGGCCTGGGACGGCACGGACTGGCGCCAGCTCCAATCCCCGATAGACGCGCAGCCGGGAGCGGCGCTGATGCCAGGAGGCGATCGTGTCCTGTTCGTCGGCACGACCACGTGGGCGTGGGACGGCTCGGCCTGGACGGCGCTCCATCCGCGCGTGAATATCCCGCTCTCGCCGATCTCCTCGTTTGCGTACGACCCGCAGCGCCACGAGCTAGTGGTCCTGAACGGCAGCGACACGTGGGTGTGGGACGGCACCTCGTGGGCGCGGCAGCACCCCTCCGTGCAGCCGCCGACGATGGGCTACATGGCGTACGTGGCGAGCGTAGGCAAGGTCGTCTCGTGGGCCGACGTCATGAGTGGCTTCGACTACGGGATGTTCGCCTGGAACGGCACCGACTGGAGCCAGATCGAGCCGGCGACGGTGGTCGCAACCGGCGGGACCGGCAAGGGCGGCGGCTACCACGCCGTCATGCAGCCGGACCAGGTGGCCGCGGCGGTGCGTGCGAGGGTCACCCTGACTCGCCCGGTGCTGCTTCCGGCGTACCTGCCGGCGTGGGTCTACGACGCCACCGTCGACGCCACCGCCGACGGCTTCACGGTCGATTACAAGAGCGACGAGCGCGACAAGTCGATCAGCTTCGGCATCGTCGTGCCGACCCCTGGTATCGGCGGTGCCAACGCCAGCGACACCTTCGTCAAGTTCCGTGGCGCGCTGCCAACCAAGGCGGCGCGAGCGGGCTACGCCGAGTATTTCGTCTACGACACGAAAGATCCTCTGAGCGATCGATGGCTGCTGTGGATGGAGCCGGGCACCATGGCCAACCCGATGCTCGCCGGCCCTGGCGTGCCCTACTTCCTCTTTGCCACGGGCCTTACCGACGCCGAGTTCTGGCAGGTCGCAAACTCGTTGAGGTGAGAGCAGCGCTGGCCGCGGTGATCCTCATCGCGGCCTGCGC
>CAYWTI010000251.1:0-9552 GCA_964461175.1 uncultured Actinomycetes bacterium | reverse complement strand
AACAGCGCGAGCGGGTACCCAAGCTCGGCGATCGTCGCCAGCGACGCGGGCGTGCGCGACAGCGCCAGGTAGTACAGAAGCATCGCCAGCAGCCCCGGCACCAGCACGATTCCGAGGAAGCTCGGCAGCTGCGACACCGCGTAGCCGCTCAGCACCGCCCCGCCCTTGTCGACAACCGCGATGACGAGCAGGACCGGCAGCGCCAGCACGAACCGCATCGTTGTGGTCACCGGGAAGCTCACGTCCTCGAGCGCGTACCTCCCGAGCACGGTGCCGGCCGCCCACATGATCACGGCCGCGAGCACGAGCGCGCCCGCCGCCAGCTCGGGCCGGCGGATCGACCACGGCGCCGCCGGGTCGTCGGCGAACACGATCAGGTACACGCCGACCAGCGCGATCCCGGCAAACGGCCAGAAGCTCCGCCGCCGGCGCTCGCCCAGGAACACCCGGGCGAACACGATGCCGAACACCGGCTGGAGGAGGTACAGGAGGTAGACCTCGTGCAGCACGTCGAAGTTTGGCTGGGCCGGGTTTGCGAACGAGAACCCGATCGCCTTCGTGAACGCCACGGTCGCCACCGCCTGCGGCCCGACCGCGATCGCCGCCAGCGCCACCCACCGCCGCGCGTCGAGGTGACGCAGCCTGCCGAGGTTGGCGAGCAGCACCGGGACCAGGCACAGGCTGATCAGCAGGTCCTCGACCAGCACGATCTGGCCCGACGACAGCTGCTTGGTCAGCCCCGGGCGGAAGTACGCGTCGAACGCCCACATCGCGGCCGCCACGCCGACCAGGACCACCGATCCTGCGTCGAGCAGCTGCGCGCGCGATCTCGAGCGACTGGCCCCCATCACCTCCATGAGGTTATCGGGTTGCGCCACGCGGCTATTCCAGACCGCACCCACACCCACGACGACGAACGGGCCACGTCACAAACGACATACCGCCGCGGGAAACGCCCCGAAGCCGGAAGCGCCGGAACACCGGAAGCGCCGGAACCGCCTAGGCCAGGACCTCGTCCCCCGCGACCGAGCCGACCAGCTCCACGTCGTCGTGCTCGACGACGTAGACCTCCTCCGGCCGCTCGTGGCCCTCGAGGCGCCGCTTGCCCACAGAGACCAGCCGGATGTCGTCGCGAAGTATGTCGGCGACGATCGAGTACGTCGTCTCGGAGACGAGGATCTGCCTGCCCACCGCGCGCCGGCGAAGCTTGGCGCACCGGTTCACGGCCGGCGAGCGGTAGTCCCTGTCGGCCGCGTCCGCCTCGCCGGTCAGAACCGCCATGCGCACCGAGATCGAGATGCGCTCCGGCCACGGCTCGTTCTGGACCGCCATCTGCGCCTCCACCGCCGCCACCACCGCGTCCGTCGCGCGCAGGAAGACGGCGAAGAACGAGTCGCCCTCGCCGCGCTCCTTGAGCACGATCCCGCCGTTCGCCTCGATCGCGGCGGTCAGCAGCTGGTCGTGCCGGCGCATCGCCTGGTACATGGCGGAGCGGCTCTGCAGCCAGAGCGGCGTGGACTCCACCACGTCCGTCATCAGGAACGTCACGATGCCGTCGGGCAGCGCCGCCCCGTCCTCGACCTTGAACTGGGTGCCCATCGCGCCCGGCGACGTCGTCGTCGTGCCTTCGATCGCCGCGCGGGGCACCAGCGAAGACTCGACGACCAGGAAGTCGTCGATCGAGTGCACGCGGCGGAAGAAATGGACGTTGTACGACGGCAGGAAGCTCCACTCGGAGAAGTCCCCCGCGAACTCACCGTCCCGGCACACGTCCGGCGCCGCGGCAAGCAGCCGTCCCAGCTTCGTCGTCGCCAACGGCTCGAGCCCGAGCTGCGCCGCCACCTCTGCGCTCGCGACGCGCCGGTCGCCCTGGTCGGCCGCGACGGCCACCTGGACCACGGACAGGAAGTTCGCCAGGTCCTGCTGCGGCTCGACGTAGCGCTGGAGCTGCTCGATGGACAGCACGAGCTCGGCGGCGTCGCTGCCGGCCGACCCGTTCGCCGCAGCCGACCCATTCGCTCCATTCGCGCCGTTCGCGCCAGCGAGCTCGCCCTTCGGCGCCAGCATCGCGACCACGTTGTCGAAGCTGTCCGCCACCGCGAACTCCCGCGTCGCCGCCCGGTAGACCTCGCCCAGCGTCGCCCACCGCCCCGACCCCACGAACTGCATCGCGGCCACGTGCTCGTACAGCCACTGCGATCCGCGCCCGCCGCCGAGCACGAGGTCGATGTTCAGCGCGTGCTGCAGGAACTCGATCGCCAGCCGGTACGGCTCGCCGGCGAGCACCAGCGGCTCGACGTCGACAACCCGGATGTCCCGGTCGAGCCCGGCCGACGGGTTGGCCTTGTACGAGCCGTCCGTGTACGCGAACAGCTCGACCGCGACCAGGTCGCCGTGGTTGCGCAGGCGGATCCGCGACTGCGACACTCGCGGCCCCGGCCCGCCCACCTCCGGCGAGTCGATCACGTGCACGTGCCCGCCCGGCCCCCACGCGCGCTGGATCTGCGGCCGCAGCTCGGAGATGAGGCCGTAGAACCGCTGCATGAAGACCAGCGCCTCGCGCCCGCGCCCCGGGTCGAAGCTGTCGTTGCGCACCGCGCGCAGGTCCTGCTCCCAGGCGGCGATCAGCGCGGCGCGTAGACCGACGACCCCTGCCTGCACTTCCTATCCATCCCCCAGGTCTGCCCTTAATTCCCCCGGTGGGCTTTCCTGAACGCCAAGGGTAGACCGTCCGCCGCCCCGTCAAGCACTCTTTCCGCGAGTCTGGCCATACTGGCGAGATGGACGATTCGAGTTCGCACGGCCACGCGATCGAGACTCTTCAGGTCGAGGAGCGCCGCTACCCGCCGAGCCCCGATTTCAGCAAGCAGGCCAACGCCAAACCGGAGATCTACGGCCGCTCCTTCGACGAGTTCTGGACCGAGGAAGCCAGGCGCATCACCTTCTTCGAGCCGTGGACGCAGCTCTACGAATGGAAGCCTCCCTACGCCAAGTGGTACATCGGCGGCAAGCTCAACGTCTGCTACAACTGCGTCGACCGCCACGTCGAGGGCGGGCTGAAGGACAAGGTCGCCATCTTCTGGGAGGGCGAGCCTGAGGGCGACCGCCGCCAGATCACGTTCGGCGACCTCCAGAAGGACGTCGTCCGCTTCGCCAACGCGCTGAAGAAGCTCGGCGTCAAGAAGGGCACCCACGTCGGCATCTACATGGGCATGGTCCCCGAGCTGCCGACGGCGATGCTCGCGTGCGCGCGCATCGGCGCGCCGTTCACCGTCGTCTTCGGCGGGTTCAGCGCCGAGGCGCTCGCCGGCCGCATGAACGATATGCAGTGCGAGCTCCTGATCACGCAGGACGAGGGCTGGCGCCGAGGCAACCGCGTGCCGCTCAAGGCGAACGCCGACGCGGCGATGGACGAGTCACCGACGGTCAAGCGCTGCCTCGTCGTCAAGCGCACGGGCGGGGACGTGCAGTGGAGCCAGGGCCGCGACGTCTGGGCCCACGAGGTGCTGGCCGGCGTCGGCGACGACCCGAAGGACTGCCCCTGCGAGCCGATGGACTCCGAGGACCTGCTCTACCTGCTCTACACGAGCGGCACCACGGCCAAGCCGAAGGGCATCATCCACACGACCGCCGGCTACCTCGTCGGCGTGGCGACGACGCACCATTACATCTTCGACGTCAAGCCGAAGTCCGTTTACTGGTGCGCGGCCGACGTCGGCTGGGTCACCGGGCACAGCTACATCGTCTTCGGGCCGCTGGCGAACGGGACCACGGGCATCGTCTACGAGGGCACGCCCGACTTTCCCGACAAGGAGCGCTGGTGGCAGATCGTCGAGCGGTACCGCCCCGACATCCTCTACACGGCCCCGACGACCATCCGCACCCACATGAAGTGGGGTCCCGAGTACGCGGAGAAGCACGACCTCAGCTCGCTGCGCGTACTCGGCTCGGTCGGTGAGCCGATCAACCCCGAGGCCTGGGTCTGGTACCGCGAGCACATCGGCGGCAACCGCACGCCGGTCGTCGACACCTGGTGGCAGACCGAGACCGGCATGATCATGATCACGCCGCTCCCCGGCATCACGACGCTCAAGCCCGGAAGCGCGACCCAGCCCTTCCCCACCATCGACGCGGCGGTGTTCAACAACGACGGCAAACCGGTGCCACCGGGCGGCGGCGGCTACCTCGTCATCCGCAAGCCGTGGCCGGCCATGCTGCGCGGCGTCTACGGCGACCCCGACCGCTACCAGCAGACGTACTGGAGCCGCTGGAAGGACACCTACTTCGTCGGCGACGGCGCGCGCGTCGACGAGGACGGCGACTTCTGGCTCCTCGGCCGCGTCGACGACGTGATGAACGTTTCCGGCCACCGCATCTCGACCATCGAGGTCGAGAGCGCGCTGGTCAGCCACCCCGCGGTGGCCGAGGCCGCCGTCGCCGGCCGCAACGACGCGCAGACCGGCCAGGCGATCGTCGCCTTCGTGACCCTCAAGGGCGGGCAGGAAGGATCGCCGCAAACGCTGAAGGAGCTGCGCGACCACGTGGGCAAGGTCATCGGCAAGTTCGCGGCGCCGGCCAACATCGTCTTCACACCCGAGCTGCCGAAGACGCGCTCGGGCAAGATCATGCGCCGGCTGCTGCGCGACGTCTCGGAGAACCGACCACTTGGCGACACGACGACGCTCGCCGACCCCGCGGTGGTGCAGGAGATCGCCCGCCGGGGCAAAGAGGAAGCGGCAAAGGAAGAGGCATAGCCTCACACTGACGCGGTGACAGCGCAGCCCAAGGTCGCCGAGCGACCGGCCGACCGTCCGGCCGCGAGTCCGGCAGTCGCGCCCGCGCAGCCGTCACGGCGGCGGCCCAGCCGGCGCCCGCTCCTCAACCTTCTCGGTGCCGTCATCGTCTCCGCAGCCGTGCTGTACGTCGCCTTCGTCCCGGCGGGGCCGCTCCCCGCCCTCGGCCCGGCGTTCAATCCCATCACCGGCGCATGGACCATGGCCGCCGACGCGCAGACGACGGATCGCAGCGTGAAGCTCGAGGGCCTGCAGCAGCCGGTCAAGGTCCTGTTCGAGAAGGACGGCACCGCCCACATCTCGGCGCAGACCGACCACGACCTCTTCCTCGCCACAGGCTATGTCCACGCGCGCTACCGGCTCTTCCAGATGGACCTGATGCGCCGGCAGGGCGCCGGGCGTTTGAGCGAGATCGTCGGCAAGGTCGCGCTCGACAGCGACCGTTTCGAGCTCGAGCTCGGCCTGCTCAAGACCGCGCAGCTCGAGTGGTCACAGCTGCCGGCGACCGACCCCGGCCACGACGCGCTGATCGCGTACGCGCAGGGCGTCAACGACCGCATCCAGGAGGCGACCTCGACGCACCAGCTCGACGCGATGTTCACGCTGCTCGGCTACACGCCGCGGCCGTGGACCCCGATCGACTCCTTGCTCATCAAGGGCGATATGACGCAGACGCTCAACTTCACCGACACGCCGCTTGCGATGGCACTGCTGAACAAGTCGCTCGGCGCCGACCTGACGAAGGACTGGTTTCCGATGTTCCCGCCGAACCAGCAGTCGCCCTACGACACGGGGCCGTACCCGCCCGCGGCCTCCACACCCGCACCGATAGACCAGATGCCCCTGCCGGGCGGTGCGCAGGCGGACGTCGAACCGCTCTACCAGCGCCTCGCCAGCCTGCCCGCGGGGCTCATCGCCACCGGCGGCGCGAGCAACAACTGGGCGGTCGCGGGCTTCAAGAGCGCCAGCGGCGGCGCGCTGCTCGCCGGCGACCCGCACCTCCACCTGACGCTGCCCGCGATCTGGTACCAGCTCACGATGGACTCGCCCGGCTACCACGCCGCGGGCGTGAGCATCCCGGGCACGCCCGTCATCCTGATCGGCCACAACCAGCACATCGCCTGGAGCCTCACCGACGCGCAGAACCAGCAGACGTTCTTCTACGTCGAGAAGGAGGACGCCGCACATCCGGGCGCGTACCAGTGGAACGGGCAGTGGAAGCAGTACACGACGCTCGGCTACGACATCCCGGTCCTCGGAGGCGCGACGCAGCACGTCAACGTCCGCTGGTCCGTGCACGGGCCGGTGATCAGCGAGCGCGGCCAGACGACGAGCGTTTACTGGACCGGCAACCTGCCCAGCCAGGACCTCAGCGTGCTGCTCGGCATCGACCGGGCGAGCAGCTGGACCGAGTTCCGGGACGCGCTCAAGGGCTGGCTCTCGCCCGCGCACAACTTCGTCTACGCCGACGACCAGGGCAACATCGGCCTCATCTCCGCGGGCGACTACCCGCAGGTACCGAAGACCGCGACCCCATGGCTGCCCATGCCGGGCACCGGGGAGGCCGACGTCACCGGCACGATTCCCTACGACCAGATCCCGCAGGACTACGACCCGCGCAGCGGCGTCATCTGGTCCGCCAACCAGCGCCAGGTGACCAAGGACTACCCGTACTACATCGGCACCGCGTCGAACTTCTTCGATCCCGGCTACCGCGCGAACGAGATCCACCGCGTCCTGACGTCGCAGGCAAAGCTCAGCGCGGCCGATATGCAGAACCTCCAGACCGACACGCGCGACTTCCTCGCTGCCGAGATCGTGCCCGTCCTCGCGCAGTCGCTCAAGGACCAGCACCTCGACGCGGGCTCCTCGGCGGCGCTCGCCCTGCTGCAGGGCTGGGACGACCGCATGGACCAGGGGTCGGCGGCCGCGACCATCTGGGCCTACTTCTGGGGCGCGTACCTCGACCAGACCTTCGGCCCGTGGTGGAAGTCGCGCGCCGTCAAGGTCGACATGCAGGAGCTCACGGACGCGCTTGGCCAGGACCTCGAGGCCTGGACGCTGAACGACCCGACGAACATGGCCTTCAGCGCCCCGGGCGTCGGCTCGCGCACCGCGGTCGACGCGCAGCGCGCGGCGTTCAAGCAGACGATCAGCGTGCTGACGAAGCAGCTCGGCGCCGACCCGGGCACATGGACCTGGGGCCGGGTCCACCAGCGCGTGCTCGAGAACCTCGCCGACGTCAGCGGCCTCAACTACGGCCCAACCCCCGATCGCGGCGACGGCAACACGCCGCTCGCGGCCGGCGGATTCCCCTCCACCCACGGCCCGAGCTGGCGCATGGTCGTCGACTGGGGCGCGCATACGTTCCAGGCCATCTACCCCGGCGGCCAGAGCGAGAACCCGGCGTCCGGTTGGTACACCGACCGCGCCGCCGCGTGGTTCGCGGGCAGGCTGAACCCGATGCTGGGTGCCGACTCGCCCGCCGCCGGCGCCGGCGCGACGTGGAGCCTCCACTCGTGAGGCTCTACATCACGATCCTGCTCGCCGCCCTCGTCTCGCTCGCGCTCGTGCTGCTGGGCTACTGGTGGGCGCCGTTCGCGATCGGCGTCCTTTGCGGCGTGGTCATCGGCCGGCTGGCGATCGCCGCCGCCGCCGGCGCCGGCATCGGGCTTGCCTCGTGGCTCGTCCCGCTTGCGGTCGCGCACAGCCGCTACGGGCTCGGCCCGACGGCCACCGCCCTGGCGGCGATCATGGGCTTCGACGCCAAGCCGGCCGTCCCGGTCGTGCTCACGCTCGTGGTCGCAACGCTGCTCGGCGTGAGCGGCGCATGGCTCGGAGCGGCCGCCCGCGGTTTGACGCCGTGGCCGGGCGGTGATAGTTTCCGCCGCACCAAGCAAGCCGGCCGCTAGACGGCCGCCAACCGTCCACCAGCCAGTTAAGGGGAGGGAAGCCGTTGGAAACCGCGCACCACGACGCCGACGTTCGCGACCTCGCGAAGTTCGGCTACAAGCAGGAGCTGCGCCGCACTCTCAGCGTCTACTCGAGCTTCGCCGTCGCGTTCTCATACATCTCGCCGTCGACGGGCATCTTCACGCTGTTCATCCTCGGCATCGCGCTCGCGGGCCCGTTCTTCTGGTGGAGCTGGCCCATCGTCGTCGTCGGGCAGCTGATCATCGCCCTGAACTTCGCCGAGGTCAGCTCGCACTTCCCCGTCGCCGGCTCGGTCTACCAGTGGACCAAGTACCTCTCCAACCGGACGTACTCGTGGTTCACCGGGTGGATCTATCTCTTCGCCGGCGTGCTCACCGTCGCGGCTGTCGTCGCCACCGTGCCGCTTGTGCTCATCCCGCTGCTCAACAACGCCTTCGGTTTGAACATCGGCACCGACCCCGACACCGAGCGCAACGTCGCCGCGCTGGTGCTCTTGAGCACGACGCTGCTGAGCATCTTCGGCGTGCGCCTCGTCGCCATCGTCAACAACACCGGCGTCGTCTTCGAGATCCTCGGCATGGTCGTCTTCGCGCTCATCCTCCTGCTCTTCTATCACCACCAGTCCGTGTCGGTGTTCACCGACACGAGCTACCTCGGGACGAGCAACGCCGCCGGCACGTTCCTGGGCGCGATGTTCATGTCCCTGTTCGTCATCTACGGCTTCGACACGGCGAGCACTCTCGCCGAGGAGACCAAGAATCCACGCCGCGAGGCGCCACGCGCGGTCATCGCGGCAGTGGTCGGCGCCGCGATCATCGGCGCGATCTTTCTCTTCGCCACCGTCATCGCCATCCCGGGCGACGTCAGCAAATTCGTGAGCGACGCGGGCGCGGGCAAGATCCCCTTCCCGCTCGTCACGATCATCGAGGGCAACTTCCCCGGTTGGGCCGCCAACCTCTACCTGCTCGTCGTGTTCGCCGCCATCTACGTTTGCTGCCTCGCCATCCAGACCTCGACCATCCGGCTCGCTTTCGGCATGGCCCGCGACGGCAAGCTTCCGCTGGGCAAGACCTGGAACAAGGTGCACTCCGGGCTGCACACGCCCATCGGCACCTGCGTCATCGTCGGCCTGCTCGCCGGCCTGCCGCTGCTGTACTACACGGGCGCGGCGACGATCGCGATCGGCGCGACCGGCATGATCTACCTCTCCTACATCCTCGGCAATATCGCCATCTTCCTGGCCCGGCTGAAGGGCTGGCCGAAGGACGACGCGCCGTTCAAGCTCGGTTCGGCAGGGGTGCTCGTCAGCATCCTCGGCCTCGTCTGGGGCATCGCGATGGAGATCAACTTCCTGTGGCCGCGCGACGCCAGCGCCGGCGGCCAGAACCCGCCGTTGAGCGCGCTGCCCAACGTCACGTTCCCCGGTTTCATGCAGAACATCCCGGTCTACGAGTTCACGCTCGCCGTCATCCTCATCGTCGGCGTCGCCTACTGGGCGGCGGCGCAGCGCCGCGCGCCGGCATCGACAACCGCCGCGGCGGAGGCTCCCGCCTAGAGACCGTTTGAAACAACACGCACGCGCCGTCGTCATCGGTGGTGGTGTCGGCGGCGCGTCGATCCTCTACTGGCTCGCGCGTCTCGGCTGGAACGACGTCGTCATGGTCGAGCGCGCGCGCGTCACCAGCGGTTCGACGTTCCACTCCGCCGGCCTGGTCGGCCAGCTTCGCGGCTCGCTGAGCCTGACCCGGATGATGATCAACTCGGTCGACCTCTACCGCACGCTGGGGGACGAGGTCGGGCGCGAGACCGGATGGCGGGAGGTCGG
>CAYWTI010000250.1:0-1562 GCA_964461175.1 uncultured Actinomycetes bacterium | reverse complement strand
TGCGCGCGCTCGCGGGCGCGCACCGTATGCACGGCGGCCGCATCCGCTTCGACGGCGCGGACATCACCGCCCTTCCGGCGCACCGCCGCGTCCGCCTCGGCATCGCGCTCGTGCCCGAAGGCAGGCGCCTGTTCCCCGGTCTCACGGTCGAGGAGAACCTCCGCGTCGCCGCCTCGTCGCGGCGCGGGCGGTGGAACGTGCAGGCGGTGCTCGATGTCTTTCCGCTGCTCCAGCCGCGGCGGCGCATGCTCGCCGCCAACCTCTCGGGCGGCGAGCAGCAGGCGGTCGCGATCGGCCGCGCCCTGATGGGCAACCCGAGCCTGCTCCTTCTCGACGAGGTATCGCTGGGCCTGGCGCCGGTCGTGGTCGACGCGGTCTACCGCTCACTGGCCGACGTCATCCGCGAAGGCGCGACGGTGCTGCTGGTCGAGCAGGACCTCACGCGCGCGCTGAAGGTCGCCGGGCGCGTCGTCTGCATGCTCGAGGGTCGGGTCGTGCTCGAGGGCGACGCCGCGTCGCTCGATCGCGACCACGTCGTCAATGCGTACTTCGGCCTGAAGAGGCCGGCATGACGCTATGACCAGACGGTCCCGGCCGGAGATCCTCGACGCATCTTCGGCGCCGATGCAGCCCACTGCCCCCCTGCCTACGGCACGGGGACCCCAGCAGGTTTCCGCTCCTCGCTCGCGCATCGACGGATGCGCTCGCTCCGGTGCTCCGCCGCGCCTAGCATCTGGGCCGCCTCGCCACCGAATCTGTCGCCGAGGCCTCCGGCCGTGACCGTTGCCAACGCCGTCCTGCAGGGCGTATTTCTCGGCGCGTTCTACGCGGTGCTCGCGTGCGGCCTCTCGATCATGTTCGGCGTCATGCGCATCATCAACCTCGCGCACGGCGACCTCGCGGTCCTCGGCGCCTACCTGATCCTGGTCGTGGTCGAGCGCACGGGCGCGCCGGCCGTGGTCGGCTTCCTGGTCGCGCTGCCGGCGATGATCGTGCTCGGTTACGTCCTCCATTTCACCCTGCTCGAACGCAGCCTCAAGGCAGGGATCCTGACGCCGCTGCTCGCGACCTTCGGCCTGTCGATCGTGATCCAGAACCTGCTGCAGCTCGCGTTCTCGCCCGACGTGCGCTCCCTCGGCGGCAGCGCCGGCACGCTGGCGACGTCGAGCACGCAGGTCGCGGGCGGCCTCACCGTCTCCGGGCTCGGCATCGTCGTCCTTGCCGTCGCCGTTCTGCTTTTCGGCGGCCTGCAGCTCTTCCTCTCCCGGACGCGCGCGGGCTGGACCATGCGCGCCACCGCGGAGGACGCGGACGCCGCGGAGCTCGTCGGCATCGACAGCCGCGGCGTCTACGCGCGAGCGACGGCGATCGCGGTCGCCATCGCGGCGCTGGGCGGCCTCTTCCTCGGCATCCGCTCGGTGTTCGACCCGCTCAGCGGGCCGACCCAGCTCATCTTCGCCTTCGAGGCCGTCGTCATCGGCGGCATGGGCTCGCTGTGGGGGACGCTCATCGGAGGGATCGCGCTCGGCGTCGCCCAGACCGTCGGCGCGCAGATCCACCCG